>JAJRTK010000419.1 GCA_024278345.1 bacterium | reverse complement strand
TTAATGGCCCGGCGATGGTCCTTAAATCGGCGGCCTCGCCCGGTGTTGACTGGAAGCATCGGCTCAATTCGGGCAAACTGCTCGTCAGTCAGCTCATGCCGTCCCATCTACCATCTCTCCTATGATCAACCCACCGTCGCTCTCTCAAAAACCACCCAAACCCATACCAGAATTGACGATCTTTGTCAGACACAGCCTAGAAGGTTTTTCCTCAGCCGATGGAAGTTCTTCAGAGAAGCCGTATGATCCGTTTCGTTTCCAGGTCCAAGGTAAATCGCCAATGGCGGGCAGTGAGCGGATTTCGCTGTTTTTCCGCCTTTTTTCGGGCCTTGGTTTCACGGCGCCGGCATTCAATTTTGCCCTGATTCTTCTCCGAGCGCTTCCGTTGCTTCTTACTGGGCCTCTTCTTGGGCTTTTTCGGTGATTTCCCTCGCCCGCGCTCCTGCTCGCTCGACCGTTCGACATGTTGGCAGCTCTGGAGCACCGGTCGGGCTGGTTCGAGATCCAGGTTCCACAAGAGCAGGACAGGGTCGGCATAACGTTCCAGCGTCTCGGCCCGCCAATGCCGATAGCGAGTTTTCACCGGTGTTTTGGGGTTGGCCTACCTCGAGCTGATCGTCCGCGGCCCTCCTAGATTCCCGCTCGAACGATTGCCGATTAACCCTCATCAGGACTGGATCCCGATAATTCAACCATCATGCTCTTTGATGAGCAGCCTGAAACAACCAAAAATGCCGGGAGCGGGACTCGAACCCGCATGGACAAAAGTCCGAGGGATTTTCGCTTCTACCCCACGTCGCCGTGGGGGCTGGACTGTATCATTACCTTCAGCCGGCTCCGCGCTTGGCGGTTCCGCTGGTCAGGCGCCCGGCGTGCAGTCTCTGAGGGGTCATGGAATCGGGCCCTCGCGGGCGCCGGCAACCTTGCGGGCCAGGTTCGAGACTTCCCTGCTGATTGTCCGCACCGCCGCACTGTCACCGGCCTCCAGCCCGCTCCGGCGGCGGGAGGCCTGGTGGCGGCGGATACTCGGGGTTTCCAGCATATAGCCAGGTTCTACGTCCCGCGTTTCCGCGGGCGCACTCACGGCGGCTTCGCGGACCACCTATGGTGCCACAGCCATCGCAAGTCCCTTGCGTATACCAATTTCGCCATCCCGGCAATTTTTTTGGTTTTCCCGGTCCCGAAAAAGAACCAGGTAACTGTCGAGAATTTCAAGGAACCTCGACGGCGGTAAATGTAGCACAACCGTCAATGGAAAGGGTAGAGTCCTTCGACCCCCCAACAAAACTTTCCGGCCAAGAAGATTATTTCAATTCGGCGGGCTGAACCGCCTTGGCTCCCTTAAGCCTCTTTTCCAGCTCTTCCGAAGGCTGCATTCCCTCATCCCTGGCACGAGCCAACTCCCAAGCGGCCTCGGGCATTCGGCCCAGCGCCACCAGGCTCTGGCTCAACACCAAAGAAGTGGGGCCATCATCCACTCCGTGACGAACGGCGGCAAAAAGCTCCCGGACCGCTTCCTCGTACTGACCGAGCCGGACATGACAAAGGCCCGCCCAATAGTGGCTCAGCCCTTCCCGGGGATTCTGCTTCAACGCTACGGCCAGCACCTTGAGTCCCTCTTCATAGCGCTGCAAGAGGTAGAGAACCATTCCCAGCCACTGGTTGTTCGTTCCCGGCTCCATTTCCCGTCTCGCCGCATCGGCAAAAGCATCGGCGGCGCCTTCCAGATCCCTTGCTCTATAAAGGGCCCGCCCCAACCAGTGAAGGGTAAAAGCATCGCGATATCCGAGCTCCTTTGTTCGTCGAAGATGCTCCACGGCTGCGTCCGGCCGCCCCGCCAGAACAAAGGCAGCCCCAAGCTGAAAGTGCGTCAAACCATCATCCGGTCGAAGCTCAGCCGCACGCTCCAGACTTTCCAACGCTCCCTCCAAATTGCCTGCCTCGCGCTTGAGGACGCCCATGATGTAATGACTTAATTCGTCTTTAGGATCTCCATGAACGACCTTTTCAAGTTCCTGCAAAGCTTCTTCAGTCCGCCCGTCCTTCCAGAGACAAACGCCCAGCAAACGGCGTATGGCCGTATCAATGGGATCGATCTCCATTGCGGATCTCAGTGGCCCCTCGGCGTCGCCGAACCGCTGCTGTCGAAACCGCGCCAAGGCCAGCCAATAGAGGCCAGAAGGATCTCGCCGGATTTCCAAGGCTCTCTCGAAAGCCTCTTCCGCACCGTCAAACCGTCCCAAGACCAAGAGGACCTTCCCGAGCCAAAGCTCGTTGCCCAAGTCGGCTCCCAGCTCTTTTCTTGCCTTCAGAAACTCCTCGAAAGCGCTCTCATATTGGCGCCGTCCAAAGAGCGCTTGCCCCAAGAAATGCCGGCTGTACCCGTCGCCAGGCCGGAGTTTCAGGCCCTTCTTCAGGATCCTCGCCCCGTCGCCATACCGCCCCTGAAGGACAAGGATCCGCCCCAACAGGTAGTGGTTCGCATCATCCTCCGGGCGCAATTCCACGGCGCGGCGGGCGTGGCTTTCGGCCAATTCCAGTTCCCCCGCACCCTCCAGGGCTTGGGCCAGCAGGTAGTGGCAGGTATCAGCCTCGGGTTCCAAGCGAACCGCTTCGTCAAGGAAGCGCAGCGCATCTCCCCGGTGGCCCGCAAGCAATCGGCAATAACCCAAATAACAGAGAGCCCGTCCCGTCTCAGGGCCTCCGCCAGTCAGTTTCAGCGCCAAGGGTTCCGCTTCCTTGCACCGGCCGTTGCGTAAGGCTTCGCGAACCTCCAGAAGCCCATCGCCAGCGGCCCAACCGGGAAGAGGCCATGCGACCAGACCCAGGCCCGCCGCAAACGCCACCAAGAATTCAACCGTCGAGCTCACCTTCAAGGAAATCCTCCTGCTCCGCATAAACGCTGGGCAAGGCCGTCAAGACCATCCGCGCGAGCTCCTCCCCCTCGGGAATGGGGCCAAACGCGTCGAGCATCGTCCGGCGCATGGCTCGCTGATGCAGAATCGCCTCCTCGATGGTCTGGCCCGCGGGGGAAAAACGGGCCGCGCCCAATCCCTTGAGAAGTTTCTCGACTCGGGCGGTTCGCAAGACCACGCTCAGAGGGCCCACCATGTCCAGAACCTCCTCCACCCGTTCTTCCAGACGCCGCCCGACCTCTCGCAATCGGCGCCGCTCGTTTTTCAGCGCCTCTTTCTGCCGATGGAGCTCTGACCGCTCGGGACTGGTGGAAAAGGGATTCCAAAGCTCCAAGAGGCCCATCTCCTTCCGCAAAAGCCGGAGATGCCGCTCCCGAGCCTCGATCCGCGCCACCATTTTCTCGCGGCCACGGTACAGATCCCGTAGTTTCACGTCTCCCAGCTTCCGAAGTAGCTCCTCCCGCACCTGTTCCCCTAAAGCCGA
Source organism: bacterium (assembly GCA_024278345.1). Taxonomy (GTDB): domain Bacteria; phylum CSSED10-310; class JAJRTK01; order JAJRTK01; family JAJRTK01; genus JAJRTK01. The sequence continues at coordinate 4,111 of JAJRTK010000419.1, read as the reverse complement.
GCGGAACAGGTCCCGCCGCAACTCGCGGTAGCTGCTCAGGGCATTTTCCATAACCGGCTGCGAGATCCCCAGGTTTTCCCCGATCTGAAAGAGGTCCCCCTTGGAGAGGCGCTGCTCCCCGGGCTCCTCGGCCCGTTCTTGAAGCTGCATCGCTATCCCAATGAGCTCCGCCAGCTCACTTTCGCGAATGCCCCGCTCGCCCGACATCAAGAGTTCCCTCCAACTTCGAATCAATTCCCTCTTTTAACCAATAAGGGATGGCAAGGAGTTCCAGCAACTGGCGGATTGCATAGGCTCAGCCACTCTTGACAGGAAAGCTCGAAACAGGCTAATAAGCTCCCCACTTGCCGAAATTCGGTTGTTTTCTTGCTGGTCCCTTCGTCTAGTGGCCTAGGACGTCGGCCTCTCACGCCGAAAACACGGGTTCGAGTCCCGTAGGGACCGCCAGTGGTCCCGGATTTAACGGCAATCTCAAGCCTTATGGAAGCAACAGGCTTCCACCTTGTGCGGTCCCTTCGTCTAGTGGTTAGGACGCTGGCCTTTCACGCCGGAAACACGGGTTCGATCCCCGTAGGGACCGCCATTTTTATGTACGACAAAGGGCGGGAGTCTCAGTGCAAGTCATGGGGATCGATCCCCACCTGCCGCAGTCGCTCCGCCAGCAGATCGGCGCGCTCCCGTTCCCGGTCCACGGATTTTTCCGCCACGAGAGCCCGCTGCCGTTCCTGCTCCGCTTGCCACTTTTCCCGCTCCGCCGCTTGCTCCGCCACCAGAGCCCGCCGTCTTTCCTCATCCGCCCGCCGTCTTTCCTCATCCGCCTGCCACTTTTCCCGTTCCGCCGCTTGCTCCGCCACGAGAGCCCGCTGTCTTTCCTGCTCCGCCCGCCGCCGTTCCCACTCCATCTTCCGCTTTAGCTCCACGTAGCTCAAGAAGCGGCTACCATCGGGACCATACAGCTCCAGCTTCCCGGCACGCACTTCAAACCGCACCCCCAGCCGCGAGCTCTGGTGGCCCTCCATCTGGAAGACCGGCGCAAGGTCTGCTCCCTCCCGCATCCAGCCCTGGAGCCGACCTGAATCAGGGTCCCACAAGTAGTATTCCTCTACGCCATACCGCTCGTAAAAACCTAGCTTCTCCACCATCTCGTACTTCGTATTCCCCGGCGACAACACTTCGAACACCACTTGCGGCGCGATCCCTTCTTCACGCCACTGCAAATAGGAGCTAGGAGCCGCAGGGGCCCTTGGGACGACCAAACGCCACCATGGCATCCGGCGCTCGGCGGATATCGGGGCGACCTTCCACCGGGTACCACAGAAGGTCCCCCGCCACGGAGACCTTTTCCCGGTCCGCAAACAATGCTTCCAGACCCTCCTTGATCAGCACAATCCAGAAGAACTGCTCCGTATTGTCGGCCATGGGCTTCCCGTCGCTTTCAGGGTAGATCACCTCTCGACCGACAATTGCTGGCGAGATGGGATTCATGGGCTTCCTCCAATTCTTATCCTAACAAACTGCGGGAAACCCGGATAGTGCCCCTCCGCCTTGGTCCAGAACTTCCCAGACATCTTTCCCCGGGAACCATGGCAATCGCATGAAAAATCCATCTTTTTCAAGCTGTTTTCGAAATTGACAAGATTCACCAATTCGGAAAAAAACCACTCAGTTGTGATACGCAAGTCAGGCCTTGTTCATCGTTTGATCGAGTCGAGAAGATCTCAGGCTGAAATGAACTCGAGTGGACTCAGATTTGGAGTCGTGACCGAACGCAACTCCGAAGGTTGCTAAATCTAACAGAATATGGCTTGCTTCTGGAAAACAACTAACGAGTGGGCAACGTGACACGGAGGAGGTCTCGGAAGCGGTCGCGACAGCTTCGGCTTTGGCCCGAGGAAGCGAGTAGTTGAGGAGCAACGCAGTTTGCTTGAGCCGCTGTGTCCAGGAAACTGGCGTGCACGGTTCTTAGGGGGGAAAGGGGCCGCAAGGCCCCTGACCTACCCGCCTACAGCTCAAGAAGAACATGGAAAAACCGATATTTTTATGGGGATGTTGCTATGAAGAGTGAACGGGGAAACCAAGGGAGGCAAGGGAGGTAAGAGGATGAAGCCCAAATTCGCAACAATGATGGTAACTGTTTCTGGCTTGTTTTGGATGTTGTTTCCGTCGTTTGTATTGGCTCAAGACGGCATCGTCGGGGTTGTGAAGCTCGACGGGAGTGTGGACCACTTGGGGACATCCGTGATTCTAACGCCGTTGACAACTCTTGTGGCAGCGGACGCGTGGTTGGCGCTGCCGGTTGTGGTGTTGTGTCTGTTTGTGGTGCTGTTGCGGTGGGCAAGAAAACTGATGCCACTGGCGCTGTTCGCGCTGGCGTGTGTGGTTTGGGCATCAATCGAGACAATCTCCGCGGCGGATGGGTCCTATTCGTTCAGAGGCGATTTTGCGCCGGGAGTCTATCGGCTGGAATTCTCGCATGATGGGTACGGCTCTGACTCAACGGAAGTGCTCATGGATGGCTCAGGGAGCGTGACCGCGGAGTTGGTGACGCTCTATCCGTATCCGGTGAGCCCAACAGCTTCTCCAATGCGAACGGCGACCAGCGTTCCGACAGATAGTCCAACTGAGACGAAGACACCCAGCGAGACGCCGACAGAGACACCCACGGCAACCGCCACTCCCACGGAGACCCAGACCAACACTCCCACGAAGACACCCAGCGAGACGCCGACGGAGACGCCCACGGCAACCGCCACTCCCACGGAGACCCAGACCAACACTCCCACGAAGACACCCACGGCAACCGCCACTCCCACGGAGACCCAGACCAACACTCCCACGGAGACCCAGACCAACACTCCCACAGAGACGCCCACGGCAACCGCCACTCCCACGGAGACCCAGACCAACACTCCCACAGAGACGCCAACGCCGACGGAGACGCCCACGGCAACAGCAACCGCCACTCCGACAGCAACGGCGACTGCTGCTCAAACCGCTACAATGACGCCGACACCAAGCAATGACCTCCTGGTGCCAGCGGGAGCGTTCAATATGGGCTGCAATGGCTCACAGGGTCCTTACTCCTGTGGGGCAGACGAAGCCCCGGTGCATTCGGTGACCCTCAGCGCTTACTACATCGACACGCACGAGGTGACGAACGCTGAGTATGCGACGTGGCTGAACGCGTCAGGGACGAACCATACAAATGGGTGTATGGATGACGATCCCAACACGCCCGATATCTTTCGTTGCGCCAACGTCAAGACCGAGGATTCCTCTAGCCGGATTCTGTATGATCCCAACGGTCCCTACAGCGTAGAGTCGGGCTATGAAGGGCACGCTTTGGCTCTGGTGAGCTGGTATGGAGCGTACACTTACTGCCAGGCGCAAGGAAAGCGTCTACCAACGGAAGCAGAGTGGGAAAAGGCAGACCGAGCAGCCGACGAACGAATCTTCCCGTGGGGAAACGGCATCGATGGCAGCTATGCTAACTACACGGCCAGCGGTGACCCGTATGAAACGGGAAGCTATCCGTGGACGACCCCGGTAGGTTTTTACGACGGCTCGCTGCAGGGGGGCTTTCAAACATCAGACGACCGAGGGCCGTACGGAGCCCACGACATGGCTGGCAACGTATGGGAATGGTGCCAGGACTGGTATGACTCAAACTACTATTCCAGCAGTCCGCCAAACAACCCACCCGGGCCTATTTCCGGAACGGTTCGAGTGTCGCGCGGCGGGTCGTGGTACAGCTACAATGACAAACTCCGCGGTGCGACTCGGAACTGGTACTCTCCGGCGCTGACGTACTCCACCATCGGCTTCCGTTGCGCCCGGACCCCTTAATCCCGGATATCTCATCAAGGCCATCCACGCAAAGCGGGTCACGCTTCGCGTTACCCCTTGGTCGTCCGGGGACTCTGTCCCCGGTCCCCTGGCAGGGCTTTGCCCTGCACCCACCAGGGAGCGATCGCTCCCTGGACGTACGCCTGAAAGCACATTCGGACAGGAAGGTGAAAGTCCTTCCCAGACATGCACACTCCGGTCTGTATCCGACAGAAACTGCGTCGCCGTGAGGCGGGGTGGGGAGTAACTGAAGGAGAGCTACCAG
>JAJRTK010000023.1 GCA_024278345.1 bacterium | reverse complement strand
CCGGTTGACAACTTCACCGCTGGGGCGGGCCTCCTTCCCGGCTCCGTGCAGCCCGGAGGGCGCTACACCGGCAAGATGCCGGTGCCACCGTTTCGGCGAAGAAAATTGTAAAGCAAAAACACGACAATTTGATAGGTCCCCGCTATGGTAACCGCCTGACAAGATATCCCTGTACCAATCCCGAATCTCGTGGCCGAACTATCGTTCCTCGCGACGCCCGCTGCTCGCCCTTGCCGACGCCTTCGCCACTCAGTGCCCTAAAGGCCGAAGCACCACCGCGAAAAGCGACTCCCGTTCTCTGCCCAAGAGGCGGCCTGCACCAAAAACCGAGGATTGACCTTCTCTCAATCCATGTAGCCGATCCCCTCCAACCGCTCCATCAGCTCCTCGTTCACTCCCGCACCGGGCGCCTCGACGTCGGGCAGAGGGAAAGTGCGGGCCGTCCAGCGCGGCGGATGCGACTCCAGGAACTTCGCCTCGAAGATCTGGACCAGCGGCTGGCCGTCCATGGCCAGCGGGATTTCTTCCCGAAACAGGTGAAAAAGCGTGGGGGCGATGTCGAGGACCGAAGCTCCGTGGATTCGCGCTCCCTTTCGGAACTTCGGCCCTTTGGCCACGAAGATTCCGTCCCGTATATGACTGCCTCTCCGGCCGCGGGAAACCAACCCGTGATCGGAGAGGACCAGGATTACGGCGTCGTCCGGGACCAGGCGGAGCAAGCGCTCCATCCGCTGGTCGGTCTGCCGGTAAACCTCATCGACGATCTGGCGCACTGATTCCGGGCAGCCTTCAGGAAGAGGCTCGCCCGCCCGTAGAGGCAGGAAATCATGGCTGGCCACGTCGATGGCCTCAAAGTAGATGGAAAAGAGGCCGCCCTCCATGGTGGGCAGCAGCTCCTGGGCGATCCGGTCATAGAACTCGTCCTGCCAAATCACGGAACGGAATGCCTCCAAACGCTCCGGGCTGTCGGCCTGGCACCCTTCCGGATAGAGGTCGCGGAGGATCTTAGTCACCGCTGAATCGGGCGGAACCAACGGCAACAAACGATCCGCGAGCTCCGGGGGCCAGGTAAGGCCGGGAAGCTCGCCCCGCTTCCCCACCCCCAAAAGTCCCATGTAGGAGCTCACCAGAAAGCCGTTCACCCGGTAGGCGGGCCAAGTGGCCCACTGGCCCACAATCCCCACTTCGTGGCCCAACTCCCCCAGGGAGCTCCAGATTGGCGGCGCCCGCCAATCACTGCTCTGGACGTCCACGAACTCCGCTTCCGGCGGATAGAAGCCGTGGCCCAGGGCAACCCGGTCCAAGACCGGGTCGAGTTCCAGGACGACCCGATCCTTCCCATCCACCACTGCCAGCTTGGCCAGGGCACCCGCCAGGGGCCGATCATCCTTCTTTTTCTCCGCCCCGGAAGGCCTGAACTGCCGAGCAAACCGGAATGTCACGCGATTCCTGGAGGGCCGCGCCAAACTTTCCGGCAAAGCAAATGATCCTTCCTCCCAGCTCTTTCCCACGGGAGCCCGCCCCAGAGAAACTCCGTTGAATACGACTTCCAGGGTCTGTTTTTCAACCTTCGCGTGCGCCCTGACCCGAAAGCGAAGGCGAAAGGGCGGCCTGCCGGAGATCTCTCCCAACTCGAGAGCGGCCCGGGGCCGCCCCTTCCGCGAGCCGATCCAGACGAAGGAGCTCCCGGACCGGGGCAAAACAAAATCCAGGATGCCATGCCTGGCCGGTGTGACACCCGTGGCCACGCTGGTCCAGACCGCGGGAGAGATGAGTCCCCGCTGGGCCTGGGGCAGCGACAGCCGCACCGATTCAATGGATCGGAGAGGTCCTGAAACTCCCGCTTCCATCAACCGATTCAAGGTGGGCAGCTTCCCTTCATCCCGGAGCTCGTCCACCAACCAGGGGGAAGCCCCGTCCAGGCAGAAGAGAACCACCAGCGGCTCCGCTGCCTTTCCACAACCGGCCAGGGAAAAGAAGAGGCAGGCCAAGAGGGGGAAGCTCCCACCGGCTCGGCTTCCCGAGGGAAAAGCCCCACCAGTTCGGTTTCCTGACCGATTCCCCTGAGAGCCGAAAGGCGATGGGCGCGCAACGGAGGTGAGCGACGTGAGCGGAACCCAACCCCAAAAAGGGTGAACGGTCTTGTTGCCATCCGTCCCCAGAAGCTCCGCCAGGCGGCTCCGCCCCGTTGGCAAAGGGAAAGCGGGCTGACGCTGCAAGAGGTTTTTCACTTGAGCCTTCAATCGAGAGGAAAAGACCAGAGATCCGATTGGGGAAAAGCCAAATCGCCCGTGTAATGCTCGAATCGGCCATCCTTCACAATCCGGAACCCCACGCGCTCCACTCGGGAGATGAGGTCGGCCGACTTCTCTTGGGTGGAGCGTTCCTCCATCAGAAAATCGAGTGGCACGTTGAGGTCCAGAACGCGAATCTTCGGCAGGAACCGCGTCACGCCCGCGGGGAAAATCACGCCGTAAAGCACGGCTTCCGCGAATGATTCGACGCTCCAGCAGGGAAAGTGAACGATGGGCAGATCCGAAGTGGCTGGGAGGTTGATATGGCGGATCACGTGACCGCCATGGGTATATTCATCCACGGCGCTCCGGAGATGAGCGAACGCCGAAAAATCGCCCGAACGATCCGTCGCGGCGCAAACCCGGCCATCGGGATGACGGATCCAAGCGCCGACTCCCCCAACCTCCTCGGAGCCCTCGGTCATCTCGAAGCCAGCGGCACGGAAAATCTCTATGAGTTCCCGCCAGGTGAGCCTCTCCACTTCGTGGACCCAGGTGTGGAGCTCCACCTGCCTCACGGAGACCAGATGGACCGGAAGATCCCGCAGTCCAAGCTCCAGAGCGGCCATCCGCCGACCGTGGCCATCCGCCACGTAATGAATCCCATCCGTGTCCACAAGACAGAGGATCGGATGGCGAAGCCAGCCATCTTCCCGGATCTTGTTCGTGACGCCCTGCACCCGGGAAGCATCAAAGTCTTCGTGAGGCCGAAGCTCCGCAGACGCCGTGATGCCCAGCCGAATCATTTCATTCTTCATTGGTTCCGCTCTCCCGCTACATGGCACTCCAAGCCCAACACCCGCGCCACTCCAAGCCCAACACCCGCGCCATCGGTTGGCTCAATACCGATGGGAATCCGCGCCCAAGAAACGCCCCCACCGCCCATGGAACTTCACCTGAACCAGGGCCGTCAAACACTGCTCAACTTCGGAACCCCATGACCTTGGCGCCAGATCCATTCTCCAGGCCCGGATCCACGCAAACCGCCAGATGTTTCGCCGCCGGCCTCAAAGTCAAGAGAATCCGAACTCCGCCAGGCGGGCAAAAGGTCTTTCCCAGCTCGTCGGACGGAAGGATCTTCCACTGGATCTCCGACCCTGCAAGAGATCGGAGTTCCGGGAGCATCTTCCTGTAGGCATCGCGAAGCTCTTTACCGCTCTTCAAGGGGTGGGGACCATCAAAGGCAAAGGGAAACCCGGAAAGGGAAACAGCGCCCTCCAGATCGCCAGCCAGCAGCGCACGATACCAGGCCACCGCAGCGTCAACCTCGGGCCTTTCCAAAATAGCTTCCTCCTCTGCCAAAGCGACTCCAGCCCCCATCAAGGTCACGAGCAAACATCCCAATCCAAATCCGCGTCGTGCTCTTCGTTTAGGGCGGAGTTGCTGAAAAACCCTTTGTTTTCTTCGTGTTGCGTTCCGCTCACATCGACCGCCATCCGGCGCCCGCTGCTCGCCATTATCGCCGCCTTCGTCATCCATTGCCCTAGGGCTGGAGCACCACCCAAATCCGCGCACCATGCTTCCCTCCATTCCAGCCGTAGAAGTTCTTCGGGGAAAAACTTTCTGAGAATTGTCCAGCCGTAGAAGTTCTTCGGGGAAAAACTTTCTGAGAATTGTTTTCTCTTCTTATGGCAAGGCTTGTTGCCCTCAAGACGTTCCGCAACCTCCATCCAGCCCCAGAAAAGCCCCCCAGCAGCCAATCACGGCAATTCTTTCACCTTGCTCTCCTCGGTGG
>JAJRTK010000418.1 GCA_024278345.1 bacterium | reverse complement strand
TGTGCCGGCGGGACTTTTCTGGGCCTGAGGGCAGGTCTCCTCCGAGACGCGCAAATCTGGGTTCTCAAAACCCTGCGCCCTTCAAGCCGGGAACGCCCTTCAAAGGTGGAGAAGCCCCTGCCTCCAGAGGAATGGGCGGCTCCCAGCGTCGTCGATGACGCTCCAGAGGGGTCCACGGATCCTCCGGCCCCCGAAACCACGAAGTCCGGCTAAGAATGAGCGCCGCCAGCCGGCGAAAGCTCCTAACGCCCGGCGACGGCACCCAAACGCGGCCCTCCGGTACACCGCCTTCACGGGACGAGGCTAGCTTGCCGGCGATGAGATGCGAGGGGCGCGACACGGACGTGAGCGACGTGAGCGGAACTCAACCTGAAAAAAATGGCCGCTTCGTGCTATTCTGTTGAGAGAAAAATGGTTCGACGGTGTTGGAGGAAGACTGTGAAGGCGGCGTTATTTCGGGGTTTCTGGACCGGAATGGTCTACGGCGTGTGCTATTTTCTTGCCGAGCTCCTTGGCACGGCAGTGGTGCTCTACTGGCTGGGCACCTCCACGGGAATCTTGCTGGTGCTCTTTTGGAACCTGGTGTCGCTCTTTTTCCAATACCTGCTGTTCGGGGCGGTGGCGGGAATCGTTGTGATACCGCTGGTGGTCGGCGTGGAGCGGAGGCTTCCTGAATCCTGGGCCGGGCCTGGGATCAACTTCATGAGCCTGGCCATCCTCTACATCGCCGTGGCCCTTCTTTGGAATCCGGAATCGATCCTCCCGGGACGCTTTTACATCTTTCTGGCGTTCGGGGCGCAGCTCGTGATTCTGCTTGTGGCTGGCACCTATCTGGGGCTGGACCGTCTGACGCCGGAGCGGCTGAAGGGGCTTTGGCCGCTCCCTGGCTCGCCGATCCCGATCCTTTTGGGCGTGGCTCTTCTTTGCGCGGGCATCGTGGGCGCCGTCAACATGCACCAGGTCCCCGCCCGCGGCGCCCTGAATTTCCAAGGGAAAAAGCCGCCCAATGTGCTGCTCCTTGTGGTTGATACGCTGCTAAAGGATCGGGTTTCGGCGTATGGTTACCATCGGGAAACGACGCCCAACATCGACCGTCTGGCGGCCGAGGGGGCGCTCTACCAGGAAGCCTACACCACCGCGTCATGGACGCTGCCAGCTCATGCGTCCCTGTTCACCGGCCTTTACACGAGCACCCACGAAACCGACAACGGCCGCATCCGCCTGGGACGCTCGAAAACCACCATCGCCGAGATCCTGGGGCAGCAGGGCTACGCCACCGGCGGCTTCTCCGCCAACCCCTGGCTCAGCGCCATGAGCGGCCTGGATCAGGGATTCGAGCGCTTCGACTACCTGGGGATTCAGACGACGCTCAGCGGTTTTTTCATGAACCTGGCCAAGTCCCGTTTCTCCACACTGGTGCTGGGCACGGATCAGCCCGACCTTGGAGGCCGGGAGATCACCGACGCCCTCATTGACTGGCTTGACGGCGTCCAAGGCGGCGGCCAGCCCTTCTTTGCCTTCGCCAACTACATGGAGGCCCACGAGCCGTACGGCACCGTGCCGGATCCCTACTTCTCCAAGTGGCTCCCCGAACCTCTTCCGCGAACCATTGGCCGCACCTGGGTCCGGGAGACGCCTCTCTTCCTCTGCGCCAGTTGCCAGGCGACAGGAATCTCGGATCCATGCGCCGGCGCGGGCGAGCTGGTCTGCAAGGAGAACCGCTGGACCGTCCCCGAATGTCGCCTCCAGCAGGTCATCGATCTCTACGACGCCGGAGTCACCTACGTGGACCACCAGATCGGGCGGATCATCGAGGCCCTCCGGCAGCGGAACCTCCTGGACGACACCCTTGTCATCGTCACGTCGGACCACGGAGAGTCCCTGGGGGAACGGGGCCAGATCGGCCATGGCGGTCTGCTCTATAATTCCGTCCTCCACATTCCCCTGGTCATCCGCTACCCCAAGCGATTCGCGCCGGGAAGCCGCATCACCAGGGCGGTGAGCCTTGTGGATATCCTGCCCACTATCGAAAGTGTGGTGGGGCTTCCCATGACGAAGCTCCAGGACGCCCTCAGTATCGTTCCCGGGCCTGACCTGGAGAAGCGAGAGAATCGCGTTCTTTCGGAGTATTTCCCCATCGCCGAAAAGGTCTGGAAGGCCGTGGGCCGCCGCGTTGGCTGCGACTACCACCTGGCGGGCCGCTTCAGCGCTTCCCTTCAGAAGGGCAACGAAAAGGTCATCTGGTCCTCCACCGGGGAACGGGAATTCTACGACTTGGCCGCCGATCCTGGGGAGGAGCGCAACATCATCGAGGCCATGACCGACAGGTCCAAGGAGCTGGAAAGAGAACTCCACCAGTGGCGAAAGCAGCTCAAGCCCGAGCATTCCTCGGCGGAGACCTACGAAATCGATCCCTTCACCAAGGAAACCCTGGAGGGCATCGGCTACATGCAAAACTGACGCTCCACAAGCCCCAGCGCGCACGGCGCCGAAAAGGAAGCATCACTTGGAGGATCTTCTTTTGGGTTGCCTTCCGCTCCCGTCGCTCACATCCGTTGCGCGCCACTCGCCGATTCTCCCCGCAATCTCCGTCGGAAAGCCGCCCGCCCAGGAAATCCGAAGCTCCCCGTGGAGGTTTCCCCCATGACCCACGACGCCCAAAGACAGCAAGAGGAAGGTCCCGACCATTCCAGTCTGCCTGACCGATCTGGCGGGACCGGGGAAACCGATGGAACCGGGAAGGTCCATGAACCCGGAAACGCCGGTAAGGAAGGCAAGGAAGAAGGCATGATCCGCCATTCCGCCGCCAGCCCGATCCGCCACGCTCCCATCCGGGTCCAGGCACACGACAAGTTTTTTCTTCTATTCGAGGGCCTTGGCGCGCCCGTAACCTGCATGTGGTTTTTCTTGTTCGAGGATTTGCGCCTGGAGCGAGACCGGTGGATCAAGGCACTTCAGCGAACGTTTCAGCGTCATCCCAAGGCCGGATCACGTCTGGTGCGAAGAGGCCGAGGCCTTGGAAAAAGACTTTTCTGGGAACTGGTCACCGATGCCGCCCAGCGAGCCTCTATCTTCCATAACGCCCAAAGCCCTCTGGCCAGCCTGGATTCGGAAGATTCCATCGCCTCGGAAATTCTGAACATCCCCTTCGATCCCGAGGAAGGCCCGCTGGTCCAGTTCCACTGGATCCAGCGCCAGGACAAGCCCAATGCCCTTGGATTCCGGTTCCACCACTCCCTGGGAGACGGCTACGGCTCGCTGATCTTCATTCGGGATCTCTTGGCCACTTACCACGGCGGATCGCCACCCGGCCCCGATCCCGACTATGCCGCCGAGCCCATGCCCCAAGTCCGCGGCAACTTCTTCCGGCGCCTAAAGCTCTTCGGCCGCCTCTTGGCCTTCCACTTCCGGCGGAGCTCCGCCTACCGATTTGCGCCGCCCGACACTCTTTTCGACCCGTGGAAGAAACCGGGCGGCCGGATCGCCATCAAGAGCCGCGCCTTCTCCGGCGAGGCGCCGCGCCGCTATCTCCAGGGCGCCAAGGCCCGGGGAGCCAGCTTCAACGACCTGGTCCTCTCCGCCTGGGGAGTGGCCATCAATCGCTGGAAGGAGGATCGGGGCCTCAAAAGGGGAACCCTTCGGGTCATGGTCAACCAGAATCTCCGGCGCCCCGAGGACGGCGCGTACCTGGTGGAAAACCGATCCTCGGCCTTCCCGGTCTGGATGGCGCCCGAGGAGTGCCAGGACGGTCACGAGCTGCTCCAGCGGGTCCACCTGCAGACCAGGGAGTGCAGGGAGCTGGATATCGCCGAAGCTACCGTCCTCCTAGGCGCACCGCTCAAGCTCCCCCTCTCCTGGGCCAAAAAGCTGGTGCTCCCGGCGGCCACGAAACCCCTTCTCTCGGACTCCTTCGTCGTCAGCAATATGGGTCGCCTGGCCTCGGCACCCTTGGGAACAAAGACCTGGATACCGCTCAAGGAAGGCCGCCTTGTAGGAGGCCTGGTGACCGTCCGGCCGCCCGACGGCGTGGGGATCATCTGCACGGTTCTCACCGCTGGTTCGGAGCTCCGGCTCACGGTTCTCTACCTGGACCAGCTCTTCACCCCCGAAGAGGTGGCAAGCCTCCTGGACCAGATGGAAAGAGCCCTGGAGGAGATCGCCGCCGGCCCTGAAACTGGGACCAGTCCTTGAATCCCGGCGCACGGTCTCCCGGAGAGGCTCTGAAACCCCGTCATCGAACCGATACCAACTCCATTTCCAAGCCAAGAAGAGGCCCTTCGCAATGCAATCCGCGCTCCTATCCCGCTGGCGGTTCCTTCCCTGGGCCGCCCTGCTCTTCGTCACGGCTCTCCCGCTGCTGCCCTCCCTTGGAAGTACCCTCTTCGCCGATGACTACCTCCACATCGAGCGGCTTCGGGACCTCGAGTCCGGATCCCTGGACCAGGCCCTCCGATCCTGGGTGCTCAAGGGAAGCGACGCGGGGGCCTGGTGGGCCGATCCCGATCTGGCCATCCAGTATTTTCGGCCCCTGGTCTCGTTGAGCTTCCTTATCGATCACGCCATCTGGGGCATGACTCCCTTCGGCTACCACCTGACGAACCTGCTCCTCCACCTGGCCACGACTCTTCTTTGCTATCTCATCGCCCGGCGGATCTTCGCCTACGGCCTTGGGGGAACCCGGTCATCGTCGGGGTGCTGGAGCGATAGCCAAGGCGAAGTGGCCGCCTGGGGTACCGCGGCACTCTTTGGGCTTCACCCCTGCCACACCGAAGCAATCCTCTGGGTCTCCGGAAGAACCGACCTCATTGCGGGCCTCCTCTTCGCCGCCGCCTTTGCCGCCTACTTGGCGAGCACGAATAGGTGGCCGGCGGCAAACAGCGGCCAGGAGAGCCACGGCGGAAACCCAGTTCTCCAGGCCGCAAGCCTTTTTTTCTTCGCCACGAGCCTCTTGGCCAAGGAGATGGCCATCACCTTCCCGGCCATCGTCCTGCTCTACAACCTCTACTACCGGCGGGCCGAGCCCCTGGGAAGAAAACTGGCCTTCCCCGTGGCCGCGGGGATCGTGGGCATGGTGTACATTGGCCTTCGAATTGCCTTCTTCGGCGGTTTCCATCCTCCTCCCCACCCCTTCGCCCATGGCTTCGGCGATCCCGACATGCTTCAGAACATCGGCATGGGCTTTTTCCTCTACCTGGCGGACCTGGTCCTCTTCATCCCGCCCGATCCCGTGGTGACGCTGCCCTTCTGGCTCCGATACTGGCCCCTCTTCGGCATCCTCTCTATCGTCACCGTGGCGGTCCTGTTCTCCACCTACCGGGACGCCAAGGAGAAGCAGGCCCGACAATTCGGCCTTCTCTGGATGCTCGTCAGCCTCCTGCCGGTGCTCATGGTCTCCGTGGGCGAAAGATTCCTCTACCTGCCCTCCATGGGCTACTGCCTCCTAGTGGGCGCCAAGCTGCTCCCCAAGAAGAGCGAGGGCTACAGTGGAAGCGAGTGGCGGGAGATGGGCGTCGTCTTTCTCATCGTCCTGGCCGTGGCCTTGGGCAAGAACCTCGTCTTTCAGGGGATCGCCCAAAAATCGCGTCTGGCCATCGACGACGCCGTGGCCGCCCTGGAGGCCAACCCGGAAGCCAGAAGCCTATTCGTGGCGGATCTTCCCGCGGCCAGCGCCCTGGCCTTCCCCCACGCGGTTCGCCTGGCCTTTCCCCGGCGGGGCCTCAACGTAGAGGTCCTGAGCATCGCGCCGCAATTCCTGTGGAGCTCTAGCTCGTTCAAGTCCAAGGTCTCCTGGAGCCACCGCGGAAAGCTTCTCTTCGAGGCGACGGGGGACGACGCCTACCTGGAGTCGTATATCGAGCGGGCTTACACCGGGGAAAGGCCGCCCCTCCAGGAAGGAGAGCGGCTCCAGACGCCCCACTACCAGGTAGAAATTCTCAAGCTCCCGGAAGGCCGCCTCCGGGCCTTCGCCGTGGAGTTCGGAAAAGAGGTTCTTCCTAACGCGGTTTTCCTTCGCGGCGAGGGATTTCGGCTTCGCGAGCTCGGGCTACCGGAAGCGGACGATCTCCGCCGGGCACCATAGAATCCGGCGACGGAACCATCCCCGCGAAGGCCCGAATTCCGAACCGCTGGAAAGATCCCTCCGGCGACCCGCGCTCGTTGCGGAGAATGCGTCATCGGCTTCCGGTGTTGATGGCCGGGGATCAAGCATCGGGAGAGGGCGTAGCTGTCTTGGCGCGGCTCGATGGAGTTTTGCGCCCGCCGCCATCCGCCTCTTCCGTCGCGTTACGGCGCTTCACCTTCGCCGGAGCCAGCGGTTCAATTGTTCCGTTCTTCGCTAGCAGGAGCCAATCGGTGGGAAGATCGTCCGGCACCTTGTCGATGTAGGCGCTGGTGTCGGAGAGCACTTTGTAATCGTTGGGGATGACGCGGCCTGGCAGCATGACGCTGGTGGCGGAGACGAAGGCCCGGTGACCGATGCAGCAGCCCAGGAAGGGCATGCCGGTGTTGACGATCCGCTGACGGTGACGGACCCTGACCTCGCCCTGGAACTTCATGTCCAGGGGCCGGAAGAGTCGGCCCAAGAAAGCTCGGCGGCCCACGAGGCCCGTCTGCATCCAGGCGAACACCGCCTTTGGATAGGCGACGCAGACCTTGATCATGGCCTGCTGGTTGACGATCACTCCGTCGCCCAGGACCGATCCATCGACGATGGATTGCTCCATAATCTGGACGCCGTCCCCCAGGATGGAGCCTCGGACGACGCACAAGGGGCCGATCTCTACGCCTTTTCCAAGAATAGAGGCCTCTACGACGGCAGACGGATGGATCTTGCATCCTCTGCCGCGAGACGTAAGACTGGCAGCGACGGAGGTCAGGAGTTTCATGGGCCGCAAGCTCCAGGCCCCCAGAAGCCCCAGCGCCACTCGCCAAAGGACCCAAAAAAGCGTCAAGGGCGACCGGACCAGGCCCACCAGGCGGATCCCGATGGAAAAAATATTCGCCTGCCAAAGATGAACCCAGCTCGTGAGTTCGAACGCCACGAGATCGGTGAGGGGGAGCCGCATGTCGCTCATGGTTTCCACGCGGCTTGAGAATGGGATGGTCACTTCCTTGAGCCAGGGGTCGAGGATCACCGGCACCGCCGAGTCCAGCGCCGAGAGAACCGAGTCGAGATCCTCCACTTCCACAAAGTACAGGCCGTAGAGATGGGCTTCCTCGCCAGACTCGTCCACAATCTTGGACTGCTCGCCGGTGAAGAGCGAAAAATCCGTGAACGCGCTCTTCGAGAGCGCCATCCGGTAGGTTCCGGGGGCCGCCTCCAACCGGCGGCGGAACGTACGGAGCACCTTCTTTAAGAGAGGCGGGCTAATGAAAAGATTGTCGTGGAACAGCAGAAACCGCTTCTCCGGGATCGTGGCGAGATCCTCGACCTCCTCCACCTCGAAGCCGGCGCGGCCGAACATTTCCCGCTGCCACTGGTCCAGGGGCCTGTTCCCAATGAGGGCATCGACGGCCCGATCCCCGAAAACTTCGATCCGAGTTCCCCGCATCCAGCGGTATGCCTTGAGCTTCAACGATGCATCTCCCGATGACGGTTCGGCCGCTCCCTGGAAGGTCAGGCCCCCTGCCGACGAGCTTGGAGCAAGGATTGGGGGTTGTCCATCTTTCGGGCAACCGATGACAAGAGGGGCAAAAAGGGCGAACAGCGGGCGTCGGACGGCGCCCGATGGGAGCGGAACGCAACACAAAGAAAAAAACGGGGGCAGGAAAACGCGTCATCCGCGTCCTGCACCAAGAACGGCCAAGATGGACGCTAGCACGCTTGGACCCCCAAGAAAGCCGGAGACAACAGGTCGCCGCCAACAGTGTCGGAACCTGAAGCCCTCGCGGCAAATCCGTCTTGGGTTGAAAGAGGCGGTCTTTCCGTCTACCTTTCCTTGAGCCTACAGCGTGCTGTGTGGAATCCGCCAGACTTTACTCGAAAACGTCCAAAAGCGGCGAGTGCCACCTCTAGAAATTGGCCAGCGTCGCCTTTTTTTCAACCTGGACCCTTCCGTGGAACAACCTCTCAAGCCTTGCCTGCGCGCACTTGAAGCCTTCCCGGTCCAAGATTCCGGCCGGAGAGGGGTCTGCCTGAAAGACCCCGGCGGCCTCACCGAGCAGCTCATCGTCATTTTTGAGCCCATGTTATCAGCACTGGCTCTCATGGATGGAACGCGGGCGCTCTCGCAAATTTACTCCGCCCTGACCCGGCGTACGGCCCATTCGTTGACGTTCCGACAATTGCAGGAGCTCGTGGCCCAGCTCGACGCAGGCTACTTCCTGGACAGTCCCCGCGCCGCGGCACGCCAGGCGGAGCTCCTTCAGATCTACCAAGAGGCTCCTTTTCGACCGGCTGCCCTGGCTGACAACGCCTACCCAGCGAACCCCGGCGAATTGCGCGAGATGCTCGAGGGCCACTACGAAGCGTCGGGGGGTCGGCCCGCGTTTGAGACGACACAGCGCGTCGTCGCGGCCCTTGCCCCCCATATCGATCTTCCTCGTGGCGGGCGCCTCTTCGCCCGGACCTATCGCCAAATCAGCCTCGATCCGAAGGTTCGGCGCTTCATCATCTTCGGCACCGGACACTCCCTGGAGCCCGGGCACCTTTTGGCGGCAACGGCTAAGGATTTCGAGACACCTTTGGGAACCCTCCCCTGCGATAGGGACTTCCTGGACCGCATCCAGAAACGGCTTGACTTCGATCTCTACGCTGGAGAGATGGCCCATCGCGCGGAGTACTCCATCGAATTCCAGGCTCTTTACCTGGCTCACCTTTTCACAGGAAAGCGCGAGGTCCAGATCGTGCCCATTCTGTGTGGTTCGTTCCACGATTTCATCCTGGCGAGGCAGGCCCCTCGTTCCGACGCCCGGGTGGAACAATTCGTGACAGCCGTCCGGTCAGCGCTGGCGGAAACCGGAGAAGTCGCCACCTGTCTAATAGGCGGCGTCGATCTCAGCCACATTGGGCCCCGGTATGGCGACTCCATGCCCGTGGATGACAGGCAGCGAAAGTGGACAAGGGAAGAGGATCTCAAGACCCTGGAACCGGTCCTGGAAGGAAATGCCGCCGCCTTTTTTCAGATGGTGGCCAAGGATGGTGACCGGCGACAGATTTGCGGCCTCTCCTCTATTTACTTGCTTCTCCGCTGCATGGCTGACTCCGGGCGGGGACGGCTGTTGGCGTATGACCAGGCCGACGATCCCGTCACCGCCTCCATCGTGAGCTTCGCTTCGATAGTCTTCCCCGGGGCGGAATGAAGCGTTCGCCTCGGTGAATCATCCTCTGTTATAGTCCCGCTCCCTCCTTGAAACCGGGATGCCCCGAAATCCGCCATACCATCACAACGCCCTACGGCTCCCATCAGGAACCGATGCCATGCTTCACGTCCTGCAACGTCTTATTGCCTTTCGCCTCTTGACTGCCTTCGGCCTGATGATGCTCTTCGGCTCTTCGGCGCAAGCTCTTGACCTGGAGTTCGGAGAAGAAATGGAGATCGGCACCAACGGCGTGTCGGTCCAGATCGTCAGTGACGGGATCGGCCGAGTCCACATGGTCTACCGCAAGAGCGATAACCTTTTCTACAGGTTCTTCGACGGCACGAGTTGGGGTGCGGCGAAAAAGTTGAACGACTCCAATTCCAAAGTGTCCATCAACCGGGATCTCAACCAGCCCAGGATGGCGATGGATCCGGCGGGAACGGTATGGATCGCCTGGGGCGGCACACCGACGCGGACCCAGGGAATCAACGAGATCTACGTTGTGGGGCGCGCTCACGACGGCACGTCGTTCGCCACGCGGAAGAAGCTTGATCTGCCTATTTTCATCGAAGACTTGGCCGTGGCCTACGAGCCCCAGGGCGACCGGATGCACATCATCGCCTTCTTGCTCCAAAACGTGGAGAACCCGCCCTCTTGTTCCGAAGTGATCTACTGCGATGCTCTCTACGATTTATCACTGAACACGGGACCCGACCAGATTTCCATCCAGTCCATGACGCGGATTCATCACCGAGGCCTGGCCAACGTCGATGCCATTTCCGGTCCAAACGGTCTTCACGCCATCGCTCGCTTCGGCGTCGCCTATTACTTCAACTACACGAAGCCCGACTGGATCAGCAATGACATTCGGTACAGCTCTTCCATCCTCCGAGACGACATCGGCGCCAGCCACATTGCCCTGGACCCGCGCGACAGCCGCATCGTCCATATCGCCGCCGTGTCCACGCTCCGGCAAGCGGCCGACGTCCCCCCCCGAGACATCGGTTACTTCCGATTCGACCGAAACACGGGGGAACTCATCGAGCAGAAGTCCATCCGCCACGACGTCACCAGCAGGGCTGGGCTTGTCCCCATTGTCCTCACACCTGAAGGCCATGTTTTCATGGCCTTCGACGACTGGGACTCCAAAGGGCGGGGCAAGATCCAATACACCTATCGCCTGGATGGCGCCGAGCTCTTCCGAGGCCCCTACGAGCTGCCGTACGCGCCCAACAGTCAAGATGCCGAAGCCCCGGCCCTGGCCGTCACAGGAGAGCGCGTCTTCTTCGCCTATTCCGACAAGGGCAGGAATTCCATCTTCTTCAACTCCTTCTATTTCCGAAAACCGACGCCAACACCAACCCTGACACCCACCATCACTCCGACGCCTACCCGCACCCCCACGCCGACCTTCACTCACACGCCGACGCACACGCCCACTCCCACACAGACGCCTACCCCGTTCAGCGTGGTCTTCGACGATCTCCCCTTCCTGCTCCAAACCAATATCAACCGCCGTGGCCATCGCGCCCTAGAGGTCCGATACCAGCTTCTTGACAACCGCCGCGTCCCCTGCGATCTCACTCTCACCGTGACCCGCCCCGACGCCACGACAAACGGCAGTTACGCCTTCGAGCTCCAGGAAAAAAGCCTCTTCATCGACAACCCTCTCGAAGGAACCTGGGAAGCCATCGTCACCGCAACGAACGGCACTTGCCCCGACAACGCCACGCGGTTCTACCTCTTCTTGGAACCAGTCCTCAACGTCCCCATTCGAAGCGGCCTCCTGGCCTTTTTCCTGCTCCTATTGACCGCCACGGCCCTGCTACCGGGAAAAAGAAGAGACCGATCTTAACTCAGGGGCCTTCGCCCCTCTAGCGCCTTGGCCATCGTCCCGGAATCCACATAGCTCAGATGCCCACCCACGGGAATCCCATGGGCGATTCGAGTCAGACGGACTCTATCTTCCTTGAAGACATGAACCAAGTAGAGAGCCGTCGCTTCTCCCTCCGTACTCGTGTTCGTGGCCACAATAAGCTCCCGGACCCCCTTGTGCCGCACCCGTTCCACCAGTTTGCCGATGGAGAGCTCGTTGGGGCCGATCCCGGCGATGGGCGAAAGAACTCCGCCAAGCACGTGATAGAGCCCCCGATACTGAGAGCTCCGCTCGATGGCATAGAGATCTTCCACCTGTTCCACGACGCAGATAATCTCTCTTTCCCGCTCGGGATTGCCACAAACAGGGCAGGGGTCGGAGTCGCTGAGGTTTCCGCAGATCCCGCACGTGCAGATCCGCTCTCCAAGCTCCGTCAAGGAGTCCGCCAACGCCGCAATTTCGCCCCCTTGGGCCGCCATCAGATGGAAGACGATCCGCTCCGCGGACCGCGTACCGATGCCCGGCAAACGGCGCAAACGGTTCACGAGGTTTTGTATGACCGGCGAAACCACCAGCGCCTCCTCCAAAGCTCAGCTTGCCCTGCGGCGATCCGTGATGAGATCCCCAGGATCAGAAGGGCAGGTTCAAACCAGCCGTGTACTTGCCCATCTCTTGCTGAGCCAGCTTTTCCGCCTGCCTCAGCCCGTCGTTCACCGCGGCAAGAACCAGATCCTCCAGCATCTCCACATCTTCCGGATCGACACACTGGGGGTCGATCTTGATGCCCAAGAGCTTCTGATCCCCCGAAACCTGCACCGTCACCATCCCCCCGCCGGCAGTGGCTTCCACGCTCAAACGCGCCAGCTCCTCCTTCGTGCGAGCCATGTCGGCCATCATCTTCTTGGCTTGCTTCATCATCTTGTTGAGCTGCATCGAATCAACTCCTCCAATTGGGGATGTCGGCACCGACCCGCGTCCGCGGCGCGAGTTCCCCGCGTCCGCCGCCGTCCGCCCATCATCGCCCGGGATCCACACTCCATGCCCAATAAACGCGCCACCACCGAAAATCCGGCTGGCCGCTCAAGAGACGGAATCATACCAGGAGCCTTCGTCAGGCGCCACCGCCGAAGCCAGCCAATCCGGAAGGGATCTCAACGCTCCTGCTCGCGCCCTCATCCAGCGCCGTGACCCCCATCAACTTGCCGCCTTCGAAGACTTCCAGGCAAGTGCGAATACCTCCCAACGACCGGGCCAACTTGATCCAGCGTTTTTCGAGCTGTCGCCTGGCCTCCCGATAACGCTCCACAAGAGTCGGACCGGGATTCTCCACGACCTCCACGGAAAGATGCACTTCCCCGACTCCCAGCTCTGCCGCAAGCGCCTCTCTTATGGCATCTTTCTGCTCTTCCAGTTGCCGCTGCTGGTGGTAGGCCCTTGAATCGAGCATCAATCGGGTCGTCGGCCCCATCGTCGCCACGCCGGCACTCTGCAGGGCAGTGATGGTGGAGGGAGACACATCCTCCATCCCCTCCAGACGCCTGCAAACCAACTCCAAGACCGCCAGGCCACGGGCATCCGGCTTTGGGGACTGCTCCGCCGTGGCGGTACCACGCTCCGCTTCCCCGTGGTCAATGGGCAGCGCGGTTGCCACGCCATTGACCGTACCCACGGATCGCCTGGCTCCCCTTCCCGCTCCTTCACGGGGCGACGCTACGGCTGGCTCCTGTTCGGCGGGTTCCGCGACCGGTGCCGAGGCGGTTGCCGAGACAGTTGCCGTTCCTCCGGCGGCACCTATCAAAATGCCGTGTTTTTGCTTTACAATTATCTTCGTCGCCCTGGTGGCACCGGCATCTTGCCGGTGGCGTGCCGGACGGGATTCACGCACTTGAACGGTGGGTTCCTGTAGGGCGTGAACTTGTAAACCGGATCTGATAGG
>JAJRTK010000417.1 GCA_024278345.1 bacterium | reverse complement strand
GGAGTCGATAACTTGGAGCTTCCAGGTCCCCTGGACATTTCGGCCCGCCAGCACCGAGAGGGGCTCCACTGGACTGGTATCTCGGTCGTAGTTCGTTTGGAGGTTCTGGGTATTGCCTCCCGTGCCATCGTGAAGGACGACGCTTACCGTGTCCGTGGCCACGTGGCTCAGGACCACCTTCAGATCTCCCACGGCGGGATGGCCGATATCCAGCGTGATATCGAGGTCTCCGATGGTGAAGGAGTCGAACACTTCAAGGGTACTCTCGATCCCCGCGGAGTCGGAGTCGGGGATGTCGATGGGAACGTCGCCCGAGGCGAAGGTTTGCCGTGACGGTGCATTGCAGTTTGGAGGAAGACTCGACGGCATCCCCGGCCACCGGGTTCCACCGCAGCTATGGGCCTCAAACTGCGCATAGATGGTACACTCGTTGGGAGTCCCGTTGGAGAGGTTACCGTCGTCATCATCGGCGACGAGCATCTCTCCGTACCATTGGCTGCGAGTCTGGGCGCCGGCCACGGGGAGGAGCATGGTCTGGTGGATCTTGCTGTCGGAGACTCCGGCGTTCACCATATCCATCATCACGTCGTAGACCACGTTGCCCAAGAGGTGGCCCTGGTCGTGGACTTCGGACATCCCGGGATCGTAGCAGTCGAATGCGGGGTCATTGAGGTCTCGCACCGGGTTGCCGTTCTCAAAGAAGCCACGGCCCATTCCGGCGTCCCGCGTCTGTGTGAAAGAGACCAGGTCTCCGATGAATTCGCCAAGTCCCCCATCCTGGGCGCCACCGGGCGCGTTGGAATCAAGACCGTGCCCCCACTCGTGGGCGATGACGTCGAAGATGCGTCCCGTAGCGTTGCAGCCGCCCCCGGCCTTGAAGAAGTTCAAAGACCAGCCATTGAAGTAAGCGTTGCAAGTTTGGCTCAGGTTTACATTGGCGATGACCGCCGTGTTATTCACCCAGCCGATACCTGTGAGAACCGCCGCGACGAAGCGGTTTGTCACGTTGACGGCGCGGAAGGTGTCCCGCTCGGCGATGTCGGAGTTGCTGTCATCCCATACCACTGTTGTAGGCGAGTCAGCGGGGACGGAAGCAGAAAGACTGCCGTCGGATCCGCCACTATTCTTCACCCGGACATGGCTTCCTTCAAGACCGGCGCTCAGGCTCTTGCTACTACCACTGCCAGAGAAGGAAAACGCGCCGTTGGCGTCCGTCGTTTGCGACCCGGACCCAGACAGCGAAACTTTGTTGAAGGCGCCTGCCACCGAAATCACCGGATCCCCGACAGTCCGCTCATCGACCTCGAGCCGCACGTCACCAGAGTAACCGTAGGCGTTGTTGTCCCACACTTCCACCAACTCGCCCGTGTGAGCATCAACGAAGTAACCGAACCACCCAAAGGGCGACTGATTCCTGGTCTCCAGGTACCACACCAGACGGTAGCTCACCGTATCAGCGCCCCACTCCGGGTAGATCCGGAGTTCCGGCTGCCTTTCCACCGTGTCGGAGAGGGCAGAGAAGGCAACCTCGCCAGAGGCTACGGAAAGCGCTTCACTTGCGCTCACCAAAGGAGCAACATCGACGGCGATCCCAGGATGAGTTTGGGCGGAGAAGAGGATGAGGCGACCCTGCTTGTACCGAAATCGCACATTGGACTGGTGAACCGGAATCCCCGTGTAGCTCCGCGCGAAGTTGAGATACCAAAGATCCCCGTTGCGGTAAGCGTAGTCCAGTTCCAGGTCGCTCGCCGGCACCTGAAAAAGATCCGGATTGTCCGAAACGAACTGGAGACTTGTAGCCACGACCCGATCTTGGCTGCTCTCGTTTTGCGAGAGGAGCTGCAAACCGCTTCCCCGGACCCAAACAGCGCTTCCCGTCTCATCGTCCCAGAAGGCGTCCCAGCGCCCGCCGACCTTTTCCTGGAAGTCGGCCAGAGCCGTGCGCCGAGCGAAGGGGGAAACCCGGCCCGCAGCCGTCGTGTCGTGGTGCATTTTGACCGAGAAGCCCGTGGAATAACCGGCATCATCGCCGGTCAAAGCGTTGGCTGGGCTTGCCACCACAACCAGCCCCATCGCCATCAATCCCCCAAGAACCACCCGCGTCCCCGTCGTCGCATTCATCTCGTCTACTCCCTCAATCTATCTCTAGGGTCGCACCGCTGGATCGCCGTGCGTCTCATCGAGGTCACATTCCGCCCCCCGGAAGGCCACGCAAGAATGCAATGTGCGTGCCAGATACCGAAGGCTCCGGAAAGAGCGGTTTTTGCGAGGGAACCGGTGCAGAAAACGCCACAATCAGTGAGATTGCCGGTCACACTGTGACGTTTGGCTTTCCAGGCAGCCTGTTCACCACCTGACGTGACCGCTGCCGGGGAAAAGGCCTCCCCATGGCGCGGCCGGATACGCGATGCGGTCGCCGGGGCTTAGTTCCCGGCCTTGACAGTTCTAGGCCGCCGTGATGCGGTATCCAAAGACACAAGAGGCCCCACTCAGAACAAGAGCAATGACTCAAGACCACCAACACCCAGAGAACAACCCAATCGTTGACGAATACTCGCGGCTGGCACTGGACTACGACAGCAAGTGGTCGTTCTACGTGAACGCCACGACCCGGGAAACGATCCGACGTCTGAAAATGGGGCCCACGGACCGCGTTCTCGACGTGGGCTGTGGCACCGGCGCGCTGCTGTACCGTCTTGCTTCTTCTTCACCCAAGGCCCGCCTGGTTGGCCTCGACCTTGTACCGGAGATGTTGGCGATTGCCCGTCGCAGGCTCCCCTCGGGTCTTGAGCTTCGCGAAGGTTCGGCCGAACAGCTTCCTTTTGAAGATGAGCAATTTGACCTTGTGGTCTCCTGCAACATGTTCCATTACATTCGCCATCCAAAAAGGGCGATCCAGGAGATGCTGCGAGTGTTGCGGCCCGGTGGTCAGCTCCTCATTACCGATTGGTGCGATGATTACATAGCGTGTTGTGTCTGCGACCTCTATCTCCGGCTCTTCAATCGCGCGCATTTCAAGACTTACGGGGCCAAGGAGTGTGGACGCCTGCTGAGAGAAGCCGGGGTCGCCGAGGTCAAGGTAGAACGCTTTAAAATCAGTTGGCTGTGGGGCCTCATGACAGCCAGCGGAAGAAGAGACGGCAACTTCCCGTAGCCCCGGTTGGGGGGATGTGGCATCGGTCATCGGTGGTCGGCGAAGCCGACTCTCCCTTTGGTCGGCACCGGCCACCCGATAAAACCGCGGTGCCGAGCGCAGCGAGATGCCGAGCATAAGCGAGGCCCACCGTACAAAGAGGGGTGGGGAACGGTGGAACCGTCCACCGGACGCTTCCTCTCTCCCGTTTCCTCCCGTTGCTTTTCATTGCAACGGCTCCTTGCTGACTTCCTGGCGTGGGTCTGATGCCGAGCGTAAGCGCAGCGGAGAACATCGCCGCAGGCGATAGCCGGAGCCTCCGCCGGACTCCAGGTCTGGGAGCCCTGGCGCTGTGCCGGAAATTCAGGTGGTGCTCCGGTTTCCGGGCAATGGATGACGAAGCCGGCGACAATGGCGAGGAGCGGGCGCCGGATGGGGGGAACTCACGCCGAAGGCGTGGGTCATGATGGGAGCGGAACGTAACGCAAAGAAAGCAAAGAGTTGACCGTGTTCTATGCCCTGGGCGAAGATCGCGTCCGAAATTCACGAGGTGGCCGGGTCCGAGCTGCCGAAGGCACCGCCGATGACCACCGCCATTACTTTGCGTCCTGACGTTTCTTCAGGTCGTCGTCCCACTTCCGGAACTTCTGGATGAACTGGTCGGGGTTGACGTAGACGCCTCCCACCAGGATGGAGAAATGGAGGTGGACGCCACCGGCGAGGCCTGTTGCTCCCATCTCGGCGATCGGTTGACCTTTCTTGACACTCTCCCCGTTGTTCACCAGAAGTCTTTTGTTGTGGGCGTAAAGGGAATAGATTCCTCTGCCGTGATCGAGGATGACGCAGTTGCCATAAATCCCGAGCGGCCCGGCGAAAGCCACTTTTCCCCCGTTGGTGGCTCCGATCTTGGCGCCGTCGGTGTGGGCGAGGTCGAGGGCCAGGTGACGGTGCCACACCTTGCCGTTGTAGATCCGGTTTTGCCCGAACCTCGATGTCCGGCTTCCCACGCTGGGAATGAGAAAGGGAGGGTCAAAATAGCGTTCTTGGGTCACTTTTGCGGCGACTTGTCCGATGAAGGCGTTGTTTTCGCTGCGGAGCCGCTCTTGTTCTTCAAAGCCGCTCACTCCCAATTTTTGGAAGAGGTTTTGCCCAAGATTCACCTTTCCTTGCTTGAGTTTGTACCGCCGCACCTTGTACCTTTGGACGATCTTCGCTCTGTTCCCGGCTTCGTCCCAAAAGGTCAGCTCCCTTTCCCGCATTCCCGGCTCCTCGTCGATAGGAACCATGAGCAGGGAGCAAAGCAACCTCGGAGCCGCCTCAAACCAGCTCCCGCTTCCGCCCACGACTTCCTTGTTTGCCTTGATCCAGGCAAAATGGGTTTCCCCCTGTTGCGTCCACAAGATCTCATCGCCCACGGAGAGCAGTTTCAGCGGCGTCGTGTCCGTGCGGAAGGCCAGCTCCATGGTGGTCTCGTTCCCCCAGAGGGAGCCGTCGAAAAAGGTCAGATGCAGTGTGTGTCGCCCGTCCTCCAGGTCCCAGCCCTCCAGAACCAAGGGGCTTGTCGGTGAACGCAGCTCCTTCGTAAGATGGATCTTGTCATCCACGAAATAGCTCAGGTGGACGGGATTCTTGTCCCGTGCCACAAATGGAATCAAAACCTTTGCCGCAAAGAGCTTTCCGTCGCCCTCAAGATTGACGGTCGGCCCGGAGAAGTCCCAAGAATAGCGGAAGAAGGCTTTTCCCGGCACGCTGAAGACGAAGACGCCCAGGCCGAAAAGAATGGCTACCAATCCAAGTTTCTTCATGGTTGCTCCTTCTTGGGGGAGGACGGCGGAGACCCCGGTGTTACTGTGGCTCCCGGCGATGGAACCCGTGTCATTTTCCTTTCAGCCTGATGGCTTTTCGGGAAAAAAGAGCCGCCGGCGATCATCAGATCGTCGAAAAAACGGTCGAAATCCCGTTTGATCCCTGGCAGGAGACCCACGGGAGTCTTGGCCGAAAGCATCACGATTCCGGTTCCGGCGCGGCAGAAGAGCTGCCGGTAGAAGACCGCCCCATCCTCTTCGTCCAGACGGTACTCCAGCAAAATGCGCTGGCCTGGCCCTGTTCCGTACTCCGTGCGCCCGATAGCTTCCGATTCCAGTCCAAGCTGGCGCACATCGAGCTGAAAAAGCCCCACAAACTCCATGAAATCCAAGTCGGAATGAACCTGGGAGCGGTAGATGCGCACCGAGAGAGTCGCGCCCGTGGGATCACCATGACCGGCCGTCTGGTAGAAGAGCGCCTCGATACCGGATTCGGAAAGATCCTCGGGATAGAGTTCCCAGCCGGTGGGCGCCGCCAGGACAAAATCGGGGTCCGTGAACTGATAGAGAGCCGGTTCTCCCGCTGTCACTAAGTTCGCCGAGACGCAGACCAGCGCTGCCCAAAGAGGCATCGCACGGCATTCAACAGGCAGGGCTGCGTTTCTGAAAAGTCGGAT
>JAJRTK010000416.1 GCA_024278345.1 bacterium | reverse complement strand
GGGAGGTGAAGGCCGGATGGCCAGTGGCTGGTCGGCGACGGCCAAGGTTGCGGCTTTCTCGCTTTCTTCTATCGACTGTTGGATCGCCTGGAGCTGTTCCTGGATGGACCGGGAATCGGGTAAGGGTCCCAGGATGCTGTCATCCTCGCGGAGGCACGCTTCCAAGAGCACGGCGTCTTCGGGTTTTCTGTCGGGGACGTTCTGAATGGCGGTGACGGAGTTTGAGATCCCCTTCATGATGTTGGTGATTTCAAAGGGAACGATGAACTTGGTGGCCGCGCCTTCTCCGAGTTTCTTGAGGGCATCCACCGAGAGGACGGTGAGTGCTTTTTGATCCAAGGCCGCGGCACCGATGGCAAGGAGTCTGAGGTGTTGTGCTTCGCCCTGCGCCTCCAGGATGAAGCGCTGTCTTTGCCCCTCTGCTTCGAGGATGGCGGCCTGACGATAACCTTCGGCTTCGAGGATACGGGCTTGTTTGCTGCCTTCAGCTTCGAGGATCGCCGACTGGCGTTTGCCATCGGCCAACAGGATTTGTGCCCGGCGTTGGCGCTCGGCGCTGGTCTGCTCTTCCATGGCGGCTTTGACGCGGCCCACGGGATCGACTTCCCGAATTTCCACGGCTTCGACCCTGACACCCCAGGCATCGGTGGCTTCGTCCAAGGTGTCCCGGAGCTTCCGGTTGATATCATCCCGGTTATAGAGGACCTCGTCGAGCTCCATATCACCGATAACCGAGCGGAGCGTGGTCTGCGCCAGGGCGATGGTCGCCCGGTGGTAATCGGAAACCTCGAAGAAACACTTTTCGGGGTCGATGACCTTGATGTAGATGACCGCATCGACATTGGTGGGGGAGTTGTCCTTGGTGATGACCTCCTGGCGGGGGACGTCGAGGACCTCTGTTCTGAGGTCGATGGGGACGACGTTGGAGATCAAGGGATAGACGACGTTCAAGCCGGGGTTGAGCTTTCGCTTGTAGTCCCCGAGGACAATCCAGAGCCCCTGTTCCCAGGGCTGGATGATTTTGACTCCCGTGGCAAGGACGATCATGGCCATGATGGCGAGGGTGATACTGATGCCGAGCATGGTTCCTCTCTTCTGGCTGAATTTCGTCAGACCCCTTTTTCTTCTTCGGGTTGTCTTCCGCTCCCGTCGTGCGGCCGCCGCCGCACGCCAGTCGCCTTTTCCTCACCCTCCATCGATTGCCCGACCCGGGACGCCGCTACGCCCCCAAAGCGCGTTGGATTCAAGCCTGGCAGTGCTTCTCGGGCCTTGCCGTCCAAGGAGGCTCGCTCTTTCCGAGGCGACAAAACCTCGGCTTGATCGACCACGACAAGGTGTCCGCCACAGGAATCGATGACAAGAACGGAGCTGCCTTCAGCCAACGGTTCGGAGGATCGGCAACTCCAAAGTTGTCCCCGGAGCCTGACGCGACCCAGGCCAGTGGGGCTCGTACATTTTGCCAAAATGCCATGTTCCCCGACGAGGCCTTGGGGATGACTGGTGATGGGGGGGCGATCTGGCGGGGCCAATCTTCTGTAAAAGTGGATCGACATCGTCGTGGCCGCCGCGATTCCTGCCAGGGCGACCAGGGGGCTGAGAGCCGAAAACAAGAGTGCTGGCCAGAAAACCCCTAAAAGCCCGAGCAAGGTGAGGACCGAACCTGGAATCGCAATGAAAAACCCGGGAATCTTCACCTCCGCCAGCATGCAAAGAAGGCCCACGAAAAGAAGTATCGGCCCAATAAACGTAGGCTCCATGACGATCCTCCCGGGCGGCGACGAAAAACGGCGTTCTCAAGTCGATGGACCAGGCCGATCACGAGAGTTTCAGGAGTGGTCATCTCCTGTCAACACGGGCCGGGGCATTGGCGCGTGGGGCAGGAGTTGCTCTATGGTTCTCTCCTGTGTTCTTTTTCGCCCTGTCCATGGGTGGACGCCTCTGGTCATTTCAAACACTCGGTCGGAACCGGGGGGTCCGGCTCCAGACAAGTGGAAAATCATGGCGAAGAAAAGGCGGCGCAAGCCTTCCAAGGCCAAAAGAAGGAGCAAAGCGGCTGCGCCCTCCTCCAGGCAGGCCACAAACCAGCACCGGAAGGCACGGGCTCGGGCAACCGTCAAGCAGACTGCGGCCCCACGCCAATGGAGCCCGCCCCCCGAAACCCACCAGACCTCTTTCAAACTACCGGCAACGGGACTTTGGTATTTAGCGGGAATTTTGGCGTTCTGGTCCTTTGGCTACACGCTGATGCGAGGCTCGGATCTGTGGTGGCACCTTGCCGGTGGCCGCTGGATCGCGGAACAAGCCGCGATTCCGCTCACCGATCCCTATTCCTATACGGCGTTCGGCATGCCCTGGCTTAACGATGCCTGGCTGTCGGATCTGACGGTCTGGCTCTGGTCGAGCTGGTTCGGCACCTACGCCCTTGCCTGGTGGAAGTGGGGACTCATCGTGGGGGCCCACCTGCTCATGATGCGCCTGCTCCACCGGCTTTGCAAGGGAGACTACCTCGGCCCATTCCTGGCCGCCTTGGCGGCAACGGCCATCGCGGCTCCCTTCCTCGATGTCCGGCCCCAGCTCTACACCTTTTTCTGCTATGTACTCCTGTTGGATTTGAGCCTGGGAAGAAAGCGTCCCTCGTGGTGGATCCCTGCCGTCTTTCTTTTCTGGGTGAATGTCCACGCAGGCGTGCTCATCGGCCTCATTGCCCTGCCCGTGGCCCTATTCCCCTACTGGTTCTCAGGAGGACCGAAGGAACGACGCCGAACGGTCCAGCTCCTCGTCGCTTGCTTCCTTGTTTGCCTTCTCAATCCCAACCATATCGCGGTCTTTACGCGGCCCCTCCGGTACGCTTTCGACAGCAGCTCCCCCTATCGGACGCTGGGGGAATGGCTGCCGCCTTTCCGGCCAGGTGGAATCCGTTCGTGGCTCTTTCCCTACGGGATCGGCCTCTTTGCCTTCTCACTGTTGGTGACGGGGGGATCGTGGAGGTTTCGTCGCTCCATGCCCTTCTTCTCTTGGACGGGCCTCGCCATGGCGAGCCTGACCTTGGCCATGTCCCTCAAGAGCCGGCGGTTCATCCCGCTCTTCGCTCTCTCCCTGGCGCTCCTGGCGGGCCCGGTCCTGAGCTACCTATTCCGCTGGCTCACGCGCCGGATCCACCCCTTGATCTTGCCGATCTTGGCGCTCATCGCCGGCCTCTTCCTTCTCCGGCCCTATCCCATCGATGACTACGCTTTCCACTACATGACGGCTGAAGATTCCTTCCCCGTGGAGACCATGAACTTCATCGAACTCAACGGGCTGTCGGGAAAGCTCTTCGCCTACTACAACTGGGGCGGCTACATCCATCTGCGGACCAAGGGGAAGATGAAGGTTTTCATCGACGGCCGCGCCGGCACGGTCTACCCCGACTCCATCTACAAGGAATACCTCCAGGTCTACGGAAGTCGCCCGGGATGGCTTGACATCGTCGAATCCAGGGGCTCGGACTATTTCCTCTGGCCCAGCCAGACCGCCCCGAAATACGTGCCGACCCTCCTGCGGACCAAGCGCTGGAAGACCCTTTATCAGGACCACGCATCGGTCCTTCTAGTGCGGAGGGATACCGAGTTGCCAAGGAGCCTGAAGAGGACGCCGGATTCAGCTTACAAGCAGCTTTCCCAGGGAATCGTGGCCTACAAACAGCGCAGAGTCGCCACCGCGATCCAGCATCTGGAAAAGGCGTTGGAAATGAAACCCTATCTCCGGGTCGCCTGCGAAATGCTGGCCAGGATCCAGGGAGCCTCGGACAAGGAAGAGGAAGCCTGGAAAACCATCGACCGCTGCCAAAAAATCTACCCCAATAAAAGTCAAATCAAAAATTTTACCAAGTATATGGATTCGCTGCGCGCCGCCAAACAACGAAGAAAACCCCAAAAGCCGCCCGCCCCTCCAGGTCGTCCCGGAGGGATCCCCGGCGCGCCGCCTTCGCCAAAGCCCTCTCGATAACTAATGCCCCCAAAAAAGACGCAACGCCTCGTACATGAATGTGGGTAGGGATCCCGTTGCCCGAAAGTTGCAACGGGAAGTGAGCGCGCTCCCTGGTGGGTGCAGGGTAAAGCCCTGCCAGGGGCCGTGGGCCGGAGGCCCCGGACGACCGCCGGGTCACGCCAACGTGACCCGCCGAGCAGTAGCGAGGCGTTGCCCGAACCCTTGCCACTTCACAATCCTCGAAGTGTCCCGCTTTGCGTGGATACCCCCGATCTGGACACCGCCCGTGATTCTTCCCAAGCGACGTTCAATCGGCTTCCCCCCGGACACCCGCCACGCCACGAGGCACAAGCCGCTCCAGAGGAAGATAAAACCGGCCCAAGGGCGAAAGCGTCAGTGAACCGGCCCATTTCGGCTGGACCAGGATCGATTCCATCTCGAAAAGCAGCGGGACCAAGGCCACGTCGGTCAAGGCCAACTCTTCGGCCTGGCGGTAGAGGTCCATCCGCTCCCCCGGGGACGGTGTCTCCATCGCTTTCCCTAGGACTCCGTCGTACACCTCGTTCCGGTACCGGCCCCAGTTTCCATAGACGTTGGCCCGGGTGGAGGAAAGCAAGGAATAGAGAAAGCTACTGGGCTCCGGATAATCGGCCCACCAGGTGTAGCCAAGGAGGTCCCACCCCGGGTCGAACGGGTCTTCCACCTCCACAATCTTTACGTCGAAGCCGGATTTTTCCAGGTCGCCGGCAATTCTCGCCATGACCCCGGGGGACAGGGAAAGGTTGCCCAACCGCAAAACCGGGAGTTTTCGCTCAGTGGTGGAGCCTGGGCGCTGAAAAGTTTTGTGGGCGGTCTGGAGGAGGGGAGGGGCCTTGGTCCTCAGTGGCTGTCTTAGAGGGTTCTCGCCGCGCTGAGCGCTAGCTGTACCCAGAATCTCTGGCGCTCCGGCCGGGCCGTTTTTTTCAGCGGACGGCTGGCTTTCCTTCAGAACGGAAGGAACGATCTGACTGGCAGGCGATCCACGGCCTCCGGTGATCCCGGCCAAAGCGGTCCGGTCGATGGCCGCGGCTACGGCGCGGCGGAGACCGATATCCCCGGCCAAAGGGCCATTCCGGTGGTTGACGCACAACAAGCTCAAGCCCACGACCGGCCAGACGACATAGCTTTGGCCGAACCGTTTCCGGAGATCTTCCGGATCTCCCGGAGGCTCCACCACCAGATCGACTTCGCCGGAGGCGAACATCTCGATGGTTTTCTCTGGCGCCGGGCTCTCCATGATGATGAGCCGGTCGATGGCCGCCGGCGGGCCGCGGTAGGTGGGGTTTCGCTCCAGGAGCACGTCTTGGCCAAGGCGTGCGGAAAACCGGAAGGGCCCCGTGCCCGCCGGCCGCTGGCCGCCGCCATTCCGAAGGCTCTCCCGGGAGTGGCTGGAGAGGATGAGCGCACCAGCCGTCGTGAGCTTCATCAGAAAGAGGGCGCTGGGTCTCCGGAGACGAATCCGAAGAGTATGGGGATCGGGTGCCTCCAGGCCTGAAATCTTTTCTGTCTGGCCTCTGGCGTAGGCTTCGGCGCCTTCCACCTCGTCCAGAATCCAGGAATTGCGGGTGCGGGACTGGGGCCGGAGTAGGTGCTCGAAGGCTTGGGCCACGTCCCCGGCGGTGAAGAGGGAGCCGTCGTGGAATAAGACTCCTTGGCGAAGATGGAAAGTAAAGGTACGCGCATCCTGGTCGATTTCGTATCTTTCGGCCAAGGCGGGTCGAAGCTCGAGGGTTGCCGGATCGAGAGAGACCAATCCCTCGGCGATCCGGTAGAGAACCGCCAACTGCCCAAGGCTCGTAGCAGTGGCGGGATCCAAGTTGCCATGGACGGGAAGGCCGGAGAATCGAAAGAGAAGGGGGGCTCTGTCCGGAGCCACATTCGGGGCTGGCGCAGCGGGTCCTTTCGCCCGATAAACCCATTGATAGCCGAGTCCGCCAAGAAGAAGCAGGAAACAGAGAAGAAAAGACCGCTTCATGGATTGGCCCGGAGATCGGCGGCCCGAAGCGTGAGGCTTTCTCCCACTGGCCGGCCCTCGACGTCGAAATAGCGGACGCGAATGCTAGCCTTGCCAGAGTCGGAGAAAGAGAAATCGAGCACTCCGAAATTCTCCGCCATGATCAGAGATCCCGGGACTCTTTCTGGAACCTGATCGTCTGGTGGAGGCTGATGTGCAAGGCCCGCCGCCAGCGGGGAGCTGGTCATTTCGTAGAGAGGATAGGGCGTTTCCGGGGGAAGCCAGCGGAGGATTTCGCCCAAATGACGGTCGCCTGTGAGAAACAAGACCCCGGTGATCCCGTTTTTGGCGATGGTGCGCAAAAGCCACTGCCGCTCATGGCGATACTGGTGGTGGGACTCGGCATCATGGTAGCGGGCCAAAAACTGCCCCCCGGTGGCGATCACCTTGAAGGTGGCGGTGCTGGAACGAAGGGCATCGGCAAGCCATTCCCTTTGGACGCGGCCCCACTGGGTTTTGTGCTCATCGTCCGGAGCATCGTTGGAGTCCCGATAGTACCGATCATCCAGGAGAAAAAAATCGACTTTTCCCCGGGAAAAACGGGTCCAGATTCCAGGAACACCATCGCTGCCAAAGCTGGGATTGGCCCAAAAAGAGCGGAAGATGTGGAGTGACAAATCCTTGTAGGGATAGAGCTTGTCGCTATTATCAGAACCGTAGTCGTGATCGTCCCAGATGGCGTAGCAAGCAGTGCGCCGCAAGATCGGCTGGAGCTTGGGTTCCTGGCGGTCCCCACTATACCGAGCCCACATCATTTTCGGATGCGCCCACTCCTGAGTCTCCCTTTCGTAGTAAACATTGTCACCCAGAAAGAGAAAGAGGTCGAGCCGTTTCTTGGCCATGGCATCGAAAATAGGCTGGTCGGGGCGCGGACCCCATCTGCTGGCACAGGAGCCAAAGCCCAGAGTGAAATCTTCCGCCTCCCCCGGCGGCGCGGCTGTCCTGAAGGTCTGCTCCCCCCGCGGAGGCAAGAGGCCCTCCGTGGTGCGAATACGGTATTCGTAGAGAGTTCGCGGCCGGAGCCCGTCAATGGTGAGCTTCCCCGTGAACCGGACATCCGGCCATATCCAGGAAAACTTGGCGCGACCGTTGGGCCGAACTGTGAGATGCCATTGGGTTTCACCCTTTTTGCGGGTTTCCACGGAAAAGCGAGTCCCCCTGTCGAACTGGACCCATATCTTGGCCCCGGACTCCCAGACGTGGCCGACCATGGGGCCGGCGACGACCCGGGGAAGCTCGCCCTTGCGCCCGACTGGCCCGGCCTGCCCGGAGGTCAGAGTGGCAGAAAGAAGAAAGAAGCCGCCACCGGCAGCCAAGAAAATCCACGCCCAAATCTTTTTGCCAATCAACGCCATCTCCGCCGGTGAGGAACTTGGGATTCTCAAGCAGGTCTCTGGCAAGGGCGTTCTAATGGCACCTATCAAAATGCCGTGTTTTTGCTTTACAATCATCTTCGCCGCCCTGGTGGCACCGGCATCTTGCCGGTGGCGTGCCGGACGGGATTCACGCACTTGAACGGTGGGTTCCTGTAGGGCGTGAACTTGTAAACCGGATCTGATAGGTTCCGTTATAATAGCTCGACTTGCCTTTTTTGCCTTCGACGATGGCGACGGAGGCGCTGGCGCCGATCCTGGTGGCGCCAGCCTGGAGCATCTCCAGGGCCGATTTCTGCTCGCGGATCCCCCCCGAAGCTTTGACGCCGAGGGTTTTCCCGACGACTCTCCGCATCAGGCGGATATCCTCGGCCGTTGCGCCGCCTGGGCCGAATCCCGTGGAAGTCTTGACATAATGGGCCCCGGCCGCTTTGGCCAAGGCGCAGGCTGCGATCTTTTCGGCGTCGTCCAGGAGAGCCGTTTCCAGGATGACCTTGACCATCTGACCCCGAGCCGCACGGACAACGCAGGCAATTTCTTCCAGGACGAGCTGGTAATTGCCATCCTTGAGGGCGCCGACGTTGAGGACCATGTCGATCTCACTGGCGCCGTTGTCGATGGCCTGGCGGGTTTCGAGGCCCTTGATCTCCGGAGTCGTGGCGCCAAGGGGAAAACCGACGACGGCGGCGATGGGCACGCCTGTTCCCGCGAGCTCGCGGGCGCAGAACCCCACATTGGAGGGATTGACGCAGACGGAAGCGAAGTGATGGCGCCGGGCCTCCGCGCAGAGATGGAGCAGGTCTTCTCGCGTCGCTTCAGGCTTGAGGAGCGTGTGATCGATGAGGCCGGCCAGGCTGTCCTTCAGGCCATGCCCCACGCCCAACGCACCACCGATCCTTGCGGCTCCGGCGTCCACGACCTCCTCCACCTGCCGGGGCAGGAGGGTCGGGCAGAGGCCACACCCATTGCAATCACTCCCTTGTTCGGTGGTACAGACCCCCGGTCCTTGGGGCAAAACTTGAGCCAGCGCCCCAGCGTCGGGTGCTGCTTGAGCATTCAGATCCTGCAAGACCTGGAGAGTGATCCGGGTCACCAGATCGACAATGCGTTCTCCATCGACCATCGCTTCTACCCCAGTCCCAAGGCGCAATCCCGGCCTCCGGCCAACCTGGAAAGAGAGGTCGCCGGGGCGAAAAAAACGTCCGTTGACCCCGTTGCCCGGCTAATCTTCCCGCTTTCGGCTACTGGTCTTCCTTGAGTTGGATGGGGAAGACTTCTTCGAGATTTTCGTGAGGCCGTGGAATCACGTGAACGGAAACAACTTCGCCCACGCGAGCGGCCGCAGCGGCACCAGCATCCGTCGCGGCTTTACAGGCGGCGACGTCTCCCCGGACAAACGCCGTCACGTAGCCGGCCCCGATTTGCTGCATCCCGGCCAGAGTCACCTTTGCCGCCTTGACCATGGCATCCGACGCTTCCACCAGAGCAACCAGGCCTTTGGTTTCGATCATACCCAAAGCTTCCATATCCTCTAACCTCCTGACGGACTCTGCCGAGCCCTCACACATACGTTCCTACAGACGGCCAGCTCGCGCCGATTCCGCTCAGGGTTCCATACCAGAAACCGGCGAAAGTTGTAAGCGCAGCCCCGCGAAAAGCGAGCGACCCGGGAGGGGAAATCCACCGAGATCCGATCTCTGTTGGTTCCATAGGTTCTTCACTTCCACCGTGAGCTTTGGCCATCCCTTCCGTCCACCGGCGTAAACCCCTAAGCTCTGGAAGAGCCGAAGTCTTACAGGCCGAAGGTTGGCCCGATCCAGGTAATTTCCGGACAAGAGCTCCAAGCTGCTCTCGAAGCCAACCGGCCCCAGGGGCAGGGCGATCTTGGCGTCCAGTTGGTGCCGAGGCCGGCCGGGGAGCTCGTTGCCTCTCAAGAATGGCACGCCGCTGGTATCTCTGGCGTCCTGAAAGGTGTAGGCTGCCTCGAGGGCAGCCGGTCCAAGCCGGCCCGCCAGCGACGCCTCGATTCCCAGGACCCTGGCTGAGCCCACGTTGAAGGGAAGGAAGGTCTCCTGAGAATTCTGGATGTAGATGATGAGGTCGTCCACAAAGGAAGCAAACAACGTGACTTCTGCTCTCCGGAAGGCTCTTGGCAACCAGGGGCGGCGCACCACCAAGCCCAGGTCGAAGTTCCAGCCTCTTTCGGGGCGAAGCTCGGGATTCCCCGCGGTGTTCCCGCGCTCCCCAAACAGCTCGTCAAAACCGGGGACTCTTGCGGCGCGGCCGGCGTTGAGGCGAAGCACGAACGAGTTTCCCACGGGCCTGTAGCGCAAGCCGAGGCCCGGCTCCAGGGAGAGAAAATCACGATCATTCCCTTCCATCGGCGGCTCGGCCGCTTCCCCTGGGCTCCGAAAAACATTTCGGAAGAACTGGAGACGGAGCCTTGGGGTGACCTCCCACCTTCCGAGACCCAAGAGGATGGGATCCTCCAGTACCAGGCTCCCACTCCAACGTTGGCTGGAAGGCTCGGTCGTTTCTTTCATCTCCTGGAGCAGATCGCTCAGGCGATAGCCTTCCCGGCGGGCCTCCAGCAAAGCGGAAAGACGGTGGCACCCATTGCCCAGCACGATCTCGGTATGGATCCTCGCCCCCAGATCCAAAAACCGGTCCTTTTGATCCTGCCGGCCCACGCCGACCTCGCCCAAGAGATCCCGGTAGTGCCAGAGCTTCCATCCCCCGAAGATCTCGCCTCGAATCCTTCCTCCGGGCGTCAGAAAATCCCTGACTCCCACACCGATATCCAGTAGGGCGCGGCGCTGGGAGAAACGGGTTTCTTCCGACTGATCCGCACCGATCCCCGGAACGCCCTTGCCATTTCCGGAGAGGGTTGCCGTCAGATCCCATGACACCTTGGAAGCATCCTTCCAAGCCAATCTTAGATTTCCTCCCATCTCGCTAAACTGGTTGTTAACCCGGCGAACCGTTCGGTCGTCCCCGGGATTGAACGGCGTTCCATTGTCGTCGGGGAAGGAGAAATCCCCATCGCTCCGAAGGCCGTTCAATCCAAGATAACCGCCAAGAGGACCCCATCGGAAGCCGCGGCTCAGCCTGGCTCCCACCGTCCCGAAATCGCCATAGCTACCGGCCAGAAGCCAGCCCAGATCCTTGCCGCGCCGGGTCACGAGGTTGACGACTCCGCCGATTCCAGCCGCCGAAAAACGGCCGGGAGCACTGCCTCGATAGATCTCGATCCGCTCCAGACCGCCCACGAGCATTTCACTGAGATTCACCGTGCTGGAACCGGCTCCGGTGAGAGGAACCCCGTCGAGATAAAATGTCACCTGTGCAGCCGAGGAGCCCCGGATCGATAGGGTCGAGAACGATCCAAGCCCCCCGTATCTCACGACATGAAGGCCCGCGGCGCGGCCGAGGGTCTCTTCTAAGGTCTCCAGAGGCCCCACTTGGGGGTCGATCTCCAGGATCGTCACGGAGGACGAGGTTTCCAGGGCCCGCTCATTCGCGGCGGGAAGATCGTCTTCCACGAGGATCTCTTCCCGCACGGCAGGGACCACGCCAGGTTTTTCCCGGGAAGGCTCACCACCGTCAGTTGGCTCTCTTTCTTCCGTGGGAACCTGGAAACTGGCCGCCGCCATATCGGCCCGCGCACCAGTCGCATGTGCCTGCCCGGCTGCGGCGAGTGGCAAGGAGAAGCCAAGTCCCAAGAAAATCAGAAAACCGAGGAGCGCCCGCGACATTTCTCACCCTCTTCATCATGGATCACCCCATCGCTTGCCCGTGCCCGGCAGCTTTCGGTCGCAAGAAACCTTGAGGGCAGTGAGCCCGGTTGGAGGGCGCCGAGAGGGGAGGGGCGGCGGACGGACTGCCGCCGACCCGACCGGAACCCAACCAAAAGAAAAGAAAACAATTTTCAGGAATCATGCCCTGAAAACGTTCCACTACCAAGCTTTCCGCCGCCAAGCAGATTCGATCCGGCGCTAGTCCCGGGGCAAAGTCGGAGGTGGGCCTGGTTCGAGCCCCTCCAGCGCACGGCGATAAATCGGGGCCTCTTGTTCGAGATCTACTCCGAGTCCATCGGCAATCCGGTTGACATAGTTGAAATAGGCGATGACTTGGGCGGCATCGTGGATCGCTCGGTTGTCGAGGCCGGCTTTTCGGAGCTTTTCGACATCGTTTTGGGTCATGGCGTGAGGTTTTAGGGTCAACTTGAGGGCGTAGCGGGCCAATGCCTGCTGCCGCTGGTCCAAGTCGGCGGTGAGCGGGTCTCGAACCACTGATGTCAGCCAATCTTCGGAAACCTTGTACCGACGGAGAGACTCCCCGTGATGGACCAGTCAGTAGAAGCAATCGTTGGCGCGAGAAACGATAACGGCCAAAAACTCCCGTTCCTGGCGTTTCAAGGTGGAGCGTCCGAACATGAGCGGTCGGTAAAGGGCCAGGTGGCCCTCCAGGAGATCGGGATTGACGCTGGAAATGCCCAGGATATTGGCCAGAGGCGCTCCTTTGGGTGACAGTTTTTTGTAGAGGCTGGCGAGCTTGTCATCGGCGTCGTCAGGGGGAATGATGGGAATCCAGCTCATGGGGTTTCTCCTTTTGCGCCGGCGACGGCACCGCGGATGCGATTCCAGGAAGTTTGTGATCGGGCTTTCAAGTGCCACGGTACCGGCTGGCAGAGGCCATGGGTGAAGCGGTTTTTTTACGCGATCCTTTGACAGCTCCAGCCAGGAATACTAGAGTCCATAGTCAGAACTTGTAGGCAAGGAGGTTTCTATGCGTTTTTCTCCGTTGAAATCGCCAATCTTGGCATTCCTTCTTGTTTTCTTCCTGACTCAATCGCCACCTGGTCTCCGGGCTCAGGGGTCTCTTGCGGATATTGCCGCCGAGATGGACACCGCACCGGTGGACAGCACCGCCGCGCCCATTACCGAGGATGATTATGAAATCGTCGGCGGCGACCAGATTGGAGCCAATGGCGAGGAAGAAACCGAGATCGACGAAGGGACTGATGGAGAGAAGATTGCCAAGGGCTGTATCTCCTACGCTGCCGTCGATAACCCTCAAGATATCCTTAAATACCACATCTTCAGCGAATGTAAGAAGACCGCCGAAGTGGTGGTTGAGGTGAATTCGAAGACGCCCAAGTGCGACGAGGCGATGGTGATCGATTTGGAACCGGACGAAGACGGCTACCTCGAATTCGAGTGCCCGGAAGGAGATCAGTACAAGCCGATTGTCACCTATGAAGAAAAAGAGCCAAAGGCCGCGGGCGGCCAGGAAGAGGGAGAAGGAGAGGACGACTCGAAGAAATAAGATCTGAGCCCACCGCCGGGGCACCCACCGGATCGAAGCCACTACCCCCTCGGATTCCTTTCCCCATCATACCGAAGCCTGGTGGCTCCAGCGACTCCTGGTCGCCCACGAGGGTTCAGGTGAGCCCACGGCCCTTCCAAGCTCGTCTTTTCCAGTAGGCGTCTCCAACCGTGCCCCATCCCTCGTCAAAGCGCAGGATCATCCCCATTTCTTCCGGCAAAGGCGGAGTCGGAAAAACGACCATATCCGTAAACTTCGCCCTCGGCCTCTCTCGTTACGGCGAGACGATCCTCATCGATCTCGATCCGGGAACGTCGTCGGTGCGGCGCTGTATCAATGTTCCCGTCAAGCGGGATCTCTATCATTTTTTTCGGAAAGGGGTGCCGCTGGAGCAGTGCGTCACCCGTCTTCCCAACCGGCTACACCCCGACGGGCGT
Organism: bacterium; assembly: GCA_024278345.1. Lineage (GTDB taxonomy): Bacteria > CSSED10-310 > JAJRTK01 > JAJRTK01 > JAJRTK01 > JAJRTK01. The sequence continues at coordinate 15,943 of JAJRTK010000416.1, read as the reverse complement.
CATTCCCGTTTCGGATTTATTGCGGCACCGCACCATTTCATCGAAGACATCACGAACTTCTCGCCGCCGAATAAGCGAAAGCTCATCGAAGCGATCAACCAGCTCAAAGCGCGTTTCGTGGTTCTGGATCTCAAAGCGGGCCTCGACTCGAACGTCGTTGATTTTTTGCCCTTCTCCAACAGCGGAATCCTAGTTCTGACTCCGCACCTGGCCTCGGCGACCCACGCAGCTTCGGACATGGTGAAGGCGATTCTGTTCCGAAAGTTGCGCATTCTTTTTTCGCCGGACTCGCCCTTCTACGAAGGCATGCGGCAAAGCTCGAGCTGGTGCGACCTCATCAATGATCTGATCCTCCGCGTGGAAGATCCTTACGATCCCTCCATCGCCAATCTGGATCACTTCATCGAGGACCTTCGGGAAGCCCTGGGAAACCACCCCATCATTCAGCGGGTGGAATCAACGGTCAAGCACTTTCAGGTTCACTTCGTGCTGAACATGTTTAACGAGCCTGAAACCTCCTACCGCCGGGCCATTGAACCCTTTGTCAGCAACATCGTGGAGAACATCAGCGCCCGGATTCAGATCAGCAATCTTGGCTGGATCATCCGCGACCCGCTCATCGACCAATCCAACGCCAGTGGCGTGCCCCTGATCCTACAAAACATCGTCTCCAAAAGACCCAAGCGCCAAGATAAGGCACTGGCCAGCCTCGAAAAGCTCGCCCGGGAAATCGTTACCAAGAAACGGCGCAAGCCCAAACCGAAGTTCGTCCGACACCCATTTCTGGGAACTCCCGACCCCGAAGTCCACCTGATGAACCAGCTCGATACCCTCAAGCGCCTCTATGGCCAACAGGCTCAAGCCAACGCCCTCGACAACTTCCGATATCTCCTTGATCGCGCTCTTTACACCATACAGACCAGGCGTTTCACGGAGTTTGGCGACGAGAAGATCTTTGGCCGGAAAGAAATCCTCGATCTTGTCTTCTCCTACCAACACGGCCCCAAGGGCGCTGACGTGGCGCCGGTTTCTTCCGGAACCACCGAAACTTTCCGGGCCATCGAAGCCACCTTCGACGAGGAATCGGGTACCTTCTCAATCCCCCTCTTCGCCGCTCCAGCCTCCGAAACCTCGCCCGGGGACACTTCCCTGGCGAGCCCCGGAGCCGACCAAGAAACCGCTTCCACTGACCCAACACCGCTCCAAGAAGCGCCCGCGGAAACGGAGCCCAGCGCCTTAGACTCCGCGCCACAAGATGAACCGTCGCCGGAAGAACCGAACGGTGCCAGCATGCCCTTCTCCGCACCGCCACAAGGTGAACCGTCGCCGGAAGAACCGAACGGTGCCAGCATGCCCTTCTCCGCACCGCCACAAGATGAGCCGCCACCGGGGGACGATATTTCCTCCTTCGAGCTGGAAGCGCTGGCTTTGGTGGAGCACGTCTTTGACGGAGGCCTTGAAGAGCTGGAAGAGGATGACGAAGCGGCGGGAGAGACAATCACCGCTGGCACGGGTGGCGAAGCGCAAGAAGAGCGCCCATGCGATCAAAGTGGGCTCGGCAATAACACCCGCTTCACCGAGTCGGCTCAGGACGAAGAGCTGTTGGAGCACCTCTTTCCCAGTAGCTCCGAGGAATTGCCTCCAGATTCCCCCAGCGAGCCCCCGCGAAGTGAGCTCGATGATTTGGATGTCGATGATCTGCCAGAGGTCTCCGATGATGCGTTGGCGGGTTCTATCAATAACTTGCTCGACGCAGTGATACCGCCTCCCAAGCTGGAAACACCGCCGCCGAATCCCGCGCCTCAATACCCAGGGCCAGGTTGGGTGTCGGGTAGCCGGGACGGTTACCCGCCCAATCCTCCTCAGTAGCTCTCGGCAATGGGTTGAGTCCGCTCACGACCGGACCCGCGCCTTCGGCGCGAGTTTCCCCCCGTCGCTCGCCTTTCCATGGGTCCTGCAGTACCATACGGGTTCTAGATGCGCCATATGATCGTTTCATGCAGGGACCCGATTATTCCCAGCTCTCGAAATCCTCCGACATCAGGCGGTACCAAGCCAGGATCTCTTCCCGCCTCGACGAAGCGGCCACCGTGAGGGCTAGAATGACGACGCCAACGGAGGTCAAGAGGAACCATAACGGCAAGGCCATTTGAAGCGTGGCCCGCCCAAGCTGCCCCAGAACCAAAGCAACTAGCATGGCCGTGGAACAGAGCAAGAAGGCTCTCACCCGCAAGACGAGCCCCAAGAAAATCCCGGCCAGGCAAAGAAGAAGTGCCCACAAGAAGGGCCAAAGACCGCCGACGGCTACCGCCTCGTAGGCCGCCGATGAGCAAACGATAGCGATTCCAAGATTTTGTAGCCGGAATTTCGTTCCTCGATCCAAGCGCTGCTCTTCCAGCTCCACAAGGAGCAAGAGGGTGAGCCCCAGCGGCAGGAAGTAAAAACTTGGGTGCCCAAAACCCGATTGGGCGAAGAGCAGGATGAGCCCGCCATTGAGGAAAAGGGCGGAGAGGTAGTGGTATCTCCGCTGCCCCGTCTCGTAGGCAGCCGCCAGATAGAGCGCGCCAGCCAAGACAATCGGGGCTCCCAGTTCGATTCCCGGAGTCTCTATTCCCCAGGGCAAGAGCACGCCGGCCGGAGCTGCAATCAACCAGTAGAGCAATGGCCGTTGGAGGGTTTCGCCGCCGATTCGCATCCGCCAACATCCCAGGAGAAGGAAGCCGGCACCTGTCCAGAACAAGGAATCCTGGAGCAGTGAGAACCCCGTCAAGGGGCCGCACCAGCGCAAAAGAAGGAGCGCGGCCATCACTCCGGCAAACCCCTGGTGGAGTAGCCTGATGCGGCAACGCCGCACTCCTCGCACAAGCCAACCGGCGGCAAGCCCCGCCATGACCGCGGCCAGCAGGCTCGATTCCAGCCAGGTAGCCCGGGACTGCAAGAGGACCGCGGCCAGGGCGATTTCCAGGAGGACCAGAATCTTGGAGAGCCCAACGGACAGGGCGAGAGGCTTTCGGGAAGCCGCCAGCAAACGAATCAAGCGCCGCCACCGCGGGGATTTGGCGTCAGGTTCCCTTTCTTGGTCCCAACTGGCCACCAACCGGGTTGCCCGTCCCGTTACTGGCGCAAGGCTCTCGGCGATTCCCAGGGAAACGAGGGCGAAGAAGGGCAAGATCGCTGCTTCGGGGCGGCCGGAGGGATAGTTCAGGCCAAACCAGACCAGAGCGAGATCGAGGGCAAGGGTGCCACAAAAGGCGACTCCCAAAACCAGGGCCGGCTTCTTGTAACGCCCGGCCGCGGCAAGGGTTGCGAAGGCCAGAACGGCCCATGCCAGGGGCATGGCCAGGCTCCGCACGCTGAGCGTGGCCAAGGACAATCCCCAAAGCAGCGCCCAGATCACGCCGGCCTCGGCGGCTCCGGAGACCTTTGGACGATCCGGAACGAGCCATAAATCCCAATTCTTCCGGCCCAGCCAGCTCTTGGCACTGGTGAGATCCCAGGCCAAAATCGTGATGGCGGCGATTCCCAACCCGATCCAAGGAGCCGGCAGGCCCAAGAGCATCCCCAGCGCTCCCGCGGCTACGGCCACCGAGACGGAGAACCCCGCCAGTCCGATTCCCCACCGGACCCGGCGTTCGGCGACGACCAAACAGCCGGCCAAAGCCAGGCCCACCCCGATCCAGCCGAACCAAAGAAGGCTCCGCCGCGCCGCCATAACTTCTGGAGCCATTTCCATCAAGAGTTTTCCGCCCACGGAGACCGCAGCCCAGCCAAGCAAGCCGGCGCCGGCCAGGGCAACCGGCAAAAGAAGAGCACCGGAAGAACGGCATGCCCGCCGCACCTCCGATCCACCCGCCAGCCAGCCCACAAAACTGCTCCGAGCCACCGGGAAGAAGCTGGCAACCAGAAGAAGCGCCAAACCAGCCACGAAGGAGAGGCCAAACCCCAAGACCCGCGGAGCGGGCATTTCTACAGCCATGAGCACCAAACCTTGCAGGGCGAAAATTGTCCCCCACGCGGCAAGAAGCCACCCGCCCACAGGCCAAAAACCCGACACCGACGAAAACCTGAGCTGCAAGAAGAGAAGTCCGCTGCCCAAGAGAGCCACCGGAACAGCCGCATCGAGCCAAAGCTCCCACAATCCCGAGTCCCGGCTTTGGAGCACCATGGCCCAGGCCTTGACAGGGTCGATCCCTGCCACTGCCAAAGCCAATGCCAGCAACCCCAAAATCCTGGCAGGCACGGCAAGAACCGAGTTCCTCCAGCGGGCGCCCGTCAAACGGGGAAGCAAACCCGATGCGAAGAGGAGAGCCAGAAGAGTCAAGGCCGCCGCCGTCAAAGCCAATGGCCAGCCCGGGTCCGCCATTTTCGCGCCCCCGAAGACGATGCTGTAACCGCTCACGCCCAGAAAAAACCACCCCAGAAAACCCGAGTGCGGCCAGGGAGATGAGAGCGTCCAAAAAAGCAACACCAGGCCCGTCAACACCATGGAAACGCACCCCAAACCAGTGGGAAGCTCCCAAGACCCGCCCACCGCGGAAGAACCGGCCATCATGCAGAAAGCCAAGCTCACCCAAAGAGCCGACTCTCCCACCACCTGAAACGGCCATCTCCACCCCCGGAGAAGATCGACGCCAAAAACTTGGCTTCCCGGCCAAAATCGCAACCTCTTCCAGCCAGCAGCGCCTCCCTTCCTTGTCACCCAACTGAAGACCAGGAGCGCGGCCGCGCCCAGAGCCAAGCCAAGGCCGCTCTGGCCCCAGCGGCCCGACACCAAGCTTTCCTGGATCCAGCCGGCGGCTCCAAGGCGACCCAGGATAGGGCCAGCCACCAGCTCCAGACCTCGAACCAGAAGCATTCCCAACGAATAGGCCGAAGCCAGGCCAAGAATCCGAGAAGGCTGGCCCCCGGCGCTCCTTCCCAAGACCACCGCAAGAAGGCCCAGCCAAAGGATTTCCAGGCCACCAGCCCAAGGGGCTCCACCATTCCAAGCAGAGACCGGCCACGACCCATCCAATCGACCCGCCACGTCATGGAAAACCAGAAGCAACCCCAGCAGCCCCGCTGCCCGGACCAAGAGCCAACCGGCGCGCTCCCGCCCCGATCCCTCACGGACGGCGCCCCTGCCTCCACCCACGAGACAAAACCGGCCCGCAACCCACCAGGTCAGGCACAGCAGGGCCAAGGCCGGAAAAAACCACTCCATGGGCCAGTTCAACCCTTTCCCCACAAGACGGAGGAAGGTAAACTGGGCCAGCACCGAGATCCATCCTGGGGAAAGCCCCGGCCACGGCCAAAGCAGTCCCAGCCCCAGAACCGCTACCGAGCCCCAGGCCGCCACGCCAGCGATTCCAGCCGGCTGCCCCATCCACGTGAGCCAAAGAGCCATGAAAAGCCCTCCACCGGCGGCCAACGCCAATGAACTATTCCAAAGAGTCCGTTCGTCGCGAGCCACCATCCACCGTGGCCATCGTCCAAGAATCGCCGGGCCTTCAGGTACCCTCCGCCGATTCCCCCATCGATCCATCCCGTACCAGGCCGCCAAGAAAAGAAGCCCTACCCCGCCCCAACAAGCGCCGGCCCAAGCGAGCTTCACCACCAGCAGCTCAGCCACTTGCCCCAACAACAGAAAAATGGCAGCCACCGCCCCAAACGCCAGCCAACGCGAACGGTACAAACGGGCTGTTCCCCATAAACCTGAAGCCGCCCCCAAAAGGAAAAGGCAGCCAACCCAAACCGGCCACGACTCAAGGCCCAGGATCAGGCAAACAAGGCTCAGCAAGATTCCCACTTCTCCCACCACCGCCGCCAGCCGCGGCAAATCCCCGAAGATCCAACTCCAGTTCCCCTGGCTCTGTTCATCGCCCCGGGCCAAAGCCGACTCACGGTCTCCTCTTTCAGCGGTTGCCCCCCGCCTGCCCGCGTCCACCGGACGCCGCCCGAACCGGAGCGCGAAACCGCCATACCCCGCGGCAAACAAGGCCAGACTACCGGCACGCCAGCTCCACCCCGCACCGCCGACCACCAGCGCCAGATCGGAAGCCACCGGCGCCAAAAATGCCCACGCCGTCAAGAACCCTCGCCACCGAAAATAGCCATGGGCAAGAAGAGCCAGAAGGCCGTAGGCCACCGACGCTCCCAGAGCAGGCCGGCGGTCCAGGGGATGAGAAAAGGACAAGAAAAGACCCACCGCCGCCACCGCAACCACCCAGGTCAGGATCGGAAGCCAGGCGGTTTTCTTGCGACGCCGATGCACCAGCGAAATCCAACCCAAACCCACCAGATAGGGAACAAACGTCAACGCATAGTAGGCCAAAGGAAGGGGCCTCCCCTCGTACCCCGCCGTCGAAGCCACTCCACGGACAATCGCTCTGGCAAGCTCAGAAACAAGCCCCGGACTCAGATCATACGCCACCAGACTCAACACCAGGGCTCCCCACAAGTGGAGCCGGTTGGGCTGTGCCATCTGAGCCCGAATCCAGAGCGCCGCCCCGATCAAAGCGGTTGCCGCCAGAACCCAGGGCTCCAGGTCCCCCGCCAGCCGCCCACCACCGGCGACCGCAATTGCACTCAGCGCACCGCCCAGAGCCAGGTAACGCCATAGCTCACCATGCCGGCTCCGCTCCGGGTGGCCCGCGAGCACCAGATGTACGTCCAGTGCCACCCAACAAAAGAGAACCGAAAAGAGGCCGATTGCTGTAATATCAGGCGCCACGCCGCTTCTGAGCTGCTGAAAATAAAGCTGGCCCAAGAGACTGCTAAAGGCGAAGAGAAGCGAACCCACGAAGAACCAGGCCCCACGGGCTGAACCGATGAGGATCTCCCCCAACTCCCGCGTCACGAAAGGCCGAAGCACCCACCCATAAAGCAGTGCGAACCCCGCCAATGCCACCAGGATCGAAGGCGGCCCACCCGACTCTCCAGCCCAAGCCACCAAAACTTGAAACCCACACAGAATCCAGAATGCGATGCCAAACAAACGCCCCGTAGAGCGATGGTGCAGCCCGCCCACCACAAAAAGGCAAGGCAGGTCCAAAGCCAAAAGAACCGCGAAAAAAGCCAGCCCCACCACCCAATGGGAAATCAATACGCTACCGATCCCCATGTAAAGAAAGGGCAACAAGAGCACGGGCACCGTAAGGATCGACAGTGCCAAGCGATGAAGCCGCTCTTTCCGAGCAAGAAGGTAACCGCTCAAGAAAAAAAGGTGCGTGTAAAGCGCCATGCTCCCAAGAACCAGCACCGGCCGCCACTCACTCCCAACGCGATCCCAGTTGCTGACCACACCAAAAACTGAACCGGCAATGGTCAAGAACGCCCCGATGAAGATCAGGAAGTTCTCGTAGAGCAACGGCCGCAAAATGCGATGCCACCGCGAATGGTGCTCCAGGACAATCTCCTCCTTCGGCCGAACCTCATCCCGAAGGGGCCGCTCTTCCCTCACCCCAAGAGCCGGAACCTCGCAAAACTCTTCCTCTACCTGAAGAGCGACGGTTTCCTCGCTCTCTTCCTCCGCCTGAAGAGCCGGAACCTCGACAATCTCTTCCTCTACCTGGAGATCGACGGTTTCCTCGCTCTCTTCCTCCGCCTGAAGAGCCGGAACGTCGCCAATCTCTTCCTCTACCTGGAGATCGACGGTTTCCTCGCTCTCTTCCTCCGCCTGAAGGTCCGGAACCGCGACAAGCTCTTCCTCTACCTGGAGATCGACGGTTTCCTCGCTCTCTTCCTCCGCCTGAAGGTCCGAAACCGCGACAAGCTCTTCCTCCAAATGGAGATTGATCGTTCCCGTGACCTCTTCTTCTTCTTGTTGAGGTCCGCTCCCATCGGCGGCAATCCGTCCGCCGCTGCTCGCATCTTTCTCCGCTCTCTCCGTTTCTTTAGCGGAAGTCCGGTAACCCGATTTCCCCTCCATGGATGTTGGGAGTTTCGCCTCTTTCGCCGCAAAGGAGCGGAGAGCGGGTCCACCGGGATGACGCGCCATTTCCCGCTGCAACCGGCGCCAGCGAACCGTCCCATCAATTACGGTAATCCAAAGCCCCACGTAGGACCCGAAAAAGAAACCCGCGAAACCGCCAAGGAAAGCGATGTCGGCGTGAATCATTCCTCCTAAGAAAGCGCCGCTCACCACACCAATGAAGGTCGCGATCCAGAATCCCATCCACCTCATGACTGATTCCCCATTGCCCCTTAGTGACGATGCTGCCGGTCCTGGTTTTCGCTTCGTGGCACGTCTTGAGGGCATAAAACATGGACCCCGGGGCGATGAAAAGGCGAGCAGCGGCGGACGGAGGGGAACTCGCGCGGAAGGCGCGGGTCATGCCGATGGGAGCGGAAGCCAACCCAACGCTCATGCAAGCGGTAACCAGCATCTCAAGAGATCAAGGATAAAGATCTGGTTGCGATGACTTTTTCGGTAAAGGTAAAAGACAAAGATCTGTTTGCGGTGACTTTTTCGGTAAAAATGAAGGAGAAAGATCTGTTTGCGGTGACGTTCGCGGAAAGAAGAAAAACCTGTTCCCGCGGAAACCCGCGCCGCCGGGAAAACAAACAGAATTTTCCACCGGCGCAATGGTGGCACAGGTCACCCCGAAATGAAAACAGTTGGGAGTTCTGATAGGTTTTGTCTGCAATCCGAGGAAACAGCAGTGTTTGCAGCAAATCCCATGGAGCCTGGAACCACCCTGTCGAACCGTTATCGAATCGAAAAAGAGATCGGTCGCGGCGGCATGGCCATCGTCTACCGGGCGTTTGACGAAGAGCTCCGTGAATCGGTGGCCGTGAAGATCCTTATTCCGAGCCTTGACCAGGGGCATCTGGCCGTGGAACGTCTCCGGCGCGAAGCGATGGCCTACTCGAAGTTGGCACACCCCAACATCGTGAAGCTTTTGAACTTCGTTGTGGAAGATCACCTGGCCTTCCTGGTGATGGAGCTTGTGGAAGGACCGGACCTCAAACAGAAGATCCTCCTGGACGGTCCTCTTGGCGTGGCCCAGACGGTGAAGCTCGGCTCGCAGATCGCTTCGGCGTTGGACGCGGCTCATCGCCAGGGAGTGATCCACCGGGACATCAAGCCCCAAAATGTGCTTTTGGCCAGCGAGGACCAGATCAAAGTGGTCGATTTTGGCCTGGCGCGGCTCACCAATATTGGCGGCTTGACAGCAACTCGGACGACCATGGGGACTCCGGAGTACATGGCGCCTGAGCAGATCCAGGCCCGTCCCGTGGATCCTCGTGCCGACATTTACTCCCTGGGTATCCTGCTTTATGAGTGTTTGTCGGGCCGGCCACCTTTTTCGGGTTCGGACCCGTTCCGGGTTTTTCAGGACCACCTGAACGGTTTTGCGACGCCCCTGACGGAGTTGCGCCCCGATCTTCCAGCCTGGCTCTGCAACATTGTGGAGACCTGCTTTCGAAGAAGGAAGGAGGATCGCTACCGCTCGGCGGCTGGAGTCGTGGAAGCTTTGGCCAGGACGGATCATCACGACAACATGGCGACAATGACGGGCATCTACGCACCGGTGGCCCACCAGAAAGAGGTCTGTCCCCGGTGCGGTGGACCCGCTCCGGATCTGGTGGGCTTCTGCCTCCACTGCGGCACGTCTGGCGATGCCGAGCCAAACCGCGTGGATGAAATCGTCGTCCGGGATCGCCAGAGGTGGGAACGGGAAAACCAGGAGATCCTCGAATCTCTCACCCAAAAATTGCCTAGCTTCTTGAGCCAGTCACTGGAAGATTACGTTGAAAAACACCAATCGACCGAGCTTGAAGAAATCGACCATCACGCCCGTGAAGTGGAAAAGCGCCGAAAAGAGCTGGAACTCCCCATGGCCGACCTGACGATGGTCGATCAGGCGGTCATCCTACTTCGGGGGCGCCGCGCGGGGCTTCGATGGCGGCAGAACAAGAAAAAGATCGGCGTGAAGCTCCAACCGTTGAAACGCTGGCGCCGGAAAGCGACCGTTATCGGATTCGTGGCGGCCATGTCGCGATTGCCCAACTGGAGCCGAATCGGCACCGCCGGAGGCGCAATCGGCGCCAGCGTACTTTTTTTCGTCGATTTCGGAATGTCTCTCGGTTTTTTGCTCACGGGAACAGGTTTTCTTGCCACCGGCATTTATGTGGAGGAGTGGAAAAGAGGAGGCCCTGACCCTTCTGAATGCCTGGAAGAGGCGCTGTCGGAGCCGGGAGGAGTACTGGGCGCCCAACGGCTGGAAAAGATCCGAAAACTGGTCGATAGGCGGTCCCGCCGGATCATCGAACCCATGGCCCGCCTTCTCAGTGCCCTGGCCCAGACACTCCACCTGGTGAACGAGGCCCCCGACACCATCGGCGCCGTGGTGGGCGACGTCAGCGGGGCGGTCTGCGAGCTCGTGGATCTCGCGCTGCTCTTCGGCAACAAAGCCGCTGGGCTGGAAGAGTATCTGGGCCGCGAAAGACAAGAAGATTTGGAAACGGAGATCCAGCGAATCGGGCATCGGCTGGACAAAGCCGACATAGATTCTTCCGGGGATTTGATGCGCCTCAAGGGCAAAAAGGAAGACCTCCTCCTCAAGAGGCTCGATCTTGACCGGCAACTGGAGCAGATGCTCACGCGCCTGAGCCTAACCGCCACCGAGGCCGAAGATCTGCTGGCGGCGATGTACCGGCTATCCCTGACGCAACCGGCCAATTCCGGTCAGCCATCTATGATCCTAGCCAGCCTCAAGGCGCAGCTTCAAGCGATGGAGGAACTTTTTCCAGGTGATCGATGACGGCGCGACCCCAGGAATCGACGGCAATCACGACCACCAGCCGCTGTTCCGCCATGGAATGCTCAAGCTCCAGCCCTTCTCCCTCGGGAACAAAGTAGGTCTCGATCCCGTATTGGATGAAGAGTCGGCCATCCCAAGAACGCTGGAGCTTGCCCCGGATATAGAGTCCCGCTGGCGGCTCCTCTCCGACGCTCACCGCCTTGGCGAAGGGACCCGTGACATCGAGCCCAACGTAGAGAGTCGAGCCCCGCCGTTCTGAAAGCGATCCCGGGAGGCGAAGCTTGGACGACTCAAGAACGGAGATCTCGTAGCCAAGCCGCACGTAATCACCTCGGAAGAGACTCCGTGGATCTACCGGTTTGCTCAGCAGGCGCACCTGGGTGCCGAAGAGCAGGGGCTCGTAATGGTATGCGATCATGGCGGCCAGCAGCAGAAGCTGCAAAAGGGCTGCCGCGTAGAATCGGTTGCGGTGGCTCTTCATCACCCGGTGCCTCCGTCCGCGGCAAGGATCGAGCTTTCAAGATGCTTCCGCCTGTTCTCCAGCCAGTAACCGCCACCCAGAAGCAGGATGCCGCCCAGCACAAAGAAGATGGAGCGGGGCATCAATTCCCAGAAAGCATCGAAATACCGGGCCATGATCAGGGCCCCAAAGCTCAATGTGCCCAAGCCATGGAAGAAACGGCTCTCCTGGATGAGCCCGGAATAGAGCATCAGCAGGCTTCCCCCCACGAGCATCAGGTTCGCTAGGAGCGCCTGGAACCCGTCAGAATCGCCCCAAATCCCCGGCAGGAAAAAGACCCAGAGCGCCGCAAGGAAAAGAAGAATCCCCACTCCCTCCACCACGCGCCGCATGGAGAAAACAGAAGACCTCCGGGCCTGAAAAAGGGCCAACAGGCCCGGCAGAAGACAGCTCAGGATAAGGAGCAAGCAAGAGACGGCCGACCCCTTGGCGGAATCAGTCATCACATCCTCGATCACATCCCCGAAGCTCAGGGTGAAAAGAACTCCCGCGGCGAGCAACGCCCCCGCCGCTGCCACGGGTCCTGACATCTGGGCACGATCCGTCGTCTTCAGCCAAAGATCGATGGAAACCGCCGTCAAGCCTCCAAGGAGTAGCGCCGTAAAGACGAAGGCCACGGAATTGGAAATGACCAATCCCGTCATTCCCAACCAGATGAAAAACCCTGCCGCGTTAAGAAACAGGGCCGCCCGAGAACGAACATGAAATGAGAGCGGAACCAGCAGCCCGAAGCAAACGACGAGGTAGCCAAAGTGAACGGCATCCACCTCCATCACCTGAGAGACCGTCCAAACGCAGCCCAACACCGCAGCGAGCACGGCCATGGAGACTGACGGCAAGATGGCGGCCACAGGAAGGATTCCCGCGAGCCAGTAGAGGATCCCGTCGGGGTAGTGGGCCTGGAGGTTGAAAATTTGGGCGACGAGCCAGATTCCCGCGCCGAAGAAGATAGCGCCAAGGAAAAGGAGCGCTTCCCCCACGGTCGGTTGCGAGCGTTTCTCGTACCGCAAGCCGTACCCGGCGCCGTAGCTCAAAATGATGGACGCCGCGATGAAGATGAGCTTCACGACGCGGGGCATGGATTGCCAGTTCGACGCGATGAAGAGCAAAACTCCACATCCCACGAGAATCGCGCCAAAGATCGCGATAGCGGCCACGAACCGCCGGCGCCCGGGTTTTTCCGGACGGTAGCGGGCGGCCAATTGCCTCGCCTGCTCCGCCGTGATGAGCCCTTCCGCCCGCCAGACCTCTACCTCACGCGAAAGCCACGCAATGCTCCGAGGATCGAGTGGAAATTGGGCTTTCACCGAGTTGTCAGGAAGATCACCCATGGTTCGCGCTACCTTCTCCAGCCAATAGGAACCTGTTTTTGTTCACCCTCAACCAACGCGCCATCAGTCCAAGCCATCCCCATGGCTTCGCTCCTCTAGCCTTCACCATTCTCCAAGTACGATAGAGCGCTCCATTTCCAGCGTCAAATGACCGGCCACAGACCTTCCCGGCGGCCTCTGGCCGCGAAGGCTGAACTGCCGCGGGAGAAGGTTTCGCTCGCCGTACGCAAGACGGTGACACCACCGATGATCAACCCCTCTCACCACGAACGGTGGAGGCGGCCTCCCGGATGACATTTGGAGGCAAATCTGAATAGACTAGCGAGGTCTTCCGCCAAGGTTCAACGGGCCTTTTCTATCTTCTAGAGATGAAAAAACCGGCGCAGATCCTCTATCACCGGCGGGCACGCCGTCAGGTTCTGAACAGCCAGAAGGAGGCCCGGATGGGACCTATCAAATTGTCGTGTTTTTGCTTTACAATTTTCTTCGCCGAAACGGTGGCACCGGCATCTTGCCGGTGGCGGGCTGGATGGGATTCACGAAATCGAACGGTGGGTTCCTTTCGTGCGTGGACTTGTCAACCGGATCTGATAGGTCCCGCCCGGATGGCTCTTGTCGTGGGCCGCCTCTTCCAGCGCGATACGAGATCGTCTCTCGCAACTTGGTTTTCCATCCGAGCTACAATCCCGTGGCATACCAGGAGAGCCCCAAAGCGAGCTCTTTACGGAGTTTGGGGCATCCCACAGATCAACGCATACCAGGAGAGCCCACGAAGATGATTCGCTCCTTCAAGGGAAAGACTCCCACATTGGGCCAGGACGTCTACGTCGATTCGTCAGCCCAGGTTATAGGAAACGTCACCCTCGGCGACCGCTCCAGCCTCTGGTGCAATGTCGTGGCCCGAGGCGATGTCCATTTTATCCGCATCGGCGAGCGCACCAATATCCAGGATGGCTCCGTTTGCCACGTCACCGAGGGAAACTATCCTCTCATCATCGGTTCCAACGTGACCGTGGGTCACCGCGTGATCCTCCACGGCTGCACCGTAGCTGACCATGTCCTGGTGGGCATGGGAGCCATCATTCTTGACGGCGCCACCGTGGGCGAGTATTCCATGGTGGCTGCGGGGAGCCTCGTGCCACCGGGAATGATGGTGCCCCCGGGAACCCTGGTCATGGGCTCGCCCGCCCGGGTCAAGCGCGACCTGGGACCGGTGGAACTCACCATGATCGACGACGGAGCCACGGGTTACGACGAACTCAGGCAGATCTATCTTCAACTGGGGACCCCGGGAGCCCCCGCTCACGAATGAACGATGAACTCCCGCGTTTTTCAAAAACATCCTCCAAGGGCTCTCGTTGCCTGTTCCCGATCACCGCGTCATCGTGGAAGAGAAAGATGACGTCAGTCACGTCGATTCGGTCCAGGAACTCGCCGAACAAGGAGTTTGTTTCTATTCCCTACTGGAGGCGGTTTTCAATGTTCGGGCAACCGCTCCCATTCGCGACGTCATTCGACGGGTTTCGATGAGATGAGACCCATGGGCTACAGCGCGTTTTCCCGCATGCCACCGCAACCGTTGGATTCAAACGGCTTGACGCAGCCCCAGGGCTCGTTGCAGGCGTTGCCGTTGAATCCGTCGGGATTGGCTGCCCGAAGCCATTTTTGGACCGCCTCCTTCACCTGGGTCGCATCGTATCCTTCATGAACGACGAGTTTCTTGGAAAGCCCCCAGACGGCCTTGGCCAGGTTGCAGGGACAGCAACAGGTGGCCATGGAGAAGTTCTTGCAACAGGGAGCCGGAAACGAAGAGAGGGCCGCCTTCTTGACGGCTTCCTGTTTCGCCGTGAGCGTCAACGAACGGTTGAGGGCGATGTACTCCACTGCCTGGGCGCGGATGATCTCCGCGGAATCCTCCTCCGGCTTCGGCGCATCGGACGAGGCCCCGAATGTTGCCGGCATCGCGCCGAAAAAGAACAGGACCAGGAAAAATCCAGCCACTGCCACCGGTTTCCTTGGGTTCCACATCGTTTGAATCTCCTGAATTCGTGGTGAGTCTTCCCGTGGGAGGAGGGGCTCGTTGAGGCCGGCATGTTGCGGAACGCGGTTGCGCGGCCCGCGAAAAAAAAGCCGGAGCGGAAGGCGATGGAACCGCCCCCTTCCACGGAGAATACCCAGCAGGATGGCAAGGAGCATGCCAGGGAAACGAGGAAGCTGGCCAAACACCTGGTGGTTCGCGGTTGAACTGCGGGGCCACGCCACGATGACCCACTTTCCCGCCCCCTCTGGTCTTGAATTGCCGGCAAGAATGGCACACAACTGGGCCAGACCGGCGAGGCGAGTGAGCCATATCCATTTCTCGGGCGTGGGACCTATCAAATTGTCGTGTTTTTGCTTTACAATTTTCTTCGCCGAAACGGTGGCACCGGCATCTTGCCGGTGTAGCACCCTCCGGGCTGCACGGAGCCGGGAAGGAGGCCCGCCCCAGCGGTGAAGTTGTCAACCGAATCTGATAGGTCTCGCGGGCGTGGTCATCGGTGGTGCCTTCGGCAGCTCTCGCTGTCGCTCGGACCCGGCCACCCGATAAACGCGCGCAGCGCAAAAAATGGGTGGGGAACTCGTTGCCCGCGAGTTGCAACGGGTTCCCCAGGAGCAGCGCTCCCGGCGGAGGTCCGGAGGCCGCCTCCGCCGGGTTCCAGGGCCGGAGGCCCTGGGGCGGCACCTGAGATTCCGCAGGGTGCCGGTGCCGACCGAGCCGGAGCGTAGCGGAGACAATGGCCGCGGGCCATAACGGAGAGTCGGCTTCGCCGACCACCGATGACCAAGGCCCATTTCTCGAACGGAAACCAGTGTCTCCGGGGCCTGTTTACCGAAAACCGAGGAGGCCCTCTCTTCCCGACGGGAAGCCAGTGGCTTTCGCAGCCTGTTCACCGAAAACCGGGGATCGGCTAAGAAAAGTGCTTCTTCAGGGCTTGGAGCGCCGCTTGGTAGATGGGATTGCAGAACTCGGCCACGCCGCCGTCGCTTTCATCCCACCGCGAGGTCCACTCCACGAAGGTGCCTCCGGAATCCGTGACCGGTCGAAGCTGGACCTTGCACACGTATCCCGGGTATCCACGCAAAGCGGGACAATGGGTCGCGGAAAAAAAACTTGGCATCGGGCAGCGCCGCGCTCCGCTCGGCGGGTCACGTTTGCGTGACTCGAAGGGTCACGCCGTGCGTTACCCGAAGGGTCACGCCGTGCGTTACCCGAAGGGTCACGCCGTGCGTTACCCGAAGGGTCACGCCGTGCGTTACCCGAAGGTCGTCCGGGGACGCTGTCCCCCGTCCCCTGGCAGGACTTC
>JAJRTK010000415.1 GCA_024278345.1 bacterium | reverse complement strand
TATCCACGCAAGGCGGGACATTCCCGGGACCGTGGAATCGCAAGCGTCCGGGCAACGCCTCGCTATCGCTCGGCGGGTCACGCCGCGCGTTACCCGTAGGTGGTCCGGGGATTCCATCCCCTGGCAGGGCTTCGCCCTGCACCCACCAGGGAGCGTGCTCCCTGGACCCACGTTTTTGTACGCTACGCGTTTTCCTTTTTTTTCTGTTCTGTCCCGCCTTGCGTGGTCACCCTGACTTGCTCAACGGGGTTTGTGGCGCAAAATGAGGTCCAAGAGGAGGTCTCCGTAGCGCTGGACCTTCTTGGGGCCAAACCCGTGGACGGCGCGCAACTCCGCGTGGGTCCTTGGCCGCGTGCGGCACAACTCGAAAATGTCGCTATCGGTCAGCACCTGAAATGCGCGAAGCCGCCTCTTTTTTGACACTTTCAGGCGCCACTCCTTGATGGCCTCAAACAGTTGATAGTCTTCGTCGCTGAGGTTCTCCGTGGCGGCGAGATTCTTCCTGGAACCGCCTGCACGCCGTTTTCTGGTTTGTTCCTTATCCTCTGGAGCGGATGCCACACCCTGCTCCCCGAGATGACGACCCACCACCTCAAAGATCAGTGGTTGCCAAAGTCTGCGTTGCTCCGGCGTGAGACCGGCGTCTCCGCGGAGCTTGCGAACCGTCATGGGATAGATGCGACTGATTTGCTGGAGGACCGAATCTGAAAGAGCACGTTGTTGGTCAAGGTCGCGTTCCTCTAGATGCCGGGCCAGGGCCATCCGGAGCTTGGCGAAGAGAGGGGCGTCGTAGGGTTCTGTTGCTGAAAAGGTGGGATGGTGTTCCGGGAGGCGCGGAAAGATCGTCGCGGGATGCTCCCGTTGGCGGATGAGCCGCATCCCTTGGGAAGTAAGATGCATCCGCCCTCCTCGAAGAGTGCCGGTCTCGCAATGGTTGGAGTCCTGCCGGAGGGCATCGACCTCCAAGAGCCGTTCGATCCAGGCCGATACTCGCTCGGCAGGAAGCTCGATAAGTTGCCCGTAAGTCTTGATGCTTCGGTGCAGTCCCGCCTCTAGAACGGCCAAGCTCCGTTCCCCGCGCAGTACTTCCTGGAGGGTCTGACGATCATACCGATTCCGAAGGCGGGCCGCGCAGCTCAAGACCTTTAGGACGATGATCTTGTCTTCCCGGGGTGACCCGGGAGGAAGCGGCGCGGAACCTTCCGTGGGAACGCGCTTCAACGAAGTCTGCCGCGCGCCGATTGATCCGGAGGCGCCCCGCCGCTGGGATCCGGTCCCGCAGACATCGCAATTCTGGCAGTTCCCGGCCACGCTCTTCTCCCCGAAATAACGCAACAAGTAAGCCCGGCGGCAGGCGCGGGAAAAAACGTATTGGCGCATGATCTCGAGTTTTTCGTAGGCATGCGCGGCCTTCTGTTCCTGGGCGGCCCAATCGATGTTGAGTTTTTCCGGAGGGACCGGCTCCGTGAGGCGAACGCCCCTACCTTGAAAAGGCGGCTGGTATTCGATCAACTGGGCGTTTTCCAGGGCATGGATCCCGCGCCTGAGCGAAGCATCGTTGAGGCCGGTGTACAGGGCCAGGGCTTCCAGGGAGATCTCGACGATCCCCGTTGCGGAGGCCAGTTTTTTGAGGGACTGAAGAATCTTTCTCTGCACCTTCGCCCGTTCGGTAATATGGGCATGAGGCCGTTCCAAGACGAACGTGGCGGTGTGGGTGGAGCGAGAGAGCCGCAAAAGATGTCCCGCGGACTCCAAGAGCTTGAGGGCCGTGGAAACCCCCATGGAATTCGGGAACTCTGGAACATCTTCCGCAAGTTGGTCCTGGGTCTTTTGGACGATGGCCTCGGGATGGCGGCGCGCTTCAGCCACAAGTACTGCATAGAGCGCCTCCACTGCTTCGCGGGGGGGGTTCTCTCCTTCGATGAAGAACTTCTGGATGCGCACGTCGACCGCCGAATAGAGAAGGTGGCATTCCGAAGGCGCGCCATCGCGGCCAGCGCGGCCGGCTTCCTGATAATATGCCTCCAAGGTTCCGGGCATCTGGTAGTGGATGACAAATCGGATATCGGCCTTGTCGATCCCCATTCCGAAGGCGTTGGTGGCACAGACTACGGCCGGAGGCTTGGCTCCGTCCCTCGGCATCCCGTCCTGGACATCCTCCTGACCTTCCGCGGTCGATTTCCCCCAGCCCATGAAAAGATCCTGGATCCGACGGCGATCTCCAGCTTCCAGCCCGCCATGGTAGCAAAGGGCCGAAACCCCCTGGCTTGTCAGGAACTGGGTCGCCTCTTCAGCGGCTTTCCGCGTGGCAGTGTAAACAATGCCGGTTTCCAGGCGCCGCACCAGTTCCAACAGGCGCTCCAGCTTCTCCGCTTTCTTGGAAAGGCGATCCACGGCGAAATGGAGGTTTGGCCGATCAAACCCGCCCACGAACTTTTGGATCGCCGGCCGGGGGATCTGCTGCACGATATCGATCTGGACCTTGGCATTGGCCGTAGCGGTGAGCGCCAAGACGCGATCCGGCCGAAGATTCTCGATGGCCTGCCTCAACCGAAGGTAGTCCGGCCGAAAATCGTGCCCCCACTGGCTGATACAGTGTGCTTCGTCAATGGCCAGGAGCGACAGGCGCACCGATTCCATTGCACGAAGAAAGGCGCGGTTGCGAAACCGCTCTGGGGCAACGTAAAGCAGGCGGAGCGTGCCGGACCGCAACGCCAACAGACGCTGTTCCTGCTCGGACAGGCTGATGGAGCTGTTGACGAAAGTGGCGGGGATCCCGCGCCTCTGGAGCGCGTCTACCTGGTCTTTCATGAGCGCGATGAGCGGCGAGACTACAAGCGTTACGCCAGGGAAAACCAAAGCGGGAAGTTGGTAACATAGCGACTTCCCGGCACCCGTTGGCATGATGGCCAATACGTCGCGACCCGCCAGAACCGCTTCGATGATGATCCGCTGTCCAGGCCGGAACGACTCGAATCCGAAGCGGTCGGAAAGGATCTGCTGGGCCAAGGCCATCTGTTGCATCAGGAGATTCCAGGAAGACAGGCATCAAGAAAGGGCAAGAGCGAGATGAAGAGTGGACGAAAGGGTTAAAGATATCGGGAATCGAGTCGAACGCCAACCCCAAGCGGGGAAAGTTTGCCAGTGGCAGCGGCGGGAACCAAGCAGAAAAAGAGATCGACATTTCGCGAAAAACATGTCCTAATGGTTGGACAATTCGAAGCTGGTATGCACTATTCGCCGGAAAGCTCTGGCACGGACGAACGACTCCCAACTCACCGTCCCACGAACAGGATCTCGTTGAGATGTCTGCAAGACATAGTGACCTCGAAGAGGGCCGAATCCAGATCGGTCACCCCAGGGATCTCGATTCTTGGGGCCATCTTGCCAGTGCGCTGGGAATTGGCCTCACCCTCCTTGACCAAAACCTGGAGCTCATCTGGTACAACGAGCTCATGCGCCAAAAGCTTCCGGAGATTGCTGGTGGCCCTTCCCACACCTGCTTCGCGGCTCTTTGGAAAAGCCCTCGCCGCTGTTCTGACTGTTTGCCGACCCTGGTTTTTTCTACTGGCGAGCCTCGGGTGGGAATCCGGGAGCGTGCCCAGCGTGGAAGTCTTACGGAGGCCTACCGGATTTGCGCTCTCCCCGTGGAAGACGAAACTGGGCGGTTCCGGTGGGTTTTGGAGAGCTTTGTCAACCTCTCCTCTCTTGGGCCGGCGGTGGTTCCGCCCCGGGCAGTGAGCGACGTTCTGGGAGATGCCGTTTCGATGACGGGAGGGGCTTTCATCGTGGTCGATCTGCAGCACCGGATCGTGAGCTGGAGCGCTGAGGCGCGAGCGCTCTTTGGCTACGACTTGGACGAGGCCCTGGGAAGCTCCATCGACCTCCTGCTGCCCAAAGACCGCCTGTGGGAAAAGCGCCTCATCATGGAGCGCGTGGAGCGGGAGGGGAAGCTCCCGAGGATGGAGACGATGCGCCTTGATCGAAGCGAAAGACTTGTGCCTGTAGCGGTTTCCGCGGTGGCGATGCGCGATTCCGCCGGTTCGCTCATCGGTCGATCCACCATGATCGAAGACCTCAGCGCCCTCCACCATTTGCGGCGCCGGCTCGAAGCACAAGAACAGATGTTGGCTCACCTGGCCCAGCAGTCCAGCGACGCAATCTTGGAAATTGGCTGTGACGGAACGATCCTCAACTGGAGTTCCAGAGCTGGCGGAGAATTTGGAGTGGACCGCGACACCATGGTGGGCTGCTCCCTGGCGGAATTCGCCGAGTCTTCAACGGCGTCGAGAATCTTGAAGAAGGTGATGCGTCAGGGAAAAATCCTTGGGGAGCGCATCGAATGGCGGCACTCCCAGGGCCGGTCGGTACCAGTAGAAATGACCGCCTCGCTCCTTCGGGACGCGGAAGGTGAGCCCTTGGGGATTGTCGCCACCATCCGCGACGCCAGTGCGCAGATGAGGCTAGAGCGCCGGATGCTCCGCTCGGAAAAACTGGCTGCCACGGGGAGCCTCGCGGCTGGCCTGGCCCATGAAATCGGTACTCCGCTCAACATCATTAGCGCCACAGCCGAGTATCTCTTGTTCGAGGGCGGTGACATCGACCGCCGACGGGATGAGCTCAATACTATCGTGGAAGAGACCGAGCGTATCGGGCGCATGGTGGGAGAGCTCCTGCAACTCGCTCGCGAATCTGATGCCGAGCGCACTTCCATCGACCTCAAGGCGGCCATCGACAAGGTCCTTCGGCTCTTGAGAATCCCCTTGGAACAAAAGAAAGTCGATCTTAAGATCGAGTTCTCTCACCAACGGCCCTCCGTTCACGTGGAACCAGATGGCCTGCACCAACTTCTGCTCAACCTATTGGTCAACGCTCTCGCGGCTGTTTCGGACGAGGGCCGGATCGGGATCATGGCCCGAAACGAAGCTCCGGATTCCCAGAGCCAGGAGGCCATGGTCTGCCTCAAGCTCTATGATGATGGGCCGGGAATTCCCAAGGCGTTGCGAGAACGGGTTTTCGACCCCTTCTTTACGACACGGGAAGATGGCACGGGACTGGGACTGTCGGTCTGCGCCCGGATCATCGCCAGGCATGGCGGAGACATCAGCGTGGGAAAGGGGCCCTGGGGAGGAGCCTGCTTCGTCATCCACCTTCCCATCCAGCCGGCGGAGGCATTGTCATGACCCGCGGGGCGGCTGGATTTTCCATCCAAATCCTTGTGGTAGAAGACGACCCAAGAATGCTGGGGATTCTGCTGCGCCACCTGGACAGGCTCGGCTACAAGACCCGAGGAGCCACCGGCGGCTTCGAAGCAGTCAACCTCATTCAAGAGTGCGTCCCCGACATTCTCTTGAGCGACATCCGGATGCCGGGGATGGACGGACGAAGCCTCCTGAGGCTTGTGCAAGACCAACACACCTGTGTGAAAGTCATTCTCATGACCGCATTCGGCAGCGTTGAAGCCGCCGTGGAAGCCGTGAAAGCCGGAGCCTACTCCTATATCTGCAAACCTTTCCGTGTGGAACAGGTAGCAGCGCTCCTCCGGGACGCTTCCAGGGAGATCCTTGCGAAGCGACAAGAACAGAAGCCCACAAGAAAGTGGCATCCCCCTAAAAGGCGATTCAGCGCCCAAGATCTCCTGGGCATCTCCCCCGAAATGGAGAAAGTGCGAAAGGCCATCCAGGACGCCGCCGTGGTCCAAGCCCCGGTCCTCATCACAGGGCGCAGCGGCACTGGCAAGGAACTCGCGGCCAGGGCGATCCATGGTGAGAGTGCCCGTTCCGAAGCTCCCTTCATTCCCGTCAACTGCGCCGCCATCCCCGAAGCCCTGTTTGAAAGCACCATGTTCGGCCACAGCCGAGGCGCCTTCACGGGCGCTGTGGAAAACCAGACGGGGCTCATCCACCAAAGCAGCGGCGGCTCTCTTTTCCTGGATGAAGTCGCCGAGATCCCGGTTCAGCAACAAGCGAAGCTCTTGCGCGTCATCCAGCACAAAGAGCTCCGACCCATCGGAAGCTCCAAGGTGTTCAAGGTCGAGCTGCGGATCATCTGCGCCACCAATCGGAGCCTGGAAGCCATGATCCGTCAAGGGGAGTTCAGAGAAGACCTCTACTATCGTCTCAACGTTTTGAGGATTCAGCTTCCCGAACTCAGCGACCGACCGGAGGATCTCCCGTTGCTCGCCCAGCATCTCCTGGCGGAGGTGGCGAAAGAAAATGGATGTCCAGCTTCGGGCTTCACCGATGAAGCTCTGGAAGTCCTCTCCAATTATCACTGGCCTGGAAATGTGCGGGAACTCAGGAATTGCATCGAACGGGCCTTGTTGAAAACTAGGGGTCTTCGTATTGAAAAGGCGGATCTTCTGACCGTTTTTGGCCCTGTGCTTCCGAGATCACTGGAGAAAAGGCCGCGGGCCGCAACATCGTTCACTGGCGACCAGACCCTGGAATCCGTGGAGCGATCCCAAATCGAGCGAGTTCTCGCTGAATGTGGATGGAACCGCTCCGCCGCTGCAAAGATCCTCGGGATTAGCCGGCGAACCCTCTTCAACAAGATCCAGCGATACGGGCTCATCGGTCCGTCAAGGTACGCCAACACGAGTCAAAAGTCATGATCTACGTGGCGAACCGGTGAAGGGCCTCGGTCATGGTACCGGCCACGGTGCAGATTTCAGACGCCGCCCCAGGGCTTCCAGCCCTGGAACCCGGCGGAGGCTCTGCCTCCGGACCTCCGCTGGGAGCGCCG
>JAJRTK010000414.1 GCA_024278345.1 bacterium | reverse complement strand
GCGCCGCCATGGTGGCACCGGCATCTTGCCGGTGGCGGGCTGGACGGGATTCACGGAATTGAACGGTGGGTTCCTTGCGTGCGTGGACTTGTCAACCGGATCTGATAGGTCCCCCGCGACCCATTGTCCCGCTTTGCGTGGATACCCCAAAAACGGGAGCGCGCATCGAGATCTCGGACGTTTAACAATAGAGCATCCACACGCTACCACTTGTACGGCTGAATTGCAAGTTTGACCTCCCACTTCTATGGGTCAAGCCCGCTCTCGAGGGAATGGCATCCAGTTCGCATCCCAACTGTCACAGAACAGAATGCTATCGCATTCATCCATAACGCAACGGTTCCGGCGGCGACGATCGCTTGGGCTCCGGAACCCACAAGCGGGACCACTGTAAGAAAAGGAGCGTCAAGTAGAGGGGATTGAGAAAGAGGTAGCGTCGCCAAAGCCTTTTCGGCTCCCTCAGCAGACGAAAAAGCCACTCCAGCCCCCAACGTTGCCAGGATGGCGGGGCCTGCGGCAGAGTGCCGGCGTGGAAGTCGAAGGCCGCGCCCACGGCCAGGAGCGGCATGGATAGGCGGTCGCGATGCTCGTACACCCACACCTCTTGCCGCGGACAGCCGAGTCCCACGAAAACGAGCCTGGCGCCGCTCTTCCCAATGGCAGCATCCACTTCTTGATCCTCCCGTTCCGAAAGGCAGCGGAACCTGGAGGGCTCCATTCCGGCCACCACAAGGCCCGGAAAGCGATCAGTCAAGTTTCGCGCCAACTTCTCTAGAACTTCGTGGCGACTTCCGTACAAGTAGATCGGCAGGCCTTCCCCAGCCGCAGCACGACAGACTTCCAGGGTGAGAGTCGGCCCGTAGACGCGGTCGGCGAGGCCAGTACCGTGAAGCCAGTTCAATGCCCAGCGCACCGGTTGTCCGTCGGGAACGATCATATCGAGGTGGTTGAGGCGAAAGCGCTGTCGAGAATCCAACACTCCCGTCATGACGCCGTGGACCGCCAGAGCTGAAACCGATAATGGTTGCCCTGTTCGGGCGGTGGCCAAGATCTTTTCCACCGCGCCAGCATAATCGATGGCCGTGACCTCGATTCCCAGGACATTTTTCTTTCCGTGATCCATCACCGCAATCATCTCACTTGCTCGGGAAAACGCTCATCAAAGAGACCAGGTGCTGCCCAAGGGATCTTCCCAGGTATCCACGCAAGGCGGGACATTCCCAGGACTGTGGAATCGCAAGCCTCCGGGCAGCGCCTCGCTGTCGCTCGGCGGGTCACGTTTGCGTGACTCGAAGGGTCACGCCTCGCGTTACCCGGCGGTCGTCCGGGGATTCCATCCCCGGTCCCCTGGCAGGGCTTTGCCCTGCACCCACCAGGGAGCGCGCTCAACTTCCCGTTGCAACAAAGGGCAACGGGATCCCAGCCCACATTGATGTACGGTAGGCCTTCGCTTATGCTCGGCGTCTCGCTGCGCTCGGCCCCGCGTCTTTTCCTTTGTTTTGTTGCCTGTCCCGTAAGTGAATACCCAAAGAGGACGATGACGCCTGCGCGGGGATTCAGCCTTTAGCGCCTTCGGTGTAAGCCAAAGGACCGGGACGATGGCGCATGCGCGGGGGTTAGGGCGACATTCCGAATCGATTGTCGCCCTTCCAACGGCTTCAAAATGGGGGGCTCCGTCTTCGGGGCGTGCGATGGAAAAAGGGGTGAAAATGGCAAGTAGCGGCGGATGGGGGGAACTCGCGCCCCCGGCGCGGGTCGTGCCGATGCGAGCGGACCACAACCCAGAGAGAAACAGGTTTTTTTTGGGGGACATCTGTGTCATTGGGAAAAGCTACCCAAAAAATTGGGCTTTGGCCAACTGGGAAGCCCAACGAGAAAAAGTTTTTCCTGCCTTCCGCTAGGGGTTGATCTTCCAGCGGTTGCGGTTTTCTTCGTAAATTTCGGTGAGAATCTCTTTGACGGTGAAGGTGAGCTTCCATTCGGGGTAGTGGCTCTGAAACTTGCCGATGTCGCTGATCCACCAAATGTGGTCGCCGATCCGGTTCTGCTCGGTGTAGCTCCAGTTCAGCTCCCGACCGGTGATCTCCTGGCAGATCTCAATGGCCTCGAGCATGGAACAATTGCTGTGGCGGCCTCCGCCCATGTTGTAGACTTCGCCCACACGTGGATTCTGGAAAAAGTGGTAAAAGCTCTCCACGAGGTCTCTGCTATGGATGTTGTCCCGAACCTGTTTGCCGCGATAACCGAAGACAGTGTAGGGCGTCCCCGTAACGGCGCAGCGCATCAGGTAGGCAAGAAAACCGTGGAGCGCGGTTCCCGAGTGGCTGGGCCCCGTGAGACACCCCCCTCGGAAGCAGGCTGTCTTGAGACCAAAGTAGCGGCCGTATTCCTGGACCATGAGGTCAGCCGCCGCCTTGGAGGCCCCAAACAGACTGTGGAGAGTGCCGTCAATGGACATCTCCTCGGGTATCCCTCGCCGATAGGGATGAGACGGATCGATTTCCCAACGAGTCTCTTCCTCAACGAGGGGAAGGCTGTTGGGGCGATCCCCATAGACCTTGTTCGTGGACGTAAAGATAAAAACGGCCTCGGGCGTCCATTTTCTTGCCGCTTCAAGAAGATTCAGCGTCCCCTGAGCGTTGACCGAAAAGTCCATGAAAGGGTCCCGGGCGGCCCAATCGTGGGAAGGCTGAGCGGCACAATGGATGATGAGATCGATGTCCCGGGCAAACCTGCCGAAAAGCTCGCCTATCTTTGCCTGGTCCCGAATATCGAGGTCACAGTGAGTGTAACTCCCTCCCAGTTCCTTCTCCAGGCGCATCCGGTTCCACGCCGTGGAAGCTTCGTCTCCAAAAAACGTACGGCGCATGTCGTTGTCGATCCCCACGACCTTGAAACCGTTCTTGGCAAAATAGCTCGAAGCCTCCGACCCGACAAGCCCTGCTGAACCCGTGATAACAACGACGCTCATTCTCTTCTCTCCACTGGAGCCTGGGTGTTCCTGCCGCCTTGTTCCTTCCACCGCACGGAAGACTCGTGTTGCGTTCCGCTCCGGCCGCTCGCTCTGCTCCCGTCCGTCGCACCTTTCCCCGCCAAGCCCCGTCGGCCAGCCGACAGGCGCCAGCCTACCCGAACAGGAAGGAGCAACGCCACGAAAAGTGACTCGGCCCAATGAGTTTACAGGCCAGGCCCCGCGTACGCAAAAAGAGGTCCGTCCAGGCAAGCACCCAAAAAACCGGAGCGTCCCTTTCCACGCAATTCCCCCTCGAACCCATCCACTTCCCCATCCGAACTCTTCAATTCCCGAATGCTCCCCGTAACTCACAAGTTCTGCACCGCCCGATCATTGCACGGCATTCCCCCTCGACGGGTATCCACTTCACGATCATGGCGGTGAATCGAACCACCCCAGGCGCATGAAAAAAACGCGGAGCGTAAAAAAAATGATGGGGGTGGTCATCGGTGGTCGGCGAAGCCGACTCTCCCTGCGGTCGGCACCACCTATAAAAAGGCGCGGATCGCCAAAATATGTGGGTCCAGGGAGCTAGCTCCCTGGCGTGGGCCTGATGCCGAGCGTAGCGAGACGCGGCCCAAAGGGCCGCAGCGCAAGCTCGCAGCGGAGGTCCGGAGGCCGCCTCCGCCGGGCTCCAGGGCCGGAGGCCCTGGAGCGGCGCCCGAGATCCTGCTGGGTGACCGGGTCCGAGCGACAGCGAGAGCTGCCGAAGGCACCACCGATGACCGAGGCCAAAACGATTCTCGCTCTCGATGGCGGAATTCTCGGTTTTTCGGTAAGGCGGGACAAAACGAAAGACACAAAGAAAAGGGCGTGGTCCGAACGCAGCGAGATGCCGAGCAGCACGAGGCGTTGTCCCGAACGCCCGCAATTCCGCGGTCTTCGAAATATCCCGCCAACCGTGGACGGCCCCAAAAATGCGGGCCGGGGATCGGCGTCCTCCCACCGGAAGGATCGATAACGAGCTGTATTACTTGACTGGGCGGGGTATCCACGCAAAGCGGGACACTTCGAGGATTGTGAAGTGGCAAGGGTTCGGGCAACGCCTCGCTACCGCTCGGCGGGTCACGTTGGCGTGACTCGAAGGTCATCCGGGGCCTCCGGCCCCCGTCCCCCGTCCCCAGGCAGGGCTTTGCCCCGCACCCACCAGGGAGCGCGCTCATCTTCCCGGTGCAACTTGCGGGCAACGGAATCTGGACCCACATTCA
Organism: bacterium; assembly: GCA_024278345.1. GTDB lineage: Bacteria > CSSED10-310 > JAJRTK01 > JAJRTK01 > JAJRTK01 > JAJRTK01. The sequence continues at coordinate 31 of JAJRTK010000414.1, read as the reverse complement.
TTTACGCCGCGTTGCGTCTTTTTTTGGGGCG
>JAJRTK010000413.1 GCA_024278345.1 bacterium | reverse complement strand
TAGAAAATCAAGGGCCAACGCTCGCATTTCGTCCAGAAACATGGTTCGCCTCCTTTCTTGTGATTCGGTCTGATTCTTCTCCTCGCTCGAAATGAATAACGCGGGAAAAAGTGTCCATCTGGCCTGGGACCGTGATCAGTTTCGTCGCTACCCTAATTGGCCAGCAGGAAGTGACCGGCCTGCCCCATCATCAGACAGGGATTCTTGGGTCGCCATGGGCAGCAGCGTGAGGGGGGGAACTGGCGGTGGTGCTCAAGCCTTAGGGCAGTGGCTGTCGAATGCGGCGACAATGGCGAGCAGCCCGGTAGCGGGTGCCGCGGGAACTCATGCCAAAGGCACGGGTCGATGCCGATGGGAGCGGAACTCGACACAAAGGTGTATATTCCATTTTATCCTTTTTCCCCGCTGGGGAAAGACGACTGATCGGGAGGTTCGAACTCTCAACCATCACCTTTGAGGAGACGGGAATGTCCGGGAAAGAAATTCATGCCATTACGGGAGCGTTCGGGTATTCGGGGCGTTACATTGCCCACCGGCTTTTGGACCGAGGGGAGAAGGTGATGACGTTGACGAATTCGCTTCATCGGGCCAACGAGTTCGGTGGTCGGATCGAGGCCTATCCCTTCAAGTGGGACCAGCCGGGAGAATTGGCGAAGTCGCTCCAGGGGGTTCGCGTCCTCTACAACACCTACTGGGTGCGGTTCAACCACAAGCTGTTCACCCATTCCATGGCGGTAGAGAACACCCTCAAGCTGTTTGATGCGGCGAAGGAGGCCGGCGTGGAGCGGATCGTCCACGTGAGTATTACCAATCCGTCGGAGTCGTCGCCTTTGGAGTATTTCAAGGGGAAGGGCCAGTTGGAGCGAGCGCTCCAGGAGTTGGGGGTTTCCTACGCCATTCTGCGGCCGGCGGTTCTTTTCGGGAAGGAGGATATCCTGATCAACAACATCGCGTGGGCTCTTCGGAATCTTCCGGTTTTCGGGGTTTTTGGGGAAGGGAACTACGGGATCCAGCCCATCTACGTGGAGGATTTGGCGGATCTGGCCGTGGAACAGGCGGAGGGTCGGGAGAATGTGACCATCGATGCCATCGGTCCGGAGAGCTTTACCTATCGGGAACTCGTGGAGAACATTGGCTGGTTCATCGGTTGTTCCAGGCCCGTCATTGGCGTGCCGCCCTGGTTCGGTTATTGGGCGGGGAAGGTCATCGGTTGGTTCGTGGGGGATGTGATGATCACCCGGGAAGAGGTGCAGGGCCTCATGGCGGGGCTGCTCCACGTGGATTCACCGCCCACGGGAAAGACAAAGCTCACCCAGTGGGTGAAGGAGCACCGGGAGACTTTGGGGCGCCGGTACACCAGCGAGCTGGCTCGAAGAAAGGACCGTGCCGCGAAATATGCCAGCAACTGAAGTTTCCTGTTTTCGGGTATCCACCGGGTATCCACTTAACACTCATGGAGACCAATCGGACCACCCCGAAGAATGAAAGAAAAGAGGCGCAGCGTCAAAAAAAGACGCGCAGCGTCCATCCACGTGGGCTGGGTTCCCGTTGCCCTTTGTTGCAACGGGAAGTTGAGCTGGCTCCCTGGTGGGTGCAGGGCGAAGCCCTGCCTGGGGCCGGATGCCGAGCGGAGCGAGACGCGGCCCACAGGGCCGCAGCCAGAGTCCCCGGACGACCGCCGGGTAACGCGAGGCGTGACCCGCCGAGCGCGGCGTTGCACGGACGATTGGCAGTGCCACAATCCATGGAGTGTCCCGCTTTACGTGGATGCCCCAATACGTCTCCGCCGCCAGGAGCCAGCCCCCCCGGCACTGGCGAAAAACCCCCGCTCCCACTCGGTAGGCCTTCGCTACCAGGGGCATCCAAGCGCAATTCGCCATGATTGCGGGCCGGAGCCCCGCACAGCCATGGAGCCGCAAAGTTCATCCCGAGAACTTGCGACTCACGAGTTTCCAGGGGCCGTCGCAACCAGGGCCCGTTGGGTATGCCTCGAAGGCGTGCGGCTGGGGAAACCGGGACACCTCCCCGGATAGAGACAGTGGGCGATGCCCCATCGAATCCCTGCTCGACGACCCCCTCGAAAAACAAGCACCGCGACACACCGGACCGCGTCTTCAAAGCAAGTATGATAAACTCCATGTTCGGCTCCGCCTGCCCCGAAATTCCAATCGAAAACTCTCAAGCCCACCAGAACCCCAAAACCAGGAACTCCCATGGAACGCTTCTTCAACGTCGCCGGACCCTGTGACCCGCGCAAACACTACATGCTTCCCCCCGAACGACGCTTGCCCGGTGTCCGCCGACTCATCGACCAGGAGCTTTACTTCGTCATCCACGCGCCCCGGCAGGTGGGTAAGACCACCTGCTTCCGCACCCTCGCCCGACGACTGACACAAGAAGGACACTACGCCGCGCTCTACACCACTTGCGAAACCGCAGAGCCAGCCGCGGGCAACGTCGAAGCCGCCGTCCAGTCCATCCTCCACTCCATGGACTTCATGGCCGAGCTCCTCCCGGAAGAGCTCCGACCTCCTCCGGCCAACACCTTGCGCGGCATCAACCCCGACAACCGGCTCCAGTTCTGCCTCTCCCAGTGGAGCAAAAACTGCCCCAAGCCCGTGGTCGTCTTCTTCGACGAGATTGACGCCATCCTCGACGAAAGCCTCCTCTCCGTCCTCCGCCAGCTACGCTCCGGCTACCTCAACCGGCCCCGACACTTTCCCCAGTCCGTCGCCCTCATCGGCCTCCGCGATATCCGCGACTACAAGGTCCGGCTCCGGCCCGACAACGCCAGCATGGGCACTGCCTCACCCTTCAACATCAAGGTCCGCTCCTTGACCATCCGCAACTTCAACCGCGACGAAGTCAAGGAACTCTACCTCCAGCACACCCACGAGGCCGGACAACCCTTCCAGGACGAAGCCATGGACCTCGCATGGCAACTCACCCGGGGCCAACCCTGGCTCGTCAACGCCCTGGCGGACCAAATCCTTCGAGACCAAGAGGTGCCTCTCACACAAACCATCACCGTCCGGAACGTGGAAGCCGCCAAGGAGGCTCTCATCCAGCGGCGGGACACCCACCTGGATTCCCTCATCGACAAGCTCCGGGAACCAAGGGTTCGCCGCGTCCTCGAACCCATCCTGGCCGGCGATTTCATCCTGGGAGACCGCATCCACGACGACGCCGCTTACGTCCAAGACCTGGGAC
>JAJRTK010000022.1 GCA_024278345.1 bacterium | reverse complement strand
GTCAGAGTAGCTGACCCCAGGAGCTCACAACCCAAACCCTAGCATCCGAGGGAACCTTTTTTCTACCCAAAGCACTAACATCCCACCACGAGACACCGTCTGAAGCAAGGAGAAAACCGATGCGCCGCCTTATTCTTTTTCCGTTCCTTCTTTTGATGGCCCAAACCGCGCTGGGTCAGGGGATCATCATCGTTCCGGACACGCCGCGCGCGCGACCGGAAGGAGCGGTCTATCTCCGCCAGATCAAGCTCGATGTCCGGATCGAGGGCCAAACCGCCGTCACCCGCGTCGAGCATACATTCTTCAACCCCACGAACCGCCGGCTGGAAGGCACTTTCTACCACCCGCTTCCCAAAGAAGCGACCATCACAAACTTCCACCTCTGGGTTGGAGGCGTCAAGACTCCCGGCGAGGTCCTGCCTCGGGATCAGGCCAGGAACATCTACGAAGGAATCGTCCGAAAAATGCGGGATCCCGGGCTTCTGGAGTTCGTGGGCCAGGGTCTTTTCAAGGCCCGCATCTTCCCCATCGAGCCTCACGCCGACCAAAAAGTGGAAATCGAATACGCCCAAGTCCTTCGCGCCGAAGGCGGCCTGATCCGGTACGCCTACCCGTTCCGCCTCCGAGGAGTCTCCGCAAACCGCCTCCAGAACGCCGTCATCGTGGCTAATATCGAAGAAACAGTCCCCCTCCGCTCCGTCTACTCCCCATCCCATAAGATCGACGTTCAAAACCGAGGCCCCCAAAGGGCTACGGCAGGCTATGAGAGCACGGGCCGCGGCCTGGATCGCGATTTTGTTCTCTACTTCTCGGTCTCCCCCAAAGACCTCTCGGTTCACCTTCTCCCCCACAAAACTCCCGGCGAAGACGGCTATTTCCTGCTGCTGGTCTCGCCGCCTCGCTCCGCTGAGGCATCGGAGCGCCTTCCCAAAGACGTTATCTTCGTCATCGATACGTCCGGCTCGATGCGCCAGCAGCGGCGGCTTCTCCAGGCAAAGCGAGCCTTGAGATACGGTATCCAGGGGCTTGGAGCACGGGATCGCTTCAACCTTATCTCCTTCTCCACGGGTGTCTATCCCATGGCCAGGCGGCTTGTTCCGGCCACGGGGGAAAACAAGGAACGGGCTCTGGGCGCCGTGGACCGGCTGGTGGCTCGAGGAGGCACTCACATTTCCAAGGCCCTGGAAGAAGCCCTCCAGGATTTCGAGGAGAATAGCGAAGCGGGACGCCCAAGGCTCATCGTTTTCTTGACCGACGGAAAACCGACCATGGGGATCACCAACCGGAACGAGCTTCTGTCAGCCATCACTCGGCGAAACCGCCAACAAGTCCGGATCTTCTCCTTTGGGATTGGCGTCGATCTCAGCACGCGCCTGTTGGACGAGTTGTCCGAGCAAAACCACGGTTCCAGCAACTACGTCGATCCGGGCGCCAACATGGAGCTGGAGATGTCCTCCTTTTTCGACAAGGTCGATTACCCGGCGCTGTCAGGCGTGAGACTTGATATCGATGGCATCGACGTCTACGACATCTATCCCACGGAGCTTCAGGATCTCTTCTTCGGCGAGCAGCTCACGATCCTGGGCCGCTATCGCAACTCCGGGAGGGCAACCGTGACCATCAGCGGGTGGAAAGAAGACCAGAAAGCCACCTACGACTTCCCCAAGCTCCAGTTCCCGCGAAAAGTGCGCCACGAATTCGTGCCCCAGCTCTGGGCGGCCCGGCGGATCGCTTATCTTCTGGAAGAGATCCGCAAGAATGGCGAAAACCAAGAGCTCATCGACGAAATCGTCGAGCTCGGCCAGCGGTATGGAATCCCGTCGCCCTACGCCTCGTACCTGGTGGTAGAGGACAGCGAGATGAACAGAATCGCACGCCCGCCTGCTAAGCGCCGCTCCCGATGGACCATCACTGGTGACGGCTCCAGAGATTTCGAGAAGGGAGCGGACAAAGATGCCTGGGACGGCCGTGCCTTCGGAAGCAGCGCCCCCATGGCGGCTCCATCTTCAGAGGCCAAGGCCGAAGCCGAGGAAAGCCGGAAAATGAGGGAAACCATCACTTCCGGTGCCGACGAGGGCGCAGGGGCTGTGGTCCTGAGCAAGAAGATTGCCCAACAGAAGAAGGCGGATCGCCTGGATCAGACCACGGCCGAATCCGTTAAACAGGCGGCTGGAAGAAGCTTCTACCTTAGGGGTGGCGTCTGGGTGGAGGCCGCGCTCCTGGGCAAGAAAACCGACGGAATCATCAGGATCGAAGCCCTGGGCGACGGCTACTTCGAGCTTGCAAGCCACTCCGAAGACCTTGCCGAAATCCTGTCCGTGGGCGAACGGGTCCGTTTCCGCTGGAACAAAACCACCGTGGAAGTCGGTCCAAAGGGCGAAGACGAACTCACCCCCAAGAGCAAAAGACTCCTGGGCCTGGACTGAGTCAAGCCCAGTATCCCGGTAAACCGAGAAGACACTTAGCGAGATCCGCCCACGGGCGGCTCTCGCTTGTCTTTTTCATGCCCCTTTGGCCGAAACGCTGACCAGCCTGTCTCAGGACCCGGTTTCGTCCTTGCCTGCCAAAGAGAAACCACGCTTCCCCGCCAAGACCAGCACGAGAGCCAGCACGAACCACAAGATCCCCAATCCCTGGGAGGAACCCCCGGGAGCCCCAACCGAAACAGGAGTCACAGTCGGGCTTCCGGTTGCTGCCGGAGTGGCTGTTTCCGTGGGTGTGTCCACGAGTTGGCCCGTTGGAGTCGGAGTCGCCAAGGGGGTTGTGCTGGTCTCCACAACGCCCCACCCCGTCCCGGCGAAGATCACGCCCGGATTCTGGGGCTCAAAGCTCATGGATCGCGTGATGGACCCCGAAGAAGACTGCAAGGGCGCCCAACTCACACCGCCGTCACCGCTCATGTAAACCCCCTTGCTCTCCGTCCCCGCAAACAAAACCGAACTGTTACCGGGATCGGCGACCATTGTGAAGATACCCTCGCTGGGCAACCCGGAACCGGCAGCCTGCCAGGTGAGGCCACCATCGGTACTGCGATAAAGCCCATTCCCTGAAGTTCCCGCCAGCAGGATCGTCCCGCGGGCAGCCGGTTGAGCCAGGAGCGACAGGACTCCCCCTTGAGGAAGACCGGTGGGCGTCAACTCAACCCAATTGAGCCCGCCATCGGTGCTCTTGATGATGCTGTTGGAGCTGAGGTTCCCCGCGAAGAGCACCAACGGATTGGAAGGATCCACCACCAGACCGGTGGCGTCGAAGGTCACACTGAAACGCTGGGCGATGGTCCAATCAGCGTCCCCTTCGGTAAACGACGCGATGCGACCCCACATGGACGCCGTGATCAGTTTTGCCGGAGGCCCCGGATCCAGGAAAAGCAGCTCCAATACAACACCCAAGGCCGCACTGCCGAGGCGAACCCAAGTCTGCCCGCCATCCGAGGTCCGATAAACTCCATTGGAATCCGTCCCAATGTAAACCGTGTTTGCCACGCTGGGATGTACGAGCAAAGAAAAGACGCGCCGAGGAAAACCCGTAGGAAGATCTCCGTTCGCGTCTGTCCAGGTCTGACCTCGGTCAAGACTTTTGAAGACACCTTGCCCCACGGTCCCGGCATAGAGAGGCGGAATCCCTCCCCCCGCCGCGGTGCCATCAAATCCAAGGCCACTGACAACAGCCCAAATGCCCGTACTGGAAGCCGCCCATGAGCTTCCGCCATTGGTGCTCTTGAAAAGGCCCCCGCCAAATGTTCCGGCAAACACCGTGGAAGCATCCACCGGGCTCACGGCCAGCGAAAGTATGTCCAACGTTTCCAGAGGCGTCCCCGCGGTGGTATCCACAAAATCTCCGCCGCCAGCTTGACTCTTGAATACGCTGCCGTTCAGCGACCCGACATAAATTGTGTTGGGATCCGTCGGAGCCAAGGCCAGGGAGCGCACAAGGAAGCCGGGCGGCCCAACCGCCGTCCAGGTCGTCCCCCCATTGATCGATTTCATGACCTCGTTCAAAGTGCCGGTATAAACCACGTCCTTGTTCCCCGGATCCATCGCCAAGGAATAAGCCTGGTTCGCGAAGACATTGGAGATGGTTTCCCAGGTGGTCCCGTCACTTGATCGCAAAAAATCCCCGCCAGCGACGGCGAAGAGCCCTTCGGTGCCTCCAGCGCTTGCCATGGCCATGGGAGATGCCTGGAACGCGCCAAAATAGGCTGGCGAAGTCACTTGAACCTCCTGCCAAACCTCACCTGTCAGTCGATAAAACCGGCCCTGGTTCCCGCCCATGGATTCATCCGTCTTGGCATAGATGTTTCCCGCCTGATCGAAAACGAAGCCCACCACGGACAAGTCCGCCAAACCCGCATTGAGCATCGACCAGCTATTGCCTCCGTCCAGGCTGTGGCCCACGCCCCGGCCTTCGATGGTGGAATGGACTCCAGCCCAAAGGTGCGACGAATTACCCGGATCGATCACCAACGCCAGAATGGCGTTGCCTGTAAGCCCCACCGAGCTCGACACAAAGGAAACGCCCCCGTCCGTGCTCTTGAAAACACCGCCTCCAAGAGTTCCAACATAGATCGTGTCCGGCGTCGTTGGATCAATCGCAATCGATTTGACAAGGCCTCCTTCCAAAGGCCGCCCACGCGCGCCACCCACCGAAACAAGAGACAGGCCAAAGAGCATCGTGAGGATCAGCCCCTGGGCCAAGGCGGACGGCCAAATCCGGATTCCGACCAATCTGCCCCGGCCAGTCAAACAATATGATTGTAAAGTCTTCAAAGATTGCCTCCCATTGAGAATCGGCATGACAACTTTCGGCCTCGGTCATGGTACCGGCCACGGTTCAGATTTCAGACGCCGCCCCGGGGCTTCCAGCCCTGGAACCCGGCGGAGGCTCTGCCTCCGGACCTCCG
>JAJRTK010000412.1 GCA_024278345.1 bacterium | reverse complement strand
GGGCTTCCAGCCCTGGAACCCGGCGGAGGCTCCGCCTCCATACCTCCGCCAGGAGCGCTGCTCCTGGACCTCGCCAGGGAGCACGCTCCCTGGACCCACATCATTGTACGCTTCGCGCTTTTGGCGGGTGGCCGGGTCCGAGCGACAGCGAGAGCTGCCGAAGGCACCACCGATGACCAAGGCCAAACCGGTGGTGGAGGTCGAGGGATATACCTTATAACACCATGCAACCGAAAAACCATTTGCAGTCCGCTTTTCGGGGGTGGGGTCGTGCCGCGAGCGCGGAAAAGGCGGACGGCGGCGGTCGGACGGCCGGCGACGGGAGCGGACTCAACGCAAGGAAGAATTCGCATTTTGGGGAAATGAGGCCTCGCAAGGGCCAAACTCCAAAAACAGGGCATCCTCGATTCGCTTGGAGTCTAAAAGCCAATGAGCACATTCCACGTCCCCAAAAAAGTCTCTAGCTTTCGGAAGATCGCCGCCTGTATGTGGAAAGCGCCCAACGATCCCACAATTTACGGGATGCTTGACATCGATGCCACGAATCTCCTGAGCTATATCGAGGAGGTTCGGGCGCGGCACGGCGCAAAAATCACCGTGACCCACGTTGTTGCCCAGGCGGTGGCCCATTCTCTTCGAGAGCTTCCCAAGGCGAACGGTAAAGTTCGGTGGGGCAAGATCTTGCTCCGGGACAGCGTAGATATTTTCCTTCAGGTGGCCACCGACGATGGACGGGATCTTTCCGGTGTCAAGATCACTGGAGCTGATAGGCTGACTCTGGAAGAGATTTCAGTCCAGCTAGGGAAAAAGGCTCGCCAGATCCGGGAAGGCAGGGACCCGGCCATGCAGAAGAGCCGCAGTCTGTTCCAGAGATTGCCGGTCTGGCTTCTCCGGCCGCTCTTGCGAATCAGCGATTTCCTGGTCAACACTCTGAGCTTCGACCTGACATCGCGGGGGATGCCCCGGGATCCGTTCGGGAGCGCCATGGTGACCAGCGTGGGGATGTTCGGGATTGACATGGGTTTTGCGCCCTTCGTGCCCATCGCCCGGTGCCCCATGATCATCATGGTGAACCAGGTGGCGAAACGGCCTTGGGTTGTGGACGACGAAGTAGTGGCCCGGCCTGTGCTCAGGCTTTCCGGAACGTTCGATCACCGGTTGATCGACGGGTTTCTTGCGGGGAAGTTCGGTGGCTATCTCCGGAAAAACCTGACGGAACCGGAAAGAATGGAAACTGCCGTGGACTCAGGAGCGAAGCGGACAGGCGCGACCTCCTGAGACGAGCGCCAACTCGCTCGATACTTGGAAGGCGTTTCGCTACTCAAACTTTGACATTCCGTGGCCTCTGATGTATTGTTAATCCCTGGTTTTGAGAGAGTTTCTAGCCGTGCGTCGCCGCCTGTTCCGACCTCACCGCTCTGGGCGGAGGCCCTTGGCACGAAATGAGCTTTCCGGTACATGTTCCATCAAGGAGGATGAACCTCCTTCCCCCGTTAGCAGGATAGACGACCATCATGTTCGACAGCCTTTCTGACCGTCTGGACGGCGTTTTCCGCAAGCTTCGAGGCTACGGCAAACTCAACGAGAAGAACATCCAAGATGCCATGCGCCAGGTGCGCCTTGCGCTTTTGGAGGCGGACGTTCATTTTCGTGTGGTCAAGGACTTCGTCAAACGCGTGCAGGAGCGGGCCCTTGGAGCCGCCATCACGAAGTCGCTGACACCCGGGCAGGAGGTCGTCAAGGTTGTTTATGCCGAGCTCACCGACCTTATGGGTTCGGAGCACAAGGGGCTGCGCATTTCCTCGAAACCGCCGACAATCGTCATGCTTGCCGGACTCCAAGGATCGGGGAAAACGACTTCGGCAGGGAAGCTGGCGAAGCTTTTTTCGGCGCAGTTTCCGCTGCTTGTTGCCTGCGATGTCTACCGCCCCGCCGCCGTAGATCAGCTCAAGACCTTGGGCAAGCAGCTAGGCATCCAGGTTTATGACGAAGGAACCGAAGCCGATCCCGTGGATATCGCCACCCGGGCGGTAGAACATGCCAAGGCCGTGGGCCATCGATTGGTCATCATCGACACCGCGGGACGTTTGGCCATCGACGAAGAAATGATGGCGGAGGTCCGGAGGATCAAAAAGAGGGTCATGCCTCACGAGATCCTTTTTGTTGCGGACGCTATGTCAGGCCAGGACGCGGTGAACGTGGCCAAGCGTTTCAACGATGACCTTGAGATCGATGGAGTCATTCTGACGAAGATGGATGGCGACGCCAGAGGCGGCGCGGCCCTATCGATTCGTGCCGTCACCGGCAAGCCGATCAAGTATATCGGCGTCGGAGAAAAGCTCGACGGCCTGGAGGCTTTCCACCCCACGCGTCTTGCCGACCGGATTTTGGGGATGGGCGATGTCCGGACGCTCATCGAAAAGGCTCAAAAAACCATCGACCAGGAGCAGGCTTTCAAGCTCCAGGAAAAGATGGCCACCGATAGTTTCACTCTGGAAGATTTTCGGTCGCACTTGGGGATGGTCAAGCAGATGGGGCCCATCGATCAGCTTCTTGGGATGATTCCCGGGATGAAAGATATCAAGAAGATGGCTGACATGGGCCGAGCCGAGGACGATCTCAAGCGGATCGAAGCCATCATTAATTCCATGACGATGCGTGAACGGCTTCAGCCCAGGCTTCTCAACGGTAGCCGCCGGAAACGGATCGCCCAGGGGAGTGGAACCTCGGTCTCGGAAGTCAACGCGCTGATGAAGGAATTTGCCAAGACTCGGAAAATTATGAAGAAGTTTGGAAAGATGGCCAGGCTGGCAAGAATGGGTGGCGGGCTGGGCAAGCGCCTTTTCCGCTAAGAGTCTGCAAACAGTCTACTTCCCAGCCTTGGCTTTTCCTGACTCCGCGATCACCGGAGGTTGCGATCTTCAGGAGAGGAGTTCAGTTCTTTCCAGGCCCTGAGAGTCGAAGGGGAAGGCTGTTGCCTCCACCTACCCGCCGAAAACTTGGAAGGAGAATCGGGAAATAGCGGAGGGCACGGATCTGGCGAAACCGACGAAAAGATGGTATGGAGAGTTCTTCAGAAATCGATCTTGTGTGATTCAGAGTCCGATGGCTCGAATGCGAAATTTAAGGATTAGGAGTTTCTTTTCATGGTGAAGATTCGTCTCAAGCGGATCGGCGCGAAGAAGGCGCCTTTTTATAGAATCGTGGTTATGAATGCGCGAAGTCCTCGTGACGGACGGGCTCTCGAGCAAGTTGGAACCTATGCCCCTCAGGCCAACCCCTCCGTGGTGAAGATCGATCACGAACGCGCCATTCGTTGGCTGGAACAAGGCGCGAAGCCTTCGGAGACCGTTCACAACCTCTTTCGGAAAAATGGTGTGTACCAAACGTGGAAACCCGAAAACCCGGCGAAGAAAGCCGAAAGCGAATGAGAGAACTCATCGAATACGTCGCTGGGAAGCTTGTGGATATGCCTGAAGACGTCGAAGTCTTCGACATCGAAGGTGAGCGCACGACGGTCCTTGAGCTTCGTGTCCACCCAGAAGATCTAGGCAAGATCATCGGGCGCCAGGGACGGACGGCTCAAGCCCTTCGGGCGCTCCTTAGCATCGCGGCAACACGAGTGAACAAGAGGGCCGTCCTGGAAATCTTGGAGTGACGGAAAATCGCATCCGGATCGGGCGAGTCGTGGGCACTCAGGGTCGGTGCGGTGAGCTCCGGGTCATACCCGACGCGAAGGACTGGGGTCGGTTCAAGACGTTGAAACGTGTTTGGGTCCAAAACGGCCATGAAGAGACGTGCTACGACGTTCGCAATACGCGGAAACAGAGAGGCGCTATCATCCTTTGGCTAGTGGGCGTGGACGATCTGGGACAGGCCAAGGAAATGGTGGGAACGACCCTCTCTCTTCCCATGGACGAGGCCGTTGCTCTTGATGAAGACGAAAACTTCGTCCATGACCTCGTAGGCCTCGAAGTCCAAACCACTGGCGGTCGAACCGTCGGGCGGCTCAAGGCGGTGGTGGAAGGATCGGCGCACGACTTCTATGAAGTTGAAACACCGGAAGGTGAGATTCTCTTGCCAGCGGTGAAAGCCATCGTTGTACAGGTCGATCTGGAGGCTCGGGTTCTCTACGTTGAAGAACTTCCTGGACTCTTGGTCCCAGACAAGCGGGTTTAGCCACCAGTCGTTTCCCAGAGGATCTCCCGGCATCCGGTCGGCGATTCGCGGACGGCACGCCCTTGTTCAGCGCGACACCCCAGTGGAAAGCAGCTCAATGCGTGTCACGATTTTGACGATATTTCCCGGGATGTTTCCAGGTCCACTGGCGCACAGCCTGCTTGGCCGTGCGCAAAAGTCCGGTCTTCTGCAGTTGGAGGTCGTCGATCTGCGGGATTACACCACGGATCGCCATCGGACCGCCGATGATGCACCGTACGGCGGTGGCGCGGGCATGGTGATGAAGCCCGAGCCATTTTTCAGGGCCCTTGATACCCTGAAAACCCCAAAGACGAAGGTCCTGCTGCCAACGCCCCAGGGAGATCTTCTCCGCCAACAAACCGTGGAAAAACTGGCGTCGGAAAGCCATCTATTGATTCTTTGCGGCCACTACGAGGGCATCGATCAGCGAGTCCGAGACGCGGTGGTCGATTTGGAGTTCAGCCTGGGCGATTATGTGCTCACCGGCGGTGAACTTGCCGCAATGGTCCTTATCGACGCGGTCTGTCGGTACGTGCCAGGGGTCGTGGGCGACTTTCACTCCGTGGAGGAAGACTCCTTCCACCGGGGTCTCCTGGATCATCCACACTACACACGGCCTCGGGAGTTTCGTGGCCGCGAGGTTCCGAAGGTCCTGCTCAGTGGCGACCACGCCGCCATCGCACGGTGGAGAAAAGAAGAGAGCTTGCGCCTCACCCTGCGCCGTCGGTCGGATCTCTTGGAGAGGGCTGGGCTCACGGAGAAGGATCGGGAATTCCTCCGGCGCTTGGCGGATCCAAGGGAAGGAGCAGAAAAGAAATGATGGCGGCGGCCAACTTGGGGATCTGCTCTTGTAGGATCCCTTGCCGACTTTCCCGCCGGTGGCCTGGGATGAGAGCGGTGCCAAGGCTTCAACGGAGAAGACTCTCGGCTGATCTGCCGGGCAAAAAAATCTTGGGTGACGGAAAAGCCCGGGGCGAGGTGAAAAGGTGAGGTGTTTTCCGGAGTTCCATGTTGGGCTGGTGCATTACCCGGTTCTGGATCGAGGAAAACGAACGGTGGCCACCAGTACCGTGAGTTACGATCTGCACGATATCGCCCGTCTTTCGAAGACGTACGGCGTCAAAAGCTATTATCTGATTACTCCTCTTCGCAGCCAGATACTGCTCATTGAGCGGTTGACGGAACATTGGGTCCACGGCTTTGGAGCCCAGTACAACTCAAACCGTAAAGAAGCTCTCGAACTGGTGAGGATACAGCCATCCATCGAGGCGACGTTGGACGATTTGGCGCACATTTACGGCGGCAGGCGCCCGACGGTTCTGGCAACGTCGGCCAGGGGCCATCGGGAAAGCGTCGGATTCCTGGAAGCCCGGAGAACCTTGGGGGATTCGGAGGGGCCTTATCTTCTTCTTTTTGGCACGGGTTGGGGGATGGCGCCGGCCGCCCTGGCCCACGCGGATCTTCTGTTGGAGCCCATCGAGGGAGTCGAGGGATACAACCACTTGTCTGTCCGGGCGGCAGCCGCTATTGTGCTTGACCGACTCATAGGGCAGAATCAGCCCCGAACCAACTTTTCAGGAGAATGACTCATGCATCCGGAAATCCAGGCCCTTGAACAAACCCAGCTCCGCAAAGTCGAAACGAATTTCCGGGCCGGCGACACCATCAAGGTTTGGGTCCGCATCGAGGAATCCAGCGGGAAAACCCGCTTACAGGCGTTCCAGGGGGACGTGATCCGCCGCAATGGAGGCAGTTGCCGGGAGACGATTACCGTACGTAAGACCTCTTACGGCGTGGGAGTTGAACGGATTTTCCCTTTGCACTCGCCAAACATCGAGAAGATTGAAGTGGTTCGCCGAGGACACGTCCGCCGTGCTCGGCTCTATTATCTACGCGAGCTGTCCGGGAAGGCCGCCCGAATCAGGGAGGCTTCCCGAGATCGCTACGCCAAACTGGATGCCCGCTCCACCACCCAGGCCTCGGAAAAACAGAAATCCAGGTCCCGCCGCAAAAAACGGCGATCCACCAAGGCAGCAAACTCCCCGAGCTAACTGAAACGTGGCAGCCCGGGATGGAAGACCACCCCCGCGGAAGCCGCCAGGAAAGTCGTGGCGGCGGGCTCTTGGCCTAAGGGGCGAAGAGTTGGCGGCGAGGCACCTTGAAACCCTGGGTTGGGCCATCATCGCCCGAAACTGGAGGTGCCGTGCCGGGGAGATCGATCTCGTAGCCCGGGACGGGAATACCCTGGTCTTCGTCGAGGTCCGAACGCGAACGGCCAGGGCAAAGGTGCCTCCCAGGCAGAGCGTCGGGTGGAGCAAGCAACGGCGCGTGGCTCGTGCCGCCCTCCACTACCTCCGGAACCACAACCTCTTGCGGCAGCGTACCAGGTTCGACGTCATCGCCATTGTGATGGAAAAGAAGGGTCCGGTCCTAGAGCATTTCCGAGGCGCCTTCAACCTGCCCTCCATCTACTGGTGATGACCACCTAGTCTCGACGCCGCAACCTCGGGCCGGGCGGGGGCCTTTAGTCCCGGGACTCTCCACGGATCGTCACGAGGCGGTCCGAGATGGGAGTTCCGGTTTAGTCCTTGTGGGGTTCCTCCGCCGCCAGGGGATGATGCTGGTGGAAGACGCGCTGCAAGGCGCTCATCTGCACGTGAGTGTAAACCTGGGTGGTCACAAGATCCTCGTGGCCAAGGAGGAGCTGAACGACCTTGAGATCCGCGCCTCCCTGAAGGAGGTGGGTGGCGAAGGTGTGGCGAAGCAAGTGGGGATGGATCTTGAGCGACAGGCCGGCCTCCTGGGAATGGCGCCGGAGGAGCTTCCAAACCCCTTGTCTGCTGAGCCCCCCGCCGCGCGAATTGAGGAAGATCGAATCGATGGGACCGCGGAGGAGCGTGGGCCGCCCGTTCCGCAGGTACCATTCCAATGCCTGACGGGCATGGCTCCCAAAGGGCACGATCCGCTCTTTGGCCCCTTTCCCCACGCACCGGACGAAACCGGCGTTCAGGTGGAGCTGGGGGAGTGTCAGCGTGCAGAGCTCCGTCACCCTGAGCCCGGTAGCGTAAAGTAGCTCCAGGATCGCACGGTCGCGACTCCCTAACGCCGTCTGCGGGTCAGGCTGCTCTAGGAGGCATTTCATCTGCCGCACTGACAAGACCTTTGGCAACCGCCGGCGGCGGCGCGGGCTGGATATTCCCACCAGAGGATCTCGCTCCAAACGCCCTTCCCGGACCAAAAAGCTCACGAGCTGGCGCACGGAGGAAATCTTCCGTGCAATGCTGCTCACCGCAAGTCCGGAGTGTCCAAGCCAAGACGAAAAGGCATCGAGCTGGCTGGCAATCAGGGTTTCCGGAGAATAGCCTTCCATCTGGAGCCAGGAAAGGAACTCCTTCAAGTCTCGGGCGTACGCCTCGATGGTGTTGGCGGCGAGCCCTTTCTCGACGATGGCTTCTTCCAGGAATCCGTCCAGCAATGCCCGGAATGCCGGCACCAATTCCAACTCTTCTTTCTTCTCTTTCTCCCGCGCCTCCCCTGGATGGCCCGGCGGCTGCGAAATTTCATCCTCCCCCGTGAGGTCTTCGCTGTGCGAGCTAATTTCCGGCATTGGCCTCTTTCTCCAGGATTAGGGTAACGGGTCCATCATTCTGAATCTCGATCCGCATCATGGCGCCGAATCTGCCGACTCCCACTTCGACGCCCTGGCCGCGGCAGGCTTCCACGAAGGCTTCGTAAAGCGGCTCGGCCACAGCCGGAGGCGCCGCCCGTATATAGCTTGGCCGGCGGCCTTTCCGGCAATCGCCATAAAGGGTGAACTGCGAAACCACGAGCAACGCGCCCCCCACATCCAGAAGGCTTTTGTTCATTTTTCCGTCTGCACCGGCAAAGGTTCGGAGATCCACGACCTTTCGGGCCAACCAATGGGCCTCCGCCAGGGTGTCTCCAGACCGGACTCCCAACAGGATCACGGCCCCCGGGCCGATCCGGGAGACCTCTTCCCCATCGATAGTCACGCTGGCCTTTGTAACTCTCTGGTAAACTGCTCTCACGAACGTATCTCCAAAGTGGCCCCAAACCACTATTCTTGTCAGGCCTCAGTCATCATCCTACCAGCCAGAAACCAGACAGTGCAGTGGCTCTCGACTAATGGCCTTTTGCAGGGGTGCCCTGGGTTGGCGATTCTGTTCCTCTTCTTGGGGCGGAAGATTCTACCCGTGGGCGATAAAAGGCGAGTGGCGGCGGACGGATTGCCGGCGCCGCGAGCGGAAGGCAACTCAAAGAAAAGACAGGTATCTTCTTGGATTATGCCACCTAGAAGTCCCGCAACCGAAGTCACTTCGATCCTCCGTCTTGGATTGGCCCATGGATCAACCTTGGATTGGCCCATGGACCCACGACCTGCCCTGTCCCATTATACCGAAACAGCCACCAGTTATGGGATGCGACATTCCGCTCCATGCCATCCCATGAGTTTTTCTCCGCGGGGAAAGGGAACCGGTCTAGGATTCTCCCGGATGCTTGTTGGGGTGGAACTTTGACATGCCCCCGGCGGTTTGCTAACAGTCAGCTTTCCCGTGCCGAACGGCGCTTTCCCACTTCCGGTCCCCCGAGACTCCCCCTCCATGGTACCCAATTCCGCCATCCGAAATTTTTGCATCATCGCCCACGTGGATCATGGCAAGTCCACCTTGGCTGATCGATTCCTGGAACTGACAGAGACCGTCAGTCGCCGTCAAATGACCCAGCAACTGCTGGACGACATGGACCTTGAGAAAGAGCGGGGAATCACCATCAAGCTCCGACCGGTGCGGATGAGCTTCAAGGCAAACGACGGGGAAGTTTACCAGCTCAACCTCATCGACACGCCGGGGCACGTTGATTTCGCGTACGAGGTTTCCCGATCCATGGCGGCTTGCGAGGGAGCGGTCCTTGTGGTGGACGCGGCCCAGGGAGTGGAGGCCCAGACGCTGGCCAACACCCTTCTGGCCATGGACCGCGACCTCACGCTACTCCCCGTGCTCAACAAGATCGACCTTCCCGTGGCGGAACCGGAGCGGATCGCCCGCCAGGTGGAGGAGCTTCTGGCGATGGAGCGTGCCGAGATTCTCCTCTGCTCGGCGAAAACCGGTGAGGGAGTGCGGGAAATCCTTGAAAAGATTGTCTTGGAGGTCCCTCCTCCCCAAGGCGATCTGGACGCGCCTCTCCGGGCCCTCATTTTTGATTCATGGTTTGATCCCTATCGGGGAGCGGTGGTCATGGTCCGCGTCGTCGATGGTTTCCTTGAGGAGGGGAGCAAAATTCAGATGATGGCCACGGGCCGGACTTACGAGGTTCTGGAAGTGGGCTACTTTTCGCCGACTCCGCTTCGCTGCAAACAGCTATGCCGGGGTGAGGTCGGTTATCTGACGGCCTCCATCAAAGATGTCCACGACACCCGGATTGGGGATACCATCACCAGTGCTCTCCACGGCGCCGCGGCCCCACTTCCAGGCTACAAGGCCATGAAGCACATGGTGTTTTGCGGTCTTTACCCCACAAATTCGGAGCAGTTCGGAGAACTGGGAGACGCACTTTTGAAGTTGGCCCTCAATGACAGTGCCTTTAGCTTCCAGGCGGAGACATCCCAAGCACTGGGATTCGGCTACCGCTGCGGATTTCTGGGCCTGCTGCACATGGAGATCGCCCAGGAGCGCCTGGAGCGCGAGTTCGATCTCGAGCTCATCACCACGAGCCCCAACGTGGCGTACCGGGTGATGACATCGGCGGGCGAGGTCCTCGATCTCAGCTCGCCGGCTCAGCTTCCGCCGCCCAACGAGATCGAGATCCTCGAAGAGCCATTTGTTCGGGCAACGATCCTGATGCCCTCCGAATACCTGGGCCCGATTTTCAAGCTCCTCCAGGATCGCCGCGGAGTTCAAACCGGCCTTGAGTACATCGACAAGAAGATCGTGCTCCTTCGTTACGACCTCCCCCTCAACGAAATCGTCTTTGACTTCCACGACCGCCTCAAGTCGATGACACGCGGCTATGGAAGCCTTGATTACGAGTTCTCCGACTACCGCCGAAGCGATCTTGTCAAGCTGGAGATCCTGGTCAACGGCGAGCCCGTTGATGCCCTCAACGTTATCGTCCACCAAGACAAGGCTTACCACCGTGGCCGCCAGCTCTGCCAAAAGATGAGGAAGCTCATTCCTCGCCAACTCTTCGACGTGAGCATCCAGGCCTCCATCGGGAAGCGGATCATCGCCCGAGAAACCGTCAAGGCGCTTCGAAAAAATGTCACCGCCAAATGCTATGGAGGCGACATCACCCGCAAGCGGAAGCTCCTGGAAAAACAGAAAGAAGGCAAACGCCGAATGAAGCAGGTGGGCCGCGTGGAGATTCCTCAATCCGCCTTCATGGCGATTCTCTCCGTCGATCACTAAAACGACGACGGGTAGTTCGTCTCGCAACCAGCGTCATCTCTCCCCAGACAGAGCTTCTCCGCCACAAGGAGCGGGAAAATGAAAAAAAAGAAAAAGCACCCGCGGAAATTGCCCAAGGAAACGGAAAAACGCCTTATCCCGGTAGCAAGTCCCGTGACCGCCGCGCTCTTGGCCTGGCTGGTCTTTGGCCTCGGCCACGTCTATCTTGGCAAGCGCTGGAAAGGTGTTGTGCTCTTCGGAGTCCTGACCTTCCTCTATGTTTTTGGCATGTTCTATGCTAAGGAAATTTACCTGCCGGTCTCGGGCGCCCATTTGACGCCTCTCGTAGAGACCGTGAACTTCGTGGCTTTCCTTCCGGCGGGCCTCTACTACCTGGTTTCCGGCCTCACCTTCGGGCTCAAAGGCGACCTCGCCTCGCCCCTTTACGAGATTGGCTGGCTCATGGCTCTCTCGGCGGCCCTTTTGAACGCCTTGGCCATCAACGATGCCTGGGACATCGCCTGGGGAAAGAAAGGCTAACCGATGCAGCAGGTGTGGTTCCTCATTCTTTGTTTGGGAGTTTCCGTTGCCTATTCGACTCTAGGGAATGCCGACGACTCGCCCAATACGATGCTCATCACCGCCGCGTGGTATTTCCTTCGGATGGTTGCCGCGTTTGTTGCCATCGCATGGGTCATCTACGCCATCTCCCCGTAGACCGAAGGTGCTCTTCCCCCGGGGATCGGTTTGTGGGTGAACTTTCTCTTTTTTTAGTGTTGCGTTCCGCTCGCGGCGCCGGCAATCCGCCCGCCGCCACTCGCCATTGTCGCGGCACTCGCCATCCACTGCCCGAAAGCCGAAGCCCCCCCTGGGCCACACACCCTGTTTTCCCTTCGCGTGATGGGTTTCCCCGGCGCAGGCCACGGCCCTTCGACAGCAGGTTTTACGGAGCCGCTGGCGCCGGGATGGACTGAGTGATGGAGTACCGATCCTCGGTATGCTCAATCTGGATCGCTTCCAGGTCCGGATCGTGATCGAAGACGATCCAGAGCTTATCGGCCGCCGCCCGGGAAAGGAGCTCGCGCTTCTCCTCCACGGTCACCGCTGGCTGAAGGTCGTATCCCATGACCCAGGGCAGCCGAAGGTGGTGCCTTGTGGGCAGGCTGTCTCCGGGAAAAACCACCCCCCTCTCGCGGCCCGTGACAAACACCATCTGGTGTCCTGGCGTGTGCCCGGTGGTGGGCAGGAGCCGGATGCCCGGCCAAGGCTCGGCCTCCCCGTCGTGGACAACCAGGCGGCCGGCGGCGGCAAGGGGCTCGAAATCAGGTTCCCGGAAGCTGGCTCGATCCCGTTCATTGGCGTGGCGAGCCCGATGAAGTTGTGCCTGCTGAACGTGGACCCGGGCATTGGGGAAGGTGGGAACGCTTCGCCCCTGGTGATCCAGGGAGGTGGCGCCGCCAGAATGATCAAAGTGAAGATGGGTCAAGACGACCTCATCGATCTGATGGACCCCGATTCCTCGGGCCGCCAAGCGCTCGGGCAGAAGAGGGAAGGAACCATCCCGCCCAAACATCGAAGATTCCCGCTCATTGGAGGAAGCTCCCATCCCCGTATCCACGAGGATTCGGCAACCGTTCTCCATGTTTTCAAGAAGCATGCAGCGCATCACCAGCGAAATCCGGTTGGCGCGATCTGGAGGCGCTTTTTTCTTCCAGGCCACCCGAGGAACAACGCCGAACATCGCCCCGCCATCCAAGCGCAAAGGCCCATCCAAAAGAGTTGTGACCCGGTAGACTCCGATCTCCATTTCCACGGTTTCACCTCCTGTTTACGGAGCGAAGCTCCGCTCTCCCTTCGATTCGCTGGATCCTGCCGGGAGGCCTGGACCTCCAATTGACAGGCGGGCACTCTTTGTCCAATGATCGGGCAGCCCCGGAACCCGCAGCCGAAACCCTTGACAGTACGGCCGCTCTCCTTTCCCCGGGGCCATCATCGGGCGGCACCGGAACCGCACCTTCGGCAGTCCCGGATCTTCGCCTGCGGACGGCACTTTGCCACGAACATGGGGAATCTGTCATGCCCAAGATCCAGTCAGTCGCAGCGCGAGAAATCCTCGATTCCCGCGGTAACCCCACCATTGAAGTCGATGTCATTCTTGAAAGCGGGGCCATGGGCCGTGCATCCGTTCCTTCAGGAGCCTCCACGGGGGAACATGAGGCGGTGGAGCTCCGGGATGGTGATCCGGGGCGTTTCATGGGGAAAGGCGTTCTCAAGGCGGTGAACAATGTGGAAGAAGAGCTTCGTCCCGCCGTCGTTGGAATGGATGCCCGGCACCAGACCCGCATCGATCAGACTCTCATCGACTTGGATGGCACTCCCAACAAGTCGAGGCTGGGGGCCAACGCCATTTTAGGTGTCTCCCTAGCCGTTGCCAAGGCAGCAGCCGCCCATGCCAATCTCTACCTCTACCGCTACCTTGGCGGGGTGGGCGCCAACATCTTGCCGGTCCCCATGATGAACATCCTGAATGGTGGGTCTCACGCCGACAACAGCGTCGATGTCCAGGAATTCATGATCCTGCCCGTGGGCGCGAAGTCGTTCGCGGAAGCCATCCGCATGGGCACCGAAGTTTTTCACCACCTGAAAAACGTTCTTAAATCCAAGGGTTATAAGACAAGCGTAGGCGACGAAGGCGGTTTTGCGCCCAACCTTGGTTCCAACGAAGAAGCCTTCGAGCTCATCCTGGACGCCATTGGAAAAGCGGGCTACCAGCCCGGCACTCAGGTGGCGTTGGCCATCGATTCGGCCGCCAGCGAGTTCTTTGTGGACGGGGCCTATGTTTTCCACAAGTCGGACGGGTCAAAGAGGAGCGCGGAAGAGATGGTGGATCTGTACGAGAGCTGGCTGGGAGCTTATCCCATTCTCTCCCTGGAAGACGGGCTGGCCGAAGATGACTGGAACGGATGGAAAATCATGGCTGATCGTCTTGGAAAAAAGTGCCAGTTGATGGGTGACGATATTTTCGTGACCAATACCGAAAGGCTCCAGCGGGGCATCGATGAGAAACTGGCCAACTCGATCCTCATCAAGGTCAACCAGATTGGTACGCTCACCGAGACTCTCCAGGCCATCGAGTTGGCGCGGAGAGCGGGCTTCACCGCGGTCATCTCCCACCGTTCCGGTGAAACCGAGGACACGACTATCGCGGATCTGGCGGTTGCCACGGGTGTCGCTCAGATCAAGACCGGATCGGCCAGCCGGACAGACCGCGTCTGCAAGTACAATCAGCTCTTGCGGATCGAGGGGCAGCTCGGGAAAGCGGCACGTTACCTGGGCCGGGAAGCGCTCACATTAGTCTGACACGGAGTCCTGGGCTCTGCCCGGCTCCGCGTAAAAGCAGGTTTGGGAGGTGGCATGCTGGAGCCTGGTCCTTCTGGAGACTGGGATGGTGAAAGGCTTTCAGGGTAAGAAGCCTGGTCCGCGGGATGAAAGGGTGAGTGGCGGCGGACGGACTGCCGCCGCCGCGAACGGAAGCTAACCCAAAGAAAAAAACGGTTGAGTGAAATCCTGCCCGCGAAGCGACCCACAACCCTGAATGAACTCGGCTGAGACCTGGAGCTTGCCACCTGGGATCCGCTCTTTTCCTGATGCGAAAAAGCCCATGATAGGCCGGTGGAACCTGAAAAGATCTCTGCTTTTAGGACCGTCGGATGCACGTTGACAGGCCCAGAACCTTGTGATAGAAAGCACAAAGTCTTTCAGAGGTGGCACTATGTTACGCGAAAAGCTGGCTGGCGAAATCCAAGGCATCATCGAACGCTACCCGGAAAAGCGCTCGGCGGTTCTACCGCTTTTGGAAAAGGCGCAAGAGCTTCAAGGCCATTTGACCAAGGAGCTCCTTGAGGAGATCGGGGAAGTCCTCGATATGAGCGCTCCTGAAGTCTATTCCGTGGCGAGCTTTTATTCGATGTTCCATCTGGAGCCGGTGGGGAAAAACCGCCTGTATGTTTGCAGGACTCTCTCCTGTGCTCTAGCTGGATCTGGGGATCTCCTGTCGGCCTGTGAAAAGAAGTTGGGCATCGGGGAAGGAGAGACGACCGAGGACGGTCAGTTTTCGCTTTTTTCCTTCGAATGCCTGGGATCTTGTGGTACCGCGCCAGTCATCATGGCCAATCGCGAATATCACGAGGAGATGGACCTTGCGAAGCTCGATGCGTTGCTGGAACGTCTGTCAAAAGAAACGGCCAACGACGTCGTCGAGCAATCCGCTGTCAACGAGAGATCCGGTGAAGGTGATTCACCTGATTCGAGGGAGCCGTGATTTTGAGACCGCATCGTCTCTTGTCGGTGGATCTGCTCGCAGCTAGATCATTGGAGGTCGTTCTTCCATGACATGGCTCGTATTCGTTCTGCTCACTGTTGTTGCCTTGGCTTCCGCAGTCATGGTGATCACGCAGAAGAACCCAGTTTACTCGGCACTCTTCCTCGTTCTGAACATGCTGAGTCTGGCGGGATTCTATGTGACACTGGGCGCTCCCGTCGTGGCAGCGGTCCAGGTGATTGTCTACGCTGGCGCCATCGTGGTGTTGTTCCTTTTCGTCGTCATGCTCCTGGACCTGCGAAAAAGCATCGCCCGGGATCGGAGCCTTGGCTACGAGGGACTGTTGGCCATCGCGCTAGGTTCCCTCTTCGTCTTCACGATGCTCCTTGTCTTTTGGGGAGCCTCTCCCCCGGCCGGAGGCACCGTGAGCGCGGTGAATGGTACGATGGAGCAAATCGGGAAAGGCTTGTTCCAAAAATGGGTCTATCCGCTGGAAGTCTGCTCCGTGCTCCTCTTGGCAGCAATTATCGGCGTGGTCGTGCTTGCGAATAAGGAAGCGGGGCAAGGGAAATGACGGTTCCGTTCGGCTGGTACCTGTTTTTGAGCGCTCTTCTTTTTGTCATTGGCGCCGTAGGTGTTTTGCGTCGGCGAAACGCGATCCTCCTCTTCATGTGTATCGAGCTCATGCTCAATGCCGTGAACCTGACCTTCGTGGCCGCGGCCCGTCATTTGGGACAGCTCGATGGTCAACTGTTCGTGTTTTTGGTGATCCTTGTGGCGGCCGCGGAGGTCGCGATAGGTCTGTCGATCATCATCGCCATTTACAAGAGTCATCGGTCCGTGGACGTCGATGACCTGAAACTGCTGAAGTGGTAGGCCGTGAAAGTTCTCGAAAATCTCTGGCTGATTCCCCTTTTCCCGCTGTTGGGTTTTTTGTTCAACGTGGCAGTGGGCCCCTATGTCAGCAAGCGGAAGGTCTCCGTTGTCGGTAGCGGGGTCGTTCTTCTGGCGTTCATTGCAGCGATCTGCGGTTTCTTTGGGCTCCTTGGCAGAGCTGAGGAAACGCGGTCGGTTGAAAACTTGCTCTACATCTGGATGGCCGCTGGCGATGGTTTTCAGATTCCCGTGGCACTCCTCTTTGACTCGTTGAGCGCCGTCATGACCCTTGTGGTCACAGGAGTCGGCTTTCTGATCCACCTCTATTCGGTGGGTTATATGGCCGATGATGAGAGGTACGCACGCTACTTTTGCTACCTGAACCTCTTTACTTTCGCCATGCTCATCTTGGTCCTTGCGAACAATTACGTGCTCATGTTCGTGGGCTGGGAAGGGGTGGGCCTTTGTTCCTACCTGCTCATCGGTTTCTGGTTCGAGGACATGGAGAAGGCCAAGGCCGGAAAAAAAGCTTTTATCGTCAACCGGATAGGTGATTTTGGTTTTCTTCTTGGCATGATGCTTCTCTGGAGCGCTTGCGGCTCTCTGGTTTATTCCGATGTGGCACAAGCGGCCGGAGGAATGACTCCGGCGGTTTTGACGGGAATCACGCTTCTCTTCTTTGTGGGCGCCATGGGGAAAAGTGCTCAGATTCCGCTCTACGTGTGGCTTCCAGATGCCATGGCAGGTCCCACGCCGGTGAGCGCCTTGATCCACGCGGCGACGATGGTGACCGCAGGCGTGTACATGGTGGCGAGGAGCCATTTTCTCTATACACTGGCCCCTTACACCGGTGCCATTGTGGCGACAATTGGCGTTTTGACAGCGCTCCTGGCGGCGGCTATCGCCCTGACTCAGACAGACATCAAGAAGGTGCTGGCCTATTCCACGGTGAGCCAATTGGGATATATGTTTGTCGCCGTTGGATGTGGCGCCTACATCACCGGTATCTTCCATTTGGTCACCCACGCTTTTTTTAAGGCTCTGCTCTTCTTGGGGGCGGGAAGCGTCATCCATTCCATGCACCATGCACTCCATTCCGTGGACGACCAGAGCGTGGATCCTCAAAGCCTTGAAAACATGGGTGGCCTGCGAAAGCAGATGCCCATCACGGGGTGGACCTTTCTGGTGGCCAGCCTGGCCATTGCGGGGATCCCGCCTTTGGCAGGTTTTTTCTCCAAGGATGAAATCCTGGCCATGGCTGCTGGCCGCGGGGGCGGTTATTGGTTGATTTGGGTCGTGGGAGCCATCACGGCGCT
>JAJRTK010000411.1 GCA_024278345.1 bacterium | reverse complement strand
GGGTCTGGGAGCGGCGCTCCCAGCGGAGGTCCGGAGGCAGAGCCTCCGCCGGGTTCCAGGGCTGGAAGCCCTGGGGCGGCGTCTGAAATCTGCACCGTGGCCGGTACTATGACCAAGGCCCCCGTTGCCCTTCGTTGCAACGGGAAGATGAGCTAGCTCCCTGGTGGGTGCAGGGCAAAGCCCTGCCAAGGGATGGAATCCCCGGACGACCGCTGGGTAACGCGAGGCGTGACCATTCGAGTCACGCAAACGTGATCCGCCGAGCAGCGCGAGGCGTTGCCCGGAGGCCATAAATTCCACGAACCAAAGGTCGTGCTACACACCTACGCCATAAAGACAAATCTCTGCGTGGCGTGTACTTTCACGGTAACACTCATGGAGAAGAATCGAACCACCCCAGAAGCATGAAAGGCGGGACGCCGCAGCCCCCCGATGTTTTAACCCCCAAATCTTTTCGCCTGGAAGCCTTCCGTCCTCCAGGCTGGCGTGTACTTTCACGGCAAGACAGATGTCTGCTTTGCGTGTAATTTCACGGTAAAATGAAGAAGACTTTTCAGTGTTGCGTTCCGCTCCCATCGCCTGCCATCCGGCAGGCGCTGTCCGCACGTGGGGACGGGACGGAGAATCCGCAAAAAAATCCGCCCACCCGAGAAAAAATAGTCGGGGCGGGTTTCGCAACCCGCCCCACCACCTCGCCCACCACGCCGCCAAAATGGCCGGTGTCGGTTTTCCACGCCGCCAAAAATGGTAGGGTCGGGTTTCGCAACCCGCCCCACCACCTCGCCCACCACGCCGCCAAAATGGCCGGTGTCGGTTTTCCACGCCGCCAAAAATGGTAGGGGCGGGTTTCGCAACCCGCCCCAAATTCACCCGGGATGATCTCCGGTGTTTCTTGGCAAGAGCGGATGGGGCCAGGTGGACCCAAACCGCACTTCCACCTCCGGGGCCGGGGGCGCCCGGCGCCGCCAGATGCCGGAGATCAGGCAGAGGCCGAATTCATCTTCTAGGAGCGGATATCGGGGCCGGAGGAATCTCGGGAGGCCCGCCTTGATAAATGCCCTCTTCAGGGTCGTCCGGCTTCCCGGAAACCGTTCTCCCGGTCGCCGGAAGCGGAGAGCAAGGTTGGGCCATGGGTCAGGCTGGCTGGAGCTTTGGCCGGGAGCAACGATCTGGATATCCAATGCCTTCTCCATCTCTTTCAGGGCTCCCGGAACTGGCAAGGGCACTCCTTGACCCGGCTCGGCAATCCGGGGATCCTCCCCCAGCCCGCCGTCGCCTGTCCCGGCGGAAAAGAGGGGCTGCTCACCCCCCGTTGTCGCCGCCCAGGGAGCACCGGACAGGATGGCCGTCTCCTTTCCCAAGAGCTGGACCACCAGTTCTTTCGCCAAACGGTAGGTTCGCTGCCGCCGCTCGTTGTCCCGGGCATCGGAAAGGAGATCCCGGACCCGCGGAAGATCCAGTTCCGAAATCGTCTTTCCAAGGCGGCGGCAGGCCAGGAGGATCAGCCGCCGTCCCGCGCTTCCCACCAGATCGGACCGCGGCAACAGGATCCAGCCCGATCCCGCCCGGGCCACTTGAGAGAAACGCTCTTTCACCAACCGATCCAGGCTCTCTTTTTCTTCCCGGAGGTGCTCCGCCAGTTGGGCGAGCCGCCGCTCCGCGCCGGGTCGGAGCTCTTCCATGAGCGGTAGCAATTCCACGCGGACCCTGTTCCGGAGGAAATCCATGGACCGGTTCGACGAATCCTCGAACCAGGTGAGGCCGTGGCGGCGGGCATATTGTTCGATCTCCGCCGGCGGGACGGAGAGGATGGGGCGGAGAAGAATCGGGCAGGTGGGGGGGCCTGAGCCGTCGCCCGGGACACCGGCCTGTTCCGGCCCGTCCGGCCCGGCGTCAGCGGCGGAAGCCCCCGTGCCCGGTCCAGCCACGTTTCCGGGCGCGACGCCCATTCCGACGGTCCCGTCCTGAAAGGATGGCGCCACGCCGGGGATCTGCTCTTCAATCCCCACGGGCAGTGGTGCCACCGGCCCCATGGCCGTCAGGCCGTCCAGGCCCGTGCCCCGGATCAGACGGATGAGAAGGGTCTCTGCCTGGTCCCGCCGGTGGTGCGCCGTGAGAATCGCCTCATGCCCGCCCTGGCGGGCAACGGAACCGAGCCAGCAATACCGGGCCTGTCGGGCTTTGGCCTCTCCGCGCTCCGGTTGGTCCCACCGGCCCACGTGGAGCCGAAGCCCCAGTCGCTGGGCCATTGCCAGGCAGGCCGTTTCTTCCGCGTCGGACTCGGAGCCCCGGAGCCGGTGATTGAAATAGGCAAGCTCGATGACCCAGGAGTGCCGCAGCCCCAATCGCTCCATGGCATGGGCCAGCACAGTGGAATCCCGGCCCCCGGAGCAGGCGACGAGAATCCGGCGCGGGCTGACTCGGGAGAGGCACTCTTCGATTCTGGAAAGGATGGGATGCGCCTGGCTTTCCATCGAACCCATGGTCCTGCCGCCCTCTGTCCCGACGTACAGCTCACCGGGAGCCCCGGTCCCACGACTGGGCAAGGTGAACTGCTGCCAGCCCGTAGCCGAAAAGGTAGACCAACGCCCCCAGGACAATCACCATTGTAAAGCCAATACGCATGGCGAATGCAATGGCAAGAATCGAGGCCATGACGCTCATCAGCCCGTTGATGCCCCAGGCCCAGGGGATGAATCGAGGATGCCTCGATTCCAGATATCGCAGGCCCGTAGCGAAGGGGATTCCCATGAACAGACCCATGGGCAACAGCATCAGGAGGCTCATGACGATGCGAGACCAGGTGGGCCAGGCCAATGTGGCGGGAATCAACCATGGCAGGATGGCAAGGCAGGCAAGAGCCGAAAAAGCCGTTCCCAGCATGCCTTTCCGAAGCATGGCAAGAGTGCCGCCCTTCATCCGCGCCGCCCGCAAGCTGCCGATTCCGGTGAACAGAAGGAGCCCAGCCAAGACCACCGAGAGCGAAATCATCGGATGTCCAAGATAAAGGTTCAGGCGCTGGATGAAGCCGATCTCCAGGAACATGAACCCAACCCCCAAGCAGGAGAAGAACCCGATGAGCGACCACCGCCCCGTCACGTGCAAACCGTCCCGAGAATAGACCATGAGAGGTCCGATCATCGCCAAAAGGCATGCGGCTCCCACGACGATGAGCAGAAACAAGAGGGCCAGATGAGCGAGAGCGGCTCGCGGCTTGATGCCGCCACTCATGAGCTGGGCCAGTTGCCGCCCAAGCTTGCCATATCTGAAGAAGAAAGGGGAATCATCGTAGACGGGGGAGATGTTGTAGATATACTCGTCTTCCATTT
The DNA here is from genome assembly GCA_024278345.1 of bacterium. GTDB lineage: Bacteria > CSSED10-310 > JAJRTK01 > JAJRTK01 > JAJRTK01 > JAJRTK01. The sequence goes on along the minus strand of JAJRTK010000411.1, from coordinate 3,617 downwards.
CTTTCCGCGAAGCTTTGGACGGGCCTCGGAGCAGGCTCGCAAAGAGTCGGCGGGCCTGGGACAAATCCTGGCTGTAGGATTGAAAGGCGGCACTTTCCACCTCTTTTTGCCGTTGCGAGGGAAAGACATTCGGAATGTACAAGGCTGACAGCTTGGGGTGAGGCTTGATGGCCTCCAGGATCCGATCCATCTCCTGAGTCGTGAAAGGCGTTTTTTTAAAGAGGATTCCCGACCAGAGCAAACGTTCGCCGCGGATGCTGTAGACGAAGATGCTTCGAGACGGGTCGATGCCGGCCCGTTCGGCGGCATACAGATAGAGATTGACCAGCCGCAAGCTCTCTCGAGGCTGCCGGAAAAAGAGCCGTACAATCGACATCACCCCGTCGGGTTTCAATACGCGCAGGTAATCCCCGAAGGCCTCAACCGTGTAGAGGTAGTTCTCGGACATCACGTAGGCGCCGGAATTGAGGGCCGTGAAGGTGTCGATGGCCGTCATGGCAATCGTGTCGTATTTCTCCTTTGTCCGGCTGATGAAGTGCCTGCCCTCCGCCCAGACAAGAGAGACGTTCTTCCACTTCGGCCAGAGGCAAAGATCCTCGTATTCATGCGCGACATCGATGATCGCCTTGTTGATCTCTATACCCGTGATGAACTTGGCTCCGAAAGCTTCCGCGTGGACCATGTCCAGACCGCCGCCGACTCCGATAACAAGCGCGTTTTCAGGTGCTGGTCGGGCGAAGTAGAGAAGGGAACGCCCCGCCCGAAAACGGTCCCGAGGGCCCCGCAAGAGCTTGTTGACTCTACCGGAATCGAGCATGATCGTATGCGCGTCCCCGTCCTGGGTGAGCACCTTGCTTTTTGTACTTCGGAGCAACCCTGCGCTGGGCCGCAATCTCAAGGTGATTGGGTTGCCCACAAGATCGATCTTGGCAATGGTGGTCCACTCGCTTTTCTCGATGTAGCCGTTCAACGGTGGAGAGACATAGGCGGCCGCCGAAGCCTTGGATTTCTCTGGCTGGTCGTTGACAAGATCGCTCCCCCAGATCCCATACCCGGTGAGCAGAATTGCCGGGACGATGGGAAGTGCCCACCTGGGAGCTCCAATCCTCCACCCGTAGATCACATGACTCACCGCCACGATCCCCGCAAGAACCCAAATCAACAGATCGGCCCCAAGTGGACGCAAAAGCAGCGTAAACCCAAGAACTCCCAGGGCGCTCGCCGCCAAATCAAAGAAATAGAGCCGGTAGATGTTTCGTCCACCGCTCATGAAAATTACACCCAGGACCATTCCAGAGAAAAGAAACGGCACAGCCAGAACGACGTAACAGAACAAAAGCTTTGAAAAGAACCAATTGGCTGGAAGCAGCACGGGAGTAAAGCTCGCCGCCCGCATGCAGACCACGGAGCTGACGGCGAAAGCTCCGGCCGAAACCCAGGCGATGCGCTCGGTGTTTGCGGGTTCCCTGGCGAAGATGCTGACCACCACACCCGAGATACCGAATCCCAACAGCGCCACGGTGATGGTCAGGTAGACCACGTGGCTGTAGAAAAGCGCAGACAGGATCCTTGTCTGAAGGAGCTCGATGGCCAAGGTGACCAGTGCAACGGAGCAGACCAGCAAATAGGTGGAGAGCTTGCCTTCCCCTGTCCGATTCCGCATGTCTGACCTTCCACAATGGCAACAGGGGAAATCCCGACGCCCGTGCTCACCCGTTGGGTAACAGGATCCTGAGATCGTCCGGGAATAGGACGTCCCAAGGGCCACCAGCGCAGATGCACCGCCTAAACAATTACCTGAACGATTAGCTGATCCAGACATTCATTATCAGATGGAGCAGGTGGGAGTCGAGCGACGGAGGCCCTTTTTCCACGATCTCCGCCGCTGGCGCCAGGACCGGTGAACGGTTTCGTCGGTTGCCTTGGTGGAGCTTTGTGGGGCGATTTGGTTGCGGGGACTGGAAAAAGTTTGTCGTTCCAGGCAAGCTAGAAGAAGCCTATTCGTCTTCTGCGAGCCAAAACACCATGAAGAGCGTGCTTGTCATTGACGACAGCCCAATGATCCGAAAGACGATCCGCAGGATCCTGGAACGGCGGGACTATCGTGTTCTAGAGGCCGAGAATGGACAGGTGGGCTTCGAATTGGCCCAGCGGCAACTGCCGGACATCATTCTTTGCGATGTTCGGATGCCGGAGGTTGACGGATTCTCCCTGCTCAAGATGCTTCGCCACAGCTCCGCGACGGCGACGATCCCCTTCGTGTTCCTGACGGAGCGGGCCACGAAACAGGATCTCCGCCAAGGCATGAACCTGGGGGCCGACGACTATCTGACCAAGCCGATCCGACCGGCCGAGCTTCTCCGGGCGCTTCACACGCGGTTGGAAAAAAGGGAGATCCTGTCTCAGCAGGCTGAGGAGCGGCTCAACGAACTTCGGAGCAACCTCGTCCACTCCCTTCCTCACGAACTTCTCACCCCTCTCACCACCATTGTCGGGTTTTCCAACCTGTTGGCCACCCGGCCCGAAAAGTTCGACACCGGGCGCGTGCAACAGATGGGAACAACCATCCAGAGGGCCGCGCGCCGACTCAAGCGGCTGTTCGAAAACTACCTCACCTATGCCCAGCTAGAGCTTTTGGCTTCCGATCCCCAGCAGCTTGCCGCCTGGAAACGCCAGGTCACCGAACAACCGGTGCTCATTATCGAGAAGACCGCCTTGGAACAGGCACACGAGGCCCAGCGTGGCGACGACCTGAGCCTTGCCCTACAGGATGCTCCAGTCTACGTCGGAGAACCGGACCTGCGGAAGGTCGTCCGAGAACTCGTGAACAATGCTTTCAAATTCTCACAGCCGGGATCTCCCGTCTCGGTGCGGGCAAAATCCGACTCGCGGCATACTATTTTGGAGATCCAGGACAAAGGACGAGGAATGGCTCCAGAAGAGGTGGCCAGGATCGGCACCTACATCCAGTTCAACCGGAAACTCCACGAACAGCAGGGCAGCGGGTTTGGCCTGAACAACGCCAAGCGCCTGGTGGAGTTGTGCGGCGGAGCCTTGGTCATCGACAGCATTCCCGGCCAATCGACAAAAGTCACTGTCACTCTCAAAAGTGTGCCTTAACCGGTCCCCATCGGTTCAAGGGCGATTCCTGCGAGCAGCGGGCGTCGCGGGAAACTCGTGCCAAAGGCACGGGTCGATGCCGATGGGAGCGGAACGCAACCCAAAAAAGGGAGATCCGGCTCATTTGCTCTTCTCCTTGACCTGTGATTGACGGGAAGCCTGTCAGTCTGCAGGCTCCGGGGCAAGGAGGGTTTCTGAGCACGGCGCTTTTTGGCGGTGGAGCTCCTCCAGAGCAGAATTCTAGCAAACCGCTTTCTTTTCTTTGGGTTGTCTTCCGCTCGCGGCGACGGCAATCCGTCCGCCGCCACTCGCCTTTCTTTGCGCTGCCACGGGTATCCACGTACCATGAAAGTACATGGTTCAATCCATCTTCGACGGCGTGGTTATGGCGCTCGGCGCCATTCACTTTCATCTTCCGGGGTGTGGTCGCCGGGATCATGCTCGTTAAGGCGGGACAAAACAGGAAAAGAAGAGGGAAAACGCGGGGCCGAGCGAAG
>JAJRTK010000410.1 GCA_024278345.1 bacterium | reverse complement strand
TGAATTGTTCGTTCAGGCGGCTTCCTTGTATTCGGCGGTTATTTCCCGCTGCTGTGCAGCCATTCGCGCAATCTTCCAGAGGTTATGAGCCAGAATGCACCCCCCCCCCGATGGTTGGATTTCCGGTCCAAAGATGCCCAGGTGCGGGGCGAGCTCTAGAAAACCCCAATCCATGGCGGGAACGGGGGGCGGTGGAGAGGGCAATTCCGTCATCAGCGTGGCGATATCCAAGCGGCCATGGCCCAACATGCCGATGTAACCCGGATTGAGAGCGTCGATATTTCTGGCTGTTCCGTAAAGAGTATTGGCAACCTCCACCGCGGGAAGCTCGGGAACCGCCTGTATCACTAAGGCCGAAGCTCCGGAGACGAATGGCGCGGACATGGATGTGCCGGTCCAAGTGGCAAACTGGGCGCTCTCCAGGGTGTACAAAGAAAGGATGGACACACCGGGCGCCACAAGATCCACCTGGGCATTGTAGTTGGAGAAGCTGGCTTTCTGATCCTCAAGATCGGTGGCGGCCACGGAAATGACGATGGGCTCGCCGGAAGGAAATTCCACGGGCTCATCGCGGCCCGCGTTGCCGGCGGAGGTGACGATGATCACTCCGCGGCTCGCCGCATATTCCAGCGCCTCACCGACACTGGGCGATCCGGCAAGCAGGGTCAGGGAAAGATTGATCACCCTTGCCCCGCGGTCCACGGCGAAATAAATGCCCCGGGCAATGGAAAAGACCGAGCCCTGCCCCTCGGAATGCATCACGCGCACGGGAAGGAGCGTAGCCCGAGGAGCAACGGCGTGGATGATCCCGGCGACGTGGGTGGCATGTCCGGCCCCCTCATCCACAGTCCCGTCTTCATCGCTGTCGATCCCGTCCCCCAGATCGCTTGGATCCTCGTCGTCGTCGATGAAATCGTATCCCGGCAAGAGGAATGGGTCGAGGTACGGATGGGGGCCAATCCCCGTGTCAAGGATGGCAACAATGACCCCGGAACCGTCCCAAACCGCCTCCGAGCGCCGACGTGAACCAGTGCGGCCTGACCAAGATAATCGGTGGTGCTTCAGCCCTAGGGCAATGGAGCGAAGGCGGCGGTAATGGCGAGCAGCAGGCGTCGGATGGCGCCCGATGGGAGCGGAACGCAACACGAAGAAGACAAAGGGTTTGCCGAGAACTCTGCCCTAAAAGAAGAGCACGACCAGATAATCGGCGGCCTGAGCATTGTTGTCCGCCCGCGCCAGAGTCCGGAAACGACTTTCCGGTGACTCGGCGAGCCCAAGCTCTTCGGCTCCGGAAACTCGGGGATCACTCCACATCGCCTGAAGAGTCGCCTCAAGATCCGGTTCACCGGACAACCCCAGGAATGTCCGAACTCCGGCCACCCTGTCCAAAAGCACGAGGCCATGGTCCTGCAAAACCGCGTCGAGGTCGGCGCCCGGTTCCAACTGGAAGACGATCTGGAATTCCACCACCTCGTCCCGGTGCTCGCCCTCCACCCAGATGATCCGCGCATCCAGAATGCCGGGGGCAACCTCCACACCGCTGACCACTCCTGCAAGGGTAACCGATTCCGCCCATCCGGCAAAGTCCGCCAACGGAAGCTGAGGAACACCATGAGTCGCAATCTCCGTGGTGGGCCCAGCCAGTATCGTGACGTCACCGTAGATGGAGAAATGGACTCTGGTGGAAACCGGGCCGGACCTTGCCCGGGTCGAGGCGGAAACAACGCGGATCGCAAGTCTGCTCACCGGGCCCGTCCCCCTGTAACCTTTCCAACCCTTTCCGTGTAAGAAAAAAAGCGGTGCGGTTCCCCGGGGGTATCCTCGATAGAGGGCATGGATCAACAAGAAGGCCTGGTTGGGTTGGATCACCCCTGGCGGCACGCCCCGCGCTTGCGGCGCGAGTTCCCTCGTCCGCTGCCACTCCTCTTTTTACGTGCCCTGAAGAATTATTCGTGTCCTGACGGCATGGGTTGATCGGCTCGCCACCACAGGTTCCAGGCAACGACATGACATGGCCCCGCCCGAGAGGCTAGCGGGCTACCCGAGGGAGTATGAAATGAGCCTTTTTCAACGTTTTTTGCCCCTTCTACTCTGCTGGACCTTCGTCGCCTGCTCGGGGAGCGACAGCCCGGCCGCGAATGATTGCCAGCGGGAACCCGATTCTCCTGACACCATCAAAACCCGCTGGAACCGCCAAGACAAGGAAAAGGCCCTGGCTCGGATCACCACCGTCGGTTGGACTTGCCCCAAGCTCATGGAGGGTCCGAACCTCAACCCGGCTTGGCAAGACAGCCCCCAACTCAGTCGGGACGGCAAGTCGTTCTATCTCTTGCACGCAAGCTGGGATCTTGTGAGTTGGATGGAGGCCGGTAGCGACATCAAAAAGATCGATTGTTTCCGTCAAGGCCCGGCCCTGGATGGCAACACCAACGGGAAATTCTACAGATTTGATCTGGATCAGAGCACGGGAACCATCTCGAACCCCGTGCGCTTCCCCTTCAGCGATCCCTCGGAGCAGGTGATCGAGTGCTGCGGTTTCCCGGCGGGCAGTGACTGGTACTATACTTCCTTCGACCTGCGAACCGGTGCTTTCGGCACCTTCCGGAACGGGGTGCGGCAGCAAATCGTGGTGGGAGACGAGTTCTTCGACGACTCCATCTTTCACGACGGGACGCTCTATTTTTGGAGCAAAGAGCTGAGCCCGACCCGGACCGAGACAATCTTTACGGCCCGAGAAACCGCGCCCAACCAGTGGTCGATTCCAGAACCGATGCCAGCCCCCATCAACCTCGACGCGTCCAATGAAAGGCAGCCGATGTGGGCCGCCGACGGCAATTTCTATTTCAGCTCCGATCGCGCTGGAAACGGCCTGGAGCTTTACAAGGCAACACGGGCGGGAGGCAGTTGGAGCACCAGCAAAATCATCGGCATCACAGACGAAATTCCACCGGGCCCACTAGCGGTTGCCGCCATCGGCGAGATCAGCTTCGCCGACTCCATGGGCTTTGCCACTTTTGCCGTGGTTTTTACCGATCTCGCTTCCGAAACTTACGACGCCGATATCCTCTACGTGAAGCCCGGGATCTGCCCCTGATAGAGGCATGGGGCTTTGGTCATCGTGCCGGCCAGGTACCGGAAAAGGAGGGCGCAGTTGGGCCTCGGTCATGGTACCGGCCACGGTGCAGATTTCAGACGCCGCCCCAGGGCTTCCAGCCCTGGAACCCGGCGGAGGCTCTGCCTCCGGACCTCCGCTGGGAGCGCCGCTCCCAGACCCACGCCAGGGAGCCAGCT
>JAJRTK010000409.1 GCA_024278345.1 bacterium | reverse complement strand
CGTCCGGGGACGCTGTCCCCCGTCCCCTGGCAGGACTTCGCCCTGCACCCACCAGGGAGCTCGCTCCCTGGACCCACATTTTTGTGCGCTGCGCGTTTTCCTTTTATTTCCAATCTTTGTCCCGCCTTGCGTGGATACCCCATCGTGACGGTGGGTGGATCCCAGACCGCCCCGCGGGAATCCGCGGTACAAGGCTCGATTCCAGCACCGTCAAGGCATCTCTCCCTACTTGTGATGGCACTGACGTTTATTCTCTCTCTTTTTGCCCGGATTCCCGCCGGCCACGCCATGGAAGTTTCTGGATCCATCACCACGCGGGCAGCCTATGGCTTCGTCTTGAAAGAGAGCCTCCTTACCGAGACCATCGCCGTCGCCGAAATCGGCCATGAATTCACATCTCCCAAGGGCCTCGCCTTCAAGCTCAAGCTCGATCCTTCCTTCCGCTTCGACGACGGTATCTCTCGCTTCTCTCTCTTCGGCCGCTACGGTGTCGATGAGCTCTACTTTCAATACTCATCCAGCCGCTGGGATCTCAGCGCCGGAATCCAGAAGCTCGCCTGGGGTCGCGGCGACGGCATCGTACCCAACGACATTCTCAATCCCCAGGACTATTCCCTTTTCATCTTGGACGACGAGCTGAACCGCAAAATCGGCAATTTCATGGTCCGAGCCAGCTACTACGGACAATCCGGGACCGTCGAATTCGTCTTCATCCCCCGCTTCCGGCCCGATGTCTACCCCAAGGCGGACGATCCCTTCTTCCCGCCAACGCTTCTTGTGGAACCGACGGTAAAGATCCTGGGATTCCCCATTCCCACGAAAATCCAGTTCCTCGACGAAGAACTGCCCAAGCCTACCCTAAGCCGCTCGGAATTGGGATTTCGGGCCGCGGCAACCTTTGGCCCCTTCGACTCTCAGCTCTACATGTTTTTCGGCTACGACCGCCAGCCAATCTATTCGCCAAGGCCCCATTTCTTTCTGGACGGACTCCCGCAAAACCCCACGCTCCTCGACCTCCTGGATGCAAAAGCCAGGATCGATATCACGGCCCGCCACCCGCCCATCTGGCAAATAGGGACAGACTTCACCTCCACGTTGGGCCCGGTGGTCGTCCGGGGCGAAGCTGCCTTCCTTAAAGGCCGCCGCTACAATTGGAGTGGCGTGGAGGATCTTTCTACGGACCAGCTCAACGATCTCATGGGGACCCCTGGCACCGAATATGTCTATGAAAACGGCATCTGGGAAGTCATCCTTCCGGAATTGGTTTCGGAAAACGATTCCGCCACCTTCCTTTTGGGCATTGACTACCCACCACCCTCTGTTGGAGATTTCGATTTCTATCTGTCTGCCCAGATCATCCAACAACGGATCTTCGACATCGTGCAGCCTCTTATCTACGATGAACGGGAAACCAGTGTCACGGGTCTTCTCCGAATCAATAAGGACGGGGACCGTATCGAGCTCGAAGCATCGGGACAGTTCAATATCGACCGCTCCGCCTACGTGGGGCAACTTGCCGCCACCTACCGGTTTACCGATTCCTGGAAACTCCGGGCCATGGCTCTCTCCATCGGGGGCCGCAAAGGCTCGATTCTCGCGGACTTCCAGGCTCTCGACCTCGGGATGTTGGAGCTGACTTATTACTGGTGACCGAGCACAAATCTAACTCAAATAGGTCCGAGTCGTTTTCACCTTTCAGGATTTTCTTCTCCTTCTTGAGTTCCGCTCCCGTCGCCCGCCCTCCGGCGGGCGCCAGTCGCCCCTCGTCACTCCCACGGGGATCTTCAAACAAAGAAGAAGGAAAATGGGCCAACCAGGCAGATTCGGCCACTGACCTCATTTCACTGCAAAAGCTGGAGGTTGCGGCAAACCGGGCGAGCAGCGGGCGCCGGACGGCGACCGATGTGAGCGGACCCCAAAGCAAAAAGAAAGACCCACTACCAGGAGAGTCAGCGTGAGATTTTTGAAAACATTCGCCCATTCCCCACTGGGAATCCTCCTTGCCATGCCTCTCTTCTTCTTAGGGCTGCAGCCTCCGGCTCAAGCCGAAATGACCGGGGCGGAAATCATGCAAAAGGTCCGGGACCAGATCCGGAGCCAGGATCGGACCACCGACATGACCATGCGAATCCAGGCACGCCGCGGCGAACGGGTACGCCAAATCCGGATGTACAGCAAAAGCTACGGCGACGTAGACAAAACCCTTCTCCGCTTCCTCAAACCAACCGATGTCAAGGGGACCGGCTTCTTGATTTGGGGACACAAGGAGCGGAATGACGACCAGTGGCTCTATCTGCCAGCCCTCAAGCGGGTAAAGAAAATCGCTTCCAACAAGAGAGGGGGGAGTTTCATGGGTTCGGACTTCAGTTACTACGACATGGAGGATCGATCAGTGGATGAATCGGAACACCGCCTGGTCTCCACCGAACCTTGCGGCGATACCGAGTGTTATGTCATCGAAAGCATCGACAAAGACAAGAAGCGGGCCACCTATTCCAAAGCCCTCGTCTGGGTTCAAAAAGACATTTTCGTCAATGTCAAAATGGAGCTCTTCGACAAGAAAGGCAAGCACATCAAGACAGCGACGTTCGGGGATTACGAGAAAATCAAGGGCTATTGGGTGGCAAAGAAAGTCACCATGAAAAACCTCAAAAAGAAATCTCAGACAGTCCTGGAGCTCTCCAACATCAGGATCGACGAGGGTCTGGGGGACGAATTCTTCACCCAGCGCTATCTCCAACGCGCCCTCTGAGTCCGGGTACCTTCCGTCGCCGAGAAGCTGTCTCGGCGGCGTTTTTTTTGCCTTTTTCGCAATGCGACACTTGACAATTCGACAGTATGGTGTCACATTAGAGATGAAGGTACAGTGAAGTCACAAGAGGCAGGCGAAAGCGATGAAGCAACAGGCTCAGGACAATTATTCCATCGGCGATCTGGCAGAGCTCGGAGGGGTCAACCGGCGAACAGTCCGGTACTATGTGCAGAGAGGCTTACTCCCGCCGCCCCTTGGGATGGGACGTGGAAAGCACTACACAAAAAGCCACTTGGAGCAGTTGATCCGGGTCCGGGAATGTCAGCGGGCAGGGATGTCCCTGGACGCCATTGGCCAATTCCTGAACAATCTTAAAGAAGAAGGTGAAGAGCCCTTACGGATTTCCGTGCCTCACATAGGCCCGCCCCCTTCGCCGGAAAAATGGTCTCCTCCGGCCTTCTTTCCCAGGACCGTTTGGACGCGAATTCGCTTGGGCGATGGGGTGGAGCTCCACCTTCGGCAACCGCCTTTTTCCCTCGACCCGTCGAAGCTCCACCGAATCCGGGAGGCCGTTCGCTCTTTACTGGAATAAGAAAGGACAAAGTCATGAATGACTCGCCGAAAACTGGTCTGTTGACAGCCTCCGGGCAAGTTCCCCTGGAAGGTGTTCTCTTGGAGGCCAAGCTTTCTGGAGCTTGCTCCAAAGTGACCGTGACACAGCGCTACCAGAACAAGGAGTCGATTCCGGTGGAGGCGGTCTACGTGTTCCCCATGGAAGAGGGCTCGGCTGTCTGTGGTTTCGAGGCAAGAGTCGGGGATCGATTGATCCGCGGCCGGGTAGAAGAAAAGGAGAAGGCGTTTGAAATCTATGACGATGCTCTCACCGAGGGAGACGGTGCGTTTTTGTTGGATCAGGAGAGGCCCAATATTTTCACGGCGTCCGTGGGAAATCTCCGGCCCGGCGAAAGGGTGGAAATCGCCATCACCTACGTTGCCCAGCTCCGCCATGAGGGAAAGGCACTGCGATTCCAGATCCCCACGACAGTTTCCCCGAGATATGTTCCGGCTGGCCCTCCCGAAGTGGGGGAACCGGATGGCCATCGGGTCAACCCGCCGGTTGCGTTCAAGGTACCATATGGTCTGACGCTGCGCCTTGAAATCGAGTCGGATTCTCCTCTGCGCTCTATCGACAGCCCCAGCCATCCGCTCAAGGTGACGATGCTCGAAGAGAATCGGGCCAAAGTGGAGATTTCTTCGGAATCGGTGGCACTGGATCGGGATTTCGTGCTGCTTTTGGAGCCCAAGGAGCCCCACCAGCCTCACGTTCGGGTGGCTCAGGAGGAAGACGGGACCCGGATCGCCATGGTGAGTTTCTACCCCGACCACGGCGGCGCCCAGCGTCAAGGAAAAGAAGTGTTGTTCCTCCTCGATTGTTCCGGCTCCATGGGCGGAGATTCCATGGAGCAGGCGAAAAAGGCCTTGGCCCTCTGTCTGCGGGCCCTCTCCGAAGGCGACAGCTTCAACATCACGCTGTTCGGCAGTTCCTGGCAGTCCCTTTGGAAGAGGCCCAAGCCCTACAGCCAGAAGACCCTGGACAAGGCGTCGAAATACCTCCGCCAGGTGAGCGCGAATTTGGGTGGAACCGAAATCTTGAGCCCCCTCAAGGCTCTCCTGAAAAAATCTCCAGATCCGGAGAGGGCGCGGCAACTCCTTCTCCTTACGGACGGAGAGGTCTCCAACGAAGAGAGTGTCATCGCACTTTGCCGCCAACATTCGGAGCAATGCCGAATCTTCTCCTTTGGTATTGGAGCAGGATGCAGCGAATATCTGGTCCGCGGAGTCGCCAGAGCCACGAAAGGCGCGTCGGAGTTCATCTTCCCCGGGGAAAGGATTGAGCCCAAGGTGCTCCGAATGTTCGCCCGAGTGGGATCTCCCACGTACAAGGAGGTCACGGTCCACTGGAGCGATCTCAAGGTGGAGCAAGCGCCCCCAGACTGTCCGCCCGTGTTCGACGGCGATACTGTAACTTTGTATGCCCGTATTCAGAGAGGTTCGCCAAGAGAAGTCACCCTCCGGGCGGACCATCGTTCCTGGCAACTTCCCCTGGAGATCGAATCCGCGGAAAAAGGCGGACCGGTTCCCATCCTTTGGGCCAGGGAGATGATCCGCCATCTGGAAGAGACAGGGGGATCGGCCCGAGGTAGCCAACAACGGCGAAAGTCGAAAGAAGATCGAACCCGGCAGAGGATCGTGGAGCTGGGCACTGGTTACGGCCTGATGTCCAGTGCCACCAGCTATGTTGCGGTGGAAGAAAGGAGTGCTGAAGAAAAAACCCTGGAGCAGGCAGAGCTGCGCAAGATACCCATCGCCTTGACCGTGGGTTGGGGCGGCATGGGAGGTATCGGGTTCTCCGCGGGAAGTAGCCACATCGGCATGGTCGTGCCGTCTGCTCCCCGTATGGTGGGCGCAGTGGCCAGGCATCCCCTCCTTGAGATCCCGGCTTTCTTGCGGCGGAGTCTCGGAGATTCTCCAACAAGGCTTCGGACTGCTTCTCCCGCACCGGCGCCACCAAGCCTCAAAAAAGGGCCGGCAAGCGGCCATTCCGACGGCCTGCTGGGGAGGCTGTTCAAGAAGCGGGCAGGGGACGAATCCCGGGCCAACGCCTCTATCGACTTCTCCTCGGATCCGCCCTACTCGAACACAATCGACCTGGACGTGGCTGAACTGGACCTGGCCGACCTGGACGTGGCTGAACTGGACGTGGCTGAACTGGGCCTGACTGAACTGGGCGGCCTAACGGAAGGGATGACCAGGGGAGTCGATGCTCTTTTTGAGCTATTGATGAGCCAGAGGGCTGACGGCAGCTTCGGCTGGAGCCCCGAGCTAGAGCGCTGGCTGGGAGTTCGGGCAGCGGTCGTCAAGGCGGCCTGCGCAGCGCAGGGTGAGGCGCTAATTGCCACGGCGGTGGTGCTAGCACTCCTGGAACATGAGGCCGGAAATCGCTCCGACGAGTGGGCGCCTGCGGCGGCGAAAGCCCGGCGCTGGCTGGCAGGCCGGGCACCGGCCGTCAATGTGGCTGAGCTCCTGCGAAACTAGATAGGTGTCGTTTCCAGAGGTGCATAGTCGTGGGAACACCCATAGCCTCTCAATCCCTCGTGTGCCTCTTTCAGGAGCCATGGGACCATGAGCAGCGCCGCAACCGGATCGGCCCACCACCAGCCGGCTGCGGCGTTGGCTAGCAGACCAAGGAGCAATGCGAAGGAGAGGTAAGACTAGGCAAAACTTCTCCTTCTCCAGGGATCGGGAGGCTTACGCCGAGTGCTGTTGTGCAGAGGAAACAAAGCCGGCACTGTGGAAGTTTTCGAGCCTTAGGCTTTCGTGGGATCGGATGGGTGCCCCTCCCGCTCACAAAAGGATTCACAAACGGCCCCGCCCGATAGCTCGACCTGGACGGTGGCATGATCCACGGAAAAACGGTGAGAAAGCATCTCACGGGCCTCCGCCAGCGCCTCGGGCATCCTCAATCTGTCGGCCACCCGTAGATGAACGGTGGCAACCTCCATCCCCGAGGTGAGAGTCCAAACGTGCAAATCGTGAACCTCGTCCACGCCGACGATGGTTCCCAGCGCCTCCTCAATATCCTCGAGAGCAACCGACGGCGGCGCGGCCTGCATCAGAATACGCAACGCCTTCTTGCCCAATCTCCACGTGCGCGGCAGAACCATGAGCCCGATGGCAACTCCAAAAATCGGGTCCACAAGGGTGAATTCCGTCACCTCCATGACAACCGCCGCCACAATCACCCCGACGGAGCCGAAAAGATCGGCCAATACCTCCAGGTACGCACCTTCGACATTGATGCTCTCTTTCGCCCCTTCCCGCAAGAGCAGGAACACGCCGATGTTCACCAAGAGGCCGATGACCGCGACGACGAGCATCGGCAAGCTCATCACATCCTGTGGCTCACTGATCCGCTGGACCGCCTCGTACAGGATGTAGAGGGCAACACCAAATAACAAAACTGCGTTGGCCAGCGCTGCGAGAACCTCCAAGCGGTACATGCCGAAGGTGTGTTGCCCATCTCTTTTCGACCGCTCCGCGGCATGGATGGCCGCCGCGGCCATGCCCAGGCCAAGAACATCGGTGAACATGTGGCCGGCATCGGACAACAATGCCAGCGAGTTCGTCAGGAGCCCTCCCACCAGCTCCACGACAAAATATCCCCCGACAATGGCAAAGGACCAAAGGAGGCGCTTCTTATAGCGCGATCCGCCACGTTGGGCCTGCGCTGCCGAACCGTGTTCGTGATCGTGCCCCATGTTCTTTTTCCCCTTCCCTTCAAATCGCCGCGACGCCGCGCAGCCCCGTGCGAATCTTAGCGGCATCCACGAGGTCCGTGACAAAGACCTTGCCATCGCCTGGATTGCCCGTGTGCGCCGCCCCCATGATCGCCTCCACGACCCGCTGGGCCATCTCCGCCCGAACCACGATCTCTACTTTGGTCTTGGGGGCAAAAGCGTGCCCTGCCTCACGAATCCGTTTCGCCTCGCCACTGGCACGGCTCGTCCCCCATCCTAGCACCTGCGAAATCGTAACCCCTGGAAGCCCCTCGATAGAGGCAAGGGCATCCAAAACATGTTCGAGCATGAAGGGTTGCACAATCGCCTTGATCTCCTTGATCCTACCACTCATATTTCAACCTCCCTGCGGCGCCTCACGAACATCGTGTAGAGCACCGGCAATACGAGAAGTGTCATCGGTGTTGACGTGAGCACGCCCCCCACGACGACCGTGGCAAGTGGGCGCTGTACCTCGGAGCCTATCCCCGATGACACCAGCAGTGGAATAAGCCCCAACATTGCCACCGACGCCGTCATGAGGACTGGCCGCAGACGCTGCATGGCGCCCAACGCGGCGGCTGATGGGGCATCCATTCCCTCACGGTAATGCCCGTTGATGCAAGCCACAAGCACGACCCCGTTCAAAACCGCTACACCGAACACGGCGATGAACCCCACCGCGGAGGGGACGCTCAGATACTGCCCCGTGGCCGCCAGGGCAAAAATGCCGCCAATGACGGCAAACGGGACATTGGAAATCACTAGGAGCGAGTGTCTTACGGTGTTGAACGACAGGTAGAGCAAGAGCAGGATGAGCAACATCGAGACCGGGACGACAATGACCAGGGTGCGCTGGGCTCGTTGTTGGTTCTCGAACTGCCCGCCCCACTCGGTATGATAACCTGCCGGCATGGCAACCCGCCGTGAGATTTCACGGCGGGCATCAGCGACAAAGCCGCCCATGTCACGGCCACGAACGTTACACTGGACGACCACGCGCCGTTGCCCCTGCTCGTGACTCACCTGAGGAGGGGCTTCCTCCGCCTGGATGTGTGCCACCTGAGAGAGGGGAATACGGGCATTTCCCCCCCCGGGAACCAAGAGCTTCGAAATGGCTTCCGCGTCAAGTCGCTGTGACTTTTCCACCCGCACGTAGATGCCAAATCGGCGATTGCCCTCCAGCACCTCGCTGGCCGTCACCCCGCCAACTCCATTCTGCACCACACTCATGACATCGGAAACGTTGACTCCATAGCGCGCCATGGCATTTCGATCGGCGCGCACAACAAGTTGGGCTTCACCTTCAATCTGCTCGAGCTGAACATCGGCGGCACCTGGAACGCCTCGGATTACGGCTTCGATCCGCCGACCCAAATCCGCGAGTGTGCCCAAATCATCCCCAAATATCTTGATGGCAATCTGCGCCTTGACGCCGCTCAAGAGTTCATCGACACGGGTTGCGATGGGTTGGCTGAAGTTGAAGAGGACACCGGGATACTCCTTCCCGAGATCTTCGGCCATGCGCTCGGCAAGAGCCAGCCGGCTGGGTGCGGTCACCCATTTGTATTCCTCGGGAGACTGTATGCCCACGTAGATCTCGTTGTTGCTCACGGACTCGGGATCGCCGCCGAGCTCAGCACGCCCAATCCTGGAAAGCGCATAGGTCACTTCAGGATACTCTAGCAAACGCTTCTCCAACCGCTGACCGATCTCCAACGCTTGGGGGAGGGACACGGTGGGCAACATCGTAACGCGAATCGTCATGGTGCCCTCCTCGAGCTCTGGCACGAACTCCGTCCCAAGAAACGGACTGGTCGCCAGCGCCGACACAAGGAGAGCAACCGCCCCCAACAAAGTCGTTTTTCGGTAGGAAAGCACCCAGGCCAAAATGGGCCGATAGATCCGCTTGAGGATCCGGACGAAAACGGGCTCTTCCTCCTTCAGTTTTCCCGTGAGAAGCACCGTGGTCAGGGAAGGAACAATGGCCAGAGCCGTAATGAGGGACCCGATCATGGCAAAGCTGGTGGTAAATGCCAATGGCCCAAACAGTTTACCCTCAACGCCCTGCAAGGTAAAAAGCGGAAGAAAAACCGCCACGATGATGAGCACCGCGAAGAAAACTGGACGAGCAACTTCGTGAGCCGCCCGACCGACCGCGCTCAGCCGATCATCATCGCTTCGTTCTGCAAGAACGCGGAAGATGTTCTCCACCATCACGATAGACCCATCAACCATCATTCCGATTCCGATGGCAAGGCCACCAAGCGACATCAGATTCGCATCGAGCCCCACGCGATCCATCATGATGAACGCCACCAGCAAGGAGAGGGGAATGGAGGCAACAACCACCAAGGCAGCGCGAAAGTTGCCCAGGAACAAAAAGAGCATGACAACAATGAGCACAGCGCTCTCGAGCAAGGCGTCGGTCACGGTCTTGACGGCCTTGTCTGTCAGATCCCCCTGGTCGTAGTAGGGTACAATTCGGACGCCTTGGGGCAGCGACGACTGGATCTCCTTGAGCCGGATCCGTACCCGACGGATGACATCCCGAGTATTGGCTCCCTGGAGCTGCAATACGATACCACTGACGACCTCGCCGCGCCCGTTCTTGGATACCGCGCCCTGCCGGACCTCGGCCCCATATTCAACCTTCGCTACGTCCCTGACACGGATGGGCGTGCCATCCTCACTCCGTATGACGATGTTCGCGACATCCTCGAGGCCCTCACGCTGCCCGCGAATGAGGCCGACGCCGCGCACAACGAGCTGTTCGGACTCACCCACGAGGTACTGTCCCCCGACGTTGAGATTATTGACAGCGATGGCCGCTGACACATCGTCCAGCGTCATGCCGTAACGAAGCAGGCGATCAGGATCGACCTGAACCTGGTATTGTCGTACCTCGCCGCCGAAAGAGAGCACATCGGCAACCCCCGAGACACCGCGAAGCTGGTATTTGACAATCCAGTCGTTCAGGGTCCTCAGCTCCATGGCGGAACGCCCTTCTCCCTCAATGGTGTACTGGTAGATTTGCCCCAAGCCCGTAGTGATAGGCCCCATCTGCGGGGTCCCCAACCCTCCGGGAATCCTCTCACGGGCCTGAGCCAAGCGCTGGAAAACGAGCTGCCTGGCGAAGTAGATATCGACACCGTCCTGGAAGACTACCGTCACGACGGAAAGCGCGAACTTGGAGATGGACCGTACCTGGATCACTCCGGGAAGACCCATCATCGAGGTTTCCACTGGAAAAGTGATGAGCTGCTCCACATCTGTGGCACTCAAGCCCGGGGCCTCGGTATTGACAGTAACCTGAACGTTCGTCACGTCTGGAAAGGCTGCTACCGGGAGGCCCAGAGTGACGTAGACCCCATAGGCCACCAACACGAGGCCAAAGATTCCCACCAGAAAACGCTGGCGGAGAGCAGTTTCGACGAATCTCTCAATCATGGCTACTCCTCTTCGCCGAACTCGCCAGCCATGAGCTGGGATTTGAGCAGAAAAGCCCCAGAAATCACAATCTGGTTTCCGACCTCAAGCCCTTCACGAATCTCGACTCGATAGCCACTGCGCCGGCCCAGCACGACTTTCTTTGCTCGAAAGCTGTTCGGCTTGCCCGACGGCACGAAAACCACCGTGGCGCCACGCAATGTCTGCGAAGCGGCCAAAGGGATTGCGACGACCGGTTCCGCCTCGCTCACCGAAATCCTCAAATGTCCGAACAGCCCCGGTCGCAAAACCCCATCTTCATTGTCCAATTCGGCACGAACGCCGAGGGTCCTTGTCGTTTCCTCCACGATTGGCGCCACGAAAGCGAGCTTCCCCTCCCACGAGAGCTCAGGATAGGCCTGTAATCCCAAAGTAATCTTGGCATCCGTGTGGATCTTCGACATCTCTTCTTCATACACGTGACCGATGACCCAGACCTTCGATGTATCAGCAATCATGAAAAGAGTATCCGAGGGACTGACATTCTCCCCCTGCGTGGCATGCCGCTTCACCACCGTCCCTGCAATAGGCGCCTTAATCGGCATGTCCGGGCCACTGCCTCCGCTGGGCCCGAAAACCAATAACCGCGCCTGGCCGGCATCCCAGTCCGCCTCCGCCTCCGCCAGCCGGAGCTGGGCTTCGAGAAACGATCTCTCCGAGGAAATCCCTTCCGTTCTCAGACGTTCCTGGCGCGCAAAATTGGCCTGAGCCGCCTGTAGCATCGCTTTCGACCGCCGATACTCGGCCCGAGCTTGCCCCAGATCCACGCTCCTGAGCACCGCCAGTTTCTGCCCTTTCTTGACCGTGTCACCGACGGAGACCAGCACCTTCTGGAGCTGCCCAGCCACGAGGGGCGCCACGTGGGCAACGCGATCGGGATTGAGTCGAACTTCGGCGGGAACCTCGATAGAATCGTGGAGAAGCTCCTTTGTAACCTTGGCAAGCTGAATGTTGTTCCGCGCCATCGCCTCGTCCGAAAGCTGCACAACCTCTTCGAGGCTCGGAGCCTCAAGTTCCATCTGCCTGGCTGGAAGTGAAGCAAGCTCTTTGCAGCCTGTACTCGCCGCGAGCTGCAAAAAAAGCAGGGCGGTGAAAAGACACCATCCGGTAAATCGCGTCCAGCCTGCGATAATTGATTCCAATGGCTTCATGGCCTCGTCTCCTTTAGGGCTGAATCGTCCAGCTCGGCTCCCACCAATGCCTCCAACTCGGCAAGCGCGCGAAAATACTCACTGCGAGCATCAATGGCACGACCTTGGGTCTCCAGCACTCGTTCCCTTGTCTGCGAAACAGCGTGGATATCAAGCTCGCCCAATTCGTATGCCCGGCGAATGAGTCTGAGATTGCTCATGACGGCCGGTACGACATCCGCTCCATAGATGCGAACTCGCTCCGCCGCGGCGTTGACCGCACTGGCGGCCCGGGCGATCCGGGCCTGTAAACGCAGGCCAAGACTCTCCCGCTCGGCACGGGCGGTGCCAAGGGCAACGGAAGCTTGGGCCCGTTGACCCTGATTTCGGTTCCAGAGCGGAATGGGAATGCCAACCGTGAACAGCCAAACGTTGGGCGGATCCGAGGCGTCTCCTTCCCGCCCGTACCCGAAGCCCAACGTCGGCTCGGGCCAGGCTTCCCGATCCTGGAGCCGAACTCGGGACTCCGCCTCCCCAACCGCGAACTCCAGGGTGCGGAGCGCCGGATGATGTTGCCCTGCCAGGCGAATCAAATCCGGAAGAACCCGGGTGATTCGGATGGTCGGCAAGGCACCATGAGGCATCGGGGCATTCGTTGCCGGCCAGCCCGCCGCTTCGGCCAAAGCCAAACGCACAAGCCTCTCCTCCTGATCCGCCGCAACAAGACGCTCCTTGGCCTGGGCCAGATCCGCCCGGGCGACAAGCATCGCCAGGGGCGCGTCATCGCCAGCGTCAACGCGCCGTTGTGCCACCAATCGAAGGTCTTCGGCAAACCCAACGACCCCCTTCGCCACTCCAACGCGCTCTTCTGCGATGAGAGCTTCAAAAAAGAGACCATGGACATTCACGTGGACTTGCCACCGGACTTCGTCCAGCTCGGCGAGGGCAACCTCGCGACCCTGCTCCGCCGTCTGGATACGCAAGCCTCGTTCACCAGCAATCTCGATCTGCTGTTGAACGGAGAGCTCACTCTCAAAGAAATTGCTCGACGCAACCGCGCGGCCTCCAACGCCAAGACCCATTTGAGGATTGTTCTGCAAGAGCAGCGAAGCCGCCTCGATCCCCGCGTCACCCCGACGAGAACGGGCACGAGCCACCCCGAGAGCCGGTGCATGCTCATCGGCGTACGCCAGAAGTTGCTCCAAAGTCACGGCGGAGACCGCAGAGGGATCGGGCTGATCTACATCTGGAACGAACAGCTTGACCCGCCCTGGCGGGGGCTCGAAGAGGCTTGAACCCACCGAAGCCTGAGAGCTGGTCAACCGCGGGACACCCGAACAACCGGTGGCCGGGACAAGAAGGACAAGCAACGGTATGAACCTGAACAAAGGACTTCCACAAACAATTTTAGATCGAGAACTCTTCTGGCGGGTATCCACGCAAAGCGGGACAATGGGTCGCCGAGGAAAAAGTCTGCTCTTCATCTTCCCCCTCACTGCGCCAGAGACCGTGGAACAAACAAACGCCGGGTTACTATCATTGATAGTAGATTATGGTGCATCTTTTTAAGTTTCTCCTTCGGAGTTGACAAATCTGCCATTGACAGCGGTTGGCTTGACTGGAAACCGGGGCCGGTCTCCGAGCGCCTCTCTGTTAAATCAAGCCGAACGTGGACAGGAATTTTTCGACACCCTCGTGGAGGCCATCCAAGGGCCACACACCCAACCAATGGGGAGAGAGAATCAGGGCGAAAACGATCCAGAGAAACCGCCAACGAACCGGAGTGCGAACCGCATGACGTGGGTTTGAAGCGTAGCCAAGAAGCAAATGAATTCGTAGCTGCAACAATTTCAAGGCGGCCCCTCCGAGACCCGCGGAGAAGTCCGGTAACGGGCGGCTGATCCGGGAAACGGTAACCAAAGCCTCGGCCAGGGAGAGCGGATCCGCCGATCGCCCCACGGCCTCGAAATCACAAACCGCCTCTCGAGCCGCCCGCCAACGCCGAAGCTCGGGGCGCAGCAAAAAACCCATTGGATTCAATGCCAAAGCCAAGGAGCCAAGAAGGTAACGCAAAGGGTCATACCCCTGCACGTGCGCGACCTCGTGCAACAAAGCTGCTTCCAGCGCGGCATCGTCCAGACGATCCATCAAAAGAGTGCTGACCTCAACCATGGGCCGAAAAAAACCACGGACGCAAATCGGGTGGCTCTGTGAGTCCCCAACAGCCTTCACCCGCCCGCTGAGCACGTCTAGCTTCCCATGGCGGCGACACAGCCGCGCCAGCCGTCGAAAATAGATTGCGGGCACGACACCATGGGAACCGCTCCGCGAAAGTCTCCAACGGCTGGTCAATGCCGTGGCCAGGACCGTGGAAAGTATAAGAGCCAGCAATAGTGAATCGATGCAAGTGCCAATTCCGGTATGGCTGATGGCACACACGCCGGCGCCCTCGCCCGGTTCCGCCCGGTGAATCGCCGCGGAAACGAACCACAAGACAGTGGCAAGGCTCGGCCCGACAACCAAGAGAAAGGACGAGAGCGATCCGTGGCGGAGCGGATGGGAATCGGATCGCCATCGGAGCGCCAGACTGACCTTTGCCACAAGAGTGGCCAGCGGAATGCCAAGCCCGAACACCACCACGACTTTCAAGAGAGATGACAGGATTTCGCTCACCCCTGCAGCTCCTTGCGCCGTGCTCGAATCATGGCCTCCAGCCGGTCGAGCTCATCGCTGTCCGCCTCTGCGACTTCCTCCATGAGCAAGGCCTCCATCTGATGCTCGCCGGTCTTCAACAGGCTTCCCAACACATCGCGTGCCATGGCGCGAAGAAACTGGTCCTTCCCCATCACCGGCGTGTAGAGGTATCGCCGCCCGTCTCGGCGCCGCTCCAGCAATCCCTTCCCGAAAAGCCTCCCAACGGTCGTCATCACGGTCGTATAGGCGATATCGCGGTTCGCCTCCAACTTCTTATGAACAGCACCAACGGAGAACTCCGCCCAACCCAGGGACCAAACGATTTCCATGATATCCGCCTCAAGGTCGAAGAGCGAGGATCGGACCCCGGCATACTCCGGTCGAATTCGAATGCCCCTCACGCCAGGACTCCTTTTGCAAGAACCAGCAACAATCTACGACCCTTAATAGTAGAACTCGCGCATAAAGTCAACAACACCGTACATAAAGCCACCTTGGAAAGGCTATTCCCACTCGATGGTGGCTGGGGGTTTGGAGGTCACGTCGTAAACGACGCGGCCAACACCGGGAACTTCGTTGACGATCCGGGAAGAGACTCGCTCCAGGAGCTCAGCGGGCAAGGAAACCCAGCCAGCGGTCATTCCATCAACGCTGTCCACGGCCCGAAGAGCGATGACGTCAAGATAGGTCCTGGCGTCCCCCATGACTCCGACGCTACGGATGGGAAGCAAGACCGCGAAGGCCTGCCAGATGAGATCGTAGAGGTCGGCGTTCCGGAGCTCTTCCAAGAAGATGTCATCGGCCATCCGCAGGGTCGCCAGGCGTGCGTGCGTCACGGCGCCCAGGATCCGGATGGCCAGACCTGGACCGGGAAAAGGGTGCCGACCCACCAGTTTCTTGGGGAGTCCCAGCTCCCGACCCACTTTCCGGACCTCGTCTTTGAAGATCTCCCGGTTGGGCTCGATGATCCGGCCTTCCCTGCGCCACTGATCAATTTTTGGGCTGGAGACGTTGTGGTGGGATTTGATGACAGCAGCCGATTTCCCCACGCCATGCCCCGACTCGATGAGATCGGTGTAGAGGGTGCCCTGGCAGAGAAATGGGCGGCCCAGCTCCCGCTCCAACGATCCCAGGCGGTCGTCTAGGACTCGGATGAAGGTGTCGCCAATGATTTTTCGTTTCTTTTCTGGGTCTTGCACCCCTTCCAGGGCGGAAAGAAATCGTTCTGAAGCATCCACGGCCTCGATTTCGCCAAAACTGAGTTTTTGGAGCTCCGATACCACAACTCGGCTCTCGTCCGTGCGCATGAGACCATTGTCCACGTGCAGAAACCGCACCTGCCGGGGCGGAAGCGCCCGGGCAACGATGCAGGAAGAGACCGCCGAGTCCACTCCTCCGCTGATGAGCGAGATGACCGGGGCCTTTCCGACCTCTTGCCGGACGATCTCGACCATTCTCTCAACGCAGTGCCCTGCATCCCAATCTTGCCGGGCCCCGGTGAGCGCCAAGAAATTCTCCGTGATCGTTCCCCCATGCCGTGTGTTGCTCACCTCGGGATGAAACTGGATTCCGAAGATGGGCCGCTCGCAGTGGCCCACCGCCGCGATGAGCCCATCTTCCGAGCGGGCCAGGACTTGAAGGCTGTTCCCCGGAAGATCGACGCTATCGCCGTGACTCATCCAAACCGTGGAATCGGTGACCTCTGAAAAAAGAGGGTCCACTTTTTCGATGAGGAGCTTCGCTCGGCCGTATTCCCCTAGCTCTCGGGCACGAACGGTCCCTCCAAAATGGATATTCAAGAGCTGCATCCCGTAGCAAATCCCCAAGATGGGCAGATCCATCTCGAAGATCTTTGGGTCGCAGCGCAAGGATTCCTCCCCGTAGACACTCCGGGGTCCACCGGACAGAATGAGTCCTTTAGCCCCGGACACTCTTTCCACCGGCACGTCGTGGGGGAGGATTTCGGAGAACACCCCCAATTCCCGGATTCTGCGTGCAATGAGCTGCGTGTACTGGCTTCCGAAATCAAGGATGACGATGCGGTCCATGTTTGGTGGGTCTCCTGGTGGGCTCGGACTTTCGGGAGAAGATCGGGAGAGGGGTGATCAGGCGAGTGGCGGAGGACGGAGGGGTACTCACGCCATGGCAATCGCATGAAAAATCCATCTTATTCAAGCTGTTTTCGAAATTGACAGGATTCACCAATTCAGAGAAAATCCACTGAGCTGTGATACGCAAGTCACAGCCTATCCCTTGGACCTTTCTCGGTGG
>JAJRTK010000408.1 GCA_024278345.1 bacterium | reverse complement strand
CCAACGCCTCGCTATCGCTCAGCGGGTCACGCTGCGCGTTACCCGAAGGTCGTCCGGGGCCTCCGGCCCCGGTCCCCGGCAGGGCTTTGCCCTGCACCCACCAGGGAGCTCGCTCATCTTCCCGTTGCAACTTGCAGGCAACGGGATCCCAGCCACATTCATGTACGACGCGTTGCGTCTTGGTTTTGGCGGGTGTCCCGGCTTACGTTGATACCCGTCCTCTGAAGTCAGAAGGAAAGCTCAGTCTATTGGGGTATCAACGCTTTCGGTTGGGTAACCGTTTACTTGGCTTGAGTTACGGTGGATGCACCGCCCGCTGTCATAGCGTTGGAGGATGCGGGTTGGCACAAGCTGATGCTCTACAGCCGTGCCACCATCAGGGTAAGCGTTCACTTGGTATCGGCGCCCATAATCCCCGTTTCCATCGGTTTTTGGATAATTAGATTGCGCGTTCCAAATAGACGGCCAGGTTGTTTGTTGGGGCTCCATTGGATCAAGAACCAAGGTCTCATCGGGTTCAACACACGTGAACGGTTATTTCAAAAGAAGCGATAGGGGGTGACAGCAGATGTCACCGGATGATGTTAGCGTTGCGTCATCGCTTGTTGGAGCCTATCTTCGTGGTTGGTTCCGGTTGGCGGAAACGGTGCGCAGGGTTCTGGTAGTTTTTTTTCGGCTGAAGTCGTTTCGGGGGTACCATGGCGAAGCAGACAAGAGCGAGCTTGGAAGAGGATTTGACGTTCCTTTTTGAGAATCCCAACGCGGAGGACGATCTTCTGAAGAGATACCTCCAGTGCGTGGTCTGGACCGACCGGTTCCGGGGGTTCAGGAGTATCGTCCACGATAGCGGGCCCAAGGCCGGGGGCAATCTTTGGGGGCACATTCTGAACGGGGTTTTCGTCATGGAGTCCCTCAAGAAGCTCCTCGGGTTGACCCTGGAGGATCGCAAGATCCTTTTTGCCGCCTATACGCTGCACGACATCAACAAGATTCTGCAGGATCGGCGAGGCGAGAGTTTCGGCCGGCTGGCGATTTCGGAGAACCTGGAGGAGATGGCGGCGCAATTGGGGATTCCCGACTTCTTTCCCGAATATCGGAACGAGCGGAATTGGGCCCGGATCACCGGCCTGGTGCAACGCCACTCGGGACAGTTGGGGTACGGAACCGATTCCCTCTTTTCCGGGGCGGCGCTGGACGACAGGTTCAAGAGACTCCTTCGGATCGTCCAGGCCGTGGACAAGCTGGACAATTCTTCCTCCGTGGAGGAGCGTCGCTTCAAGGATGAAGTGTTGGAACGGATCAACGCTTCGCTCCAGGAGCGTGAGCCTCTCCGCTGGATCCATCACAGGCTGCCGGAAAACCGGGGCCTTCTCACCAACGTGATCCACAACCGGACGGTGGAGGTCTTGGAAGCCCGCGGTGCCACTCCCGTGCTCTTCTACGGCGATGGCGTGGCCTACCTCTGGCCCTGCTCCAAGGAGTTTCCCGACGCCGAGGAACTTGGAAGGGAAGTCGCCGGAAAATGCGTCGGGTTCCTTCGAACGTGCCAGGTCAAGAACTTCACGGCTTATGTCAAAAAAGGGCCCCAAGGCATCAAGGTGGATGGGGCGGTCCTGGAGATGGGAGTTCCCTTTGGCGAAATCTGGACGACAATCCGGGCGTTGGTGGCGAAGTCGAAATCGATTGACTTGGCGCAGAAGTACATCGACGAGGCTGCAACGAAATATCGGGCAATCTACGGCGAGAATGGCCAGGTTCCGGAATGGTCGATCCCGGAACGGGACGAGGTGGGGCGCACCGGCGAGTTGCTCCGGAGCTACTACATCTTTTTGAAGAAACATTTTTCGAAGCAGTTCAAGGCTCCCTGGCCCATCCTCTACGACCTGGTGGAGCTTCCCCGGGAAGATTGGGAGCTTTGCGATTTTTTCGATCCAAACTACGCCCGGGGCTACCTGGTGGCCGGTGCGTTGGCCAGGGCTGGCAAGGAGGTTTCGCCCGATGGGATCTCCCGGAAGATCGTGCATCACGCGGAGAGCCAGCTCTTCTCGAAAAAGCAGCCGTTGAACCGGGGTGATTCCGGAACGGGCGAGTCCGAATGGAGCGGCGACGAGAAGGGTCTGGCGAAATACGTGGAGTCCCGGCTCCAGTTTTCCTTCGCCCCGCCGCCGGGGGCCTTCGGCGAGGTCGTGGAGCGCTATCGGACCGCGCCCTTCTCCAGTTGCTGCTTTTGCGCCGCCGACGAGGAAACAGGTGCCTGGACGGCTGGGGATTCGCCACCGTGGATAAAACCGCAGAAGTTCTCCAACCGGCGGCCGGGCGGCGGCAAGGAACGATCCGGGAGTGACAGGAATCCCGTCGTCAAGGGGATCTGTCCCATCTGCAAGCTGCAGTACAAGCTGGAGAAACTTTCGGATCCCGTCTCCGTCGAAACCCCGACCCACTACTTGCATCTCTTTCCCGTGACCTACGTGACCCGGACCCAGTTGCAGATCCTTCGCCAGGAGCAGGCGCAGCTTTTGGGGCGCGAAGGCACATTTTTCCTCCAGATGACGAAGGCTCTGGAGATTCTTCGGGAGACAGGGCAGTACCGTCTTCCCTTCAAGGTGGGAAAGAAGTTTGGCCTGGTGACGCCGCGTTTTTCAGAAACCATCGGGGCTTATCTTCCCCTCAGTCTTCACGAGGCGGGAGACAACGACACCATGCGATACCTGGCGCTGGTGCTGGACACGCTTCTCATCCAGAGGGTGCTGGGTCTCAAGGCGTTGTTGACGGAGCAGCCGCTGCCGCCCTTGGGTCCGGGGGAGTTCGGGCTGGTCTACCTGGACGGAATTTCGCCTCTTCTGCGGGGGCTCTTGGGCGACGATCCCGATTTTTCCGCCGAACGGGTGGCCAATCTTTGGCTGCGCCTGGCGGGGGAAAACGGGACCGGTGGGCTGCTTCGCGTCGCCGGGATTTTGTGGAAAAAAGGGAAGCTGGAGGAGAAGCTGCTCCTGATTCGATCCCTGGCGGACAGCCCCTGGCGGTTGTTTTGGGAGATCGACCGGCTGGTGGAGCGAAAGGCCGAGAAGAACGAAGCGAAGGCCCGGAATCTCATCGGAGAAGTCATGCCGCATGTCCGCACGTTGGTGGACGCGGTTTGGAAAGGAGGAGGAAAGCGAGTGTCGATCATTCAGGACTTGGCGAATAAGGCATGGGAGGGAAGAATCCTTCCCCAGGGCAGTTACAGTCGGAATGCGCTGCAGCGGCCGCTGCAGATGATTTTCAACGAACTGGAGCGGAAGAGCCCCCACGCCACGCTGGCGGATCTCCGTGCCGCCCTGGTGGAGAAGATATTCAATCACCTGGAGCGGACGGCGAACGAAGGTTACAAGCCGGGCCGGACCAAGTTCGGGAAGGTCCGGGAGTATGTGGAAGCCTTTTTCCGGGATCTCCTGGAAGGCCAGTACAAGGGCAGCCTCGCCCACCTGCTCAAGGATCGGAAGCTGATTGTGGCGGCCTACACCTGTTTCCTGCGGGAGGCGATGGATCTGTCGTTCCAGAAGAAACGCGATACCGCAGCGCCTGCGGTGAACGGCTGATCCGCAACCGGGAGTGAGCGATTTCGCGGCGGTTCCCCGGGGGGATTGCCTCGAAACGCCCCAACCATTACTAAGGAGAAAAGAATTCATGACCGCAACGACACTCGAAACTCCTTTTCATCGGTATCATGCCCATCTGTTGGAGAGGTACGAACCCTTTCCCCGGGGCAAGTACGTTTCGCTTCTTCTTCTTCGCAAAACGGAATCGGAGACGCTCTTCCGCACCGAGGGCGGCGACGCTGGGGTCGTCAAGGAACTGACCGTCGATGGCGACGGTCGCGGCATCCAGCGGGTGGTCATGACGAAGCGGAAGGCGACGGCGGTCGAGCGGAGAACCGGTCGTGAACTGCTCCGTCGGCACGGGCTTCTCCAATTTGAACGGATCTCCAAGAAAGGTAAGAAAAAGGGCGAAGTGACAACTTTTTCTTGTGCCCTCAACCGCAACGAGCCTTGCGAGCAGTGCATCGATTGCTATACATACGGCTATGCCGTAGGCGGTGGCGGAGCGCAAAAGTCCCGGGTCTGGACCGCCGACGCTTTTTCCGTCTTGGAAGCCTCGGCCATCACCGACCGCCGGACCCTCAATTCCACCTTCGACGACGGGACCATGCGGGATCCGGAAACGAAAAAACCCACCACGGCGTTCGTTCCCGACATGGAGTATATCCGGCCCGACACCCATTTCGTGGATCTCCAGACGGTGAAAGATGTCACGGCGGCGGAGTTGACTTACGTTGTGGGAAATATCTTGCGCTCAACCCGGTATGGCGCAGTCTCCTCCCGGCT
Organism: bacterium; assembly: GCA_024278345.1. Taxonomy (GTDB): domain Bacteria; phylum CSSED10-310; class JAJRTK01; order JAJRTK01; family JAJRTK01; genus JAJRTK01. The sequence goes on along the minus strand of JAJRTK010000408.1, from coordinate 1,420 downwards.
GGGCCGGATGAAGAACGATCTCCTGGCCGTGGCCTTTTCCACCATGGAGGGTCCCAGTCCGTTGGAATTGACCAGCGGCGTCTTCCGGAGGCTGGGCAAGGAAGAAGGCCCGCTCCTCCACGATGACGTCCGGGCCGCCCTTCTGGCCGAATTCAAGGAGAGAATCAGAGGTCTGCCGTCGAAGTTCACCCTGGTGGAGGGGAAAGAGCTGGTTCGTCTCCTGGGTGAACTCAATGCGCTCTTCCAGGATGAGGAGCGGTTGAAGAGGATCCTGGATGCCCAGACGAAGGCCTACCCGTCGGTGGAGTGATGGTGGAGGGCTCTTCCGGTTCCGGCCGTGGCCGCCCTGAGATCACGTCGTTTCTTTGTCCGCCGAAGCAGCCTCCAGAACGGGGAACCCCGCAATGAACCCCAAGCACGTCCTGATCATCGATATCGAACTCCTGGAACCACTCTTTTTCGCCAGCCGCGAGATCTCCAGTTTCTACGAGACCGAACCGATGGTGGGGAACTACGCCCTGGTGTACGCCCTGGGCCTGGCCAAGTCACCCTGGCGGTGTCACGCAACGCCCCACTATCGCGAGGATCTCCTTGCATTGCGAAAACGGGGAGTCTACGTGACCCCGGCGGGGCCCACGGGAGCGGTGCGCAGCTCCTTGACCTCCTTCAATGCCCTGTCCGACGCCTATTGGTACAAGATGGACCGGAACGTGGTGAACGTGGAGAAGGGCAAACGAGCCAGGCCGGTCAACCGCCCCCAGATCGGGCGGATCAAGCAGTTGGCGCTGGGTAACCGCTTCCGCTTCGCCCTTTTTTCGTCGGAACAACTCTTGCTTCCTTCATATATTCGCCTCGGCAAGTGGATGAGCAAGGCGCGGCTCACCTGTCGGCGTGCCAAGGTGGAACTGGTCCGGGGCAGATATTTTGCCGGCGTCGAGACCGGAAAACAACCTTTTTCACTTCCCCTCAACAGCTTCGATCTTCTTCGGCCCAAGCGGGTGCTACGGTATGACCTGACGCAGATCTATCCGGCTCCGCTCCTGCGGAATGCGGTCTACGAGGGGGAGACTCTTCGCCTTGAATGCGAGGGTTTGCCAGTCTACCATTATCCGGCGGCTCTCTGTTTCGGGGGGCCGACGTGGGAGGATTGACGCCGCCCAAGATCGGGTCGAGCGTCTTTTGCAGGGGTGGAGCCCGGGTGAATTCGCCAAGGGAGAACCTATGCATCACAAAGAGAAACCAAGGGCGAAATCGGGGGGCTACCAGGGTAGAAGCATGGGGACCTATCAGATCCGGTTGACAACTTCACCGCTGGGGCGTGCCTCCTTCCCGGCTCCGTGCAGCCCGGAGGGCGCTACACCGGCAAGATGCCGGTGCCACCGTTTCGGCGAAGAAAATTGTAAAGAAAAAACACGACAAT
>JAJRTK010000407.1 GCA_024278345.1 bacterium | reverse complement strand
GGAACCCGGCGGAGGCTCTGCCTCCGGACCTCCGCTGGGAGCGCCGCTCCCAGACCCACGCCAGGGAGCCAGCTCCCTGGACCCACATCTTTGTGCGCTGCGCGCTTTTTTCGGGTGGCCGGTACCATGACCGAGGCCCACTTTTCAAAACCCCAGAGGTAAACCGGGGCACCGGGGAATAAACCGGTGCATCTTCGTTTTCAAGTCTTCAGAGGCTTGGGCTTTTCTTCGACGGACGGGAACCGCACAGCCAGAAACAGGCCAGAGCCGCACACCAACCACGAGCAGGTGATCCGAACCGATGAAGCCAGAAAAAAACGAGTTCGACTGCAAGACTTTCGAAAGCCGAATTGCGCACCAACTCCACGGAGAGATCGACGCGGACCTGGAAGGGAAGCTGCTCCGCCACGTCGATGATTGCCCTGGCTGCAGCCGCCTCATGCGGTTTGAAAAAAAGTTCGAAAATCTCCTCCGGGCCACAAAACGGACCCTGGCCCCGGCCTCTCTCCGCCAAAAAATCCAGAGCCGAGTGTCCTGGAAACGTCGCATTCTCAACTGGTTACGCCCTCTTTTCTGGGCGTCTTCCGGCGCTCTTCTCGCCTCCCTGCTCCTGCTCCTCTTCCTCCAGCCCATCCGCGGCATCGCCACATCCACCAAACCGGAACCCGTCCGCATCGCCGGGAAAATCGTCTGCCTTGGCTGCACCCTTCGCCCCGAAACCGCGGACCAACATGCCGGTAGAAGGCGGCTCGACCACATCAACGGCCTCCGCGATTCCCACGGTCATCTCTGGCTCCTCTTGCCCGAAAGTGGCGCCACCCAAGCCATCACCGGTGACGAGATGCTGGGGGAAGATGTCGAGCTTCAGGGCACCCGTTACCCTCAGATCCGGGGGCTACTGGTGGAGTCCTTCAAGACCACATCACAACAGGCGGCTCACATCCGCCACTCACGGCACTCCCGGAATCCACTGGATCTTGGGATCGCCCGTCTCTCCGTGGCGCTGGCAAACAAGCCCCTTCGCTTGCCCCATGGTGATCTTCATCGAGAGCATCATTCCCGAACCCCATTTTTCTTCCCGGTGTGACGTTCCGCTCCCAGCGACGGCAGTCCGTCCGCCGCTGCTCGCCATTTTCACCCCTTGATCCATCGGTGGCCACGAAAACCGGGCACGCCCCAAGAAACGATCCGCCATGCTGACCTCTTGCCGACAAACTGGAATCGCCCTTCTTTTTGCCCTGGCATTCGGCCCAACATGGGCGCGGACCAGACAACTTCCGCCAGTGGAAGCCGTCATCGACGGAGCCCCCATGTACCGCCTGCTTCCTCGCGGCGCCATCCCCGCCATCACGGAGCCCCGGTTCGTGAGCGCCGCCGAGGCCGATGCCTTCCTGGCCCACGACGAGCCGGTCCTGGGCCTGGTCATCGAGGGTGAGGCCCGAGCCTACTCCCTCTGGCAACTGGATCACCACGAAGTCGTCAACGATCGGGCTGGAGGCAAAGATTTCGCCGTCACCTGGTGACCTTTGGCCAGTACGGCCGTCGTGTACGGCCGCAGCATCGACGGAAAGAGTCTCACCCTGGAAGCCTCGGGCCGCCTGTACCGCGACGCCCTGGTCCTGGTGGACCGCGAATCGGACACCCTCTGGACCCAAGAAAACGGGAAAGCCGTCAAGGGCAAGCTTCTGGGCCAAACCCTGGAGCCTATCCCCGGCGGCGTCACCACTACTTGGGCCCGCTGGAAGGCCGCCCACCCCGACACCCGCGTCTTGAAAAAGAACATCAAGGAGAGTGGCAAACAGAAGGAATCGGTCTACGCCGACTATTTCGCCAACCCCGACAAGGTCGGAGTCCTGGGCTCTAGCCTAAAGGACCGCCGACTGCCGCCCAAAAGCACGGTCTTCGGACTCGCCGTCGCGGGCCATGCCCGGGCCTATCCAGCCAAGAAAATCAGGGGACTCCTCGTTCGGGAAAGCCTGGGTGGCAAGCGCCTGCTGTTGGCCTATTCCCAAAAACTGGATACGCTTTTCGCCTACGGTGATCCTGGCGGGAGCGAAAGCCCGAAAATCAATGGAAACCGGATCCAGGAGGGGCCTGAGAGCTGGGATCTCTCCACGGGCAAGGCGCTGGCGGGAACAGCCGATGATCTGAAGCCGCTGCCCGTGATCCGTTCTTTCTGGTACGTTTGGGTGCGATTCCATCCGAAGACTGAGATTTGGAAAAAGTAAGGAGACTGGTCATCGTCTCGGCCACCTGATGGGGCACAGCCGCACGCGGCTGGGAAAAAGCTTTTGGCGCGGGCGACTGCGCTCCTTGCGGGCTTCCCCGCTATTACGATGAACACGGCCGGAACAAGCCAAGAGGAGAAGCCCATGATCCAGGATTTGCCGCCCTCGAAAGTGAAAACTCGCTGGCTTCTTTTCCAGGAGAGTCTCGCCTTTGCCGCATCAGGGCTCCTGATTCCCTTCGGCCTCACGCGATCCAGCGCCCGCACTGCGCGCCGCGCCGATCAGCGAACCATCGTCTTGGTACACGGCTACCTGGCAAACCGATCCTCGCTGCTGCCGCTCCGCGCCTACCTCCGCTTTCGGGGCCTGAAGCAGATCCTGAGCTTTGACTACCGATCCGGCCCGGGAATCAGGGCCGCGGCCGCAGGCCTTCGCGACGACTTGCGGCGCAACGTTCGCGGAGGGCGGATCGACCTCGTCTGCCACAGCATGGGCGGACTGGTGGCACGCTTCTATCTTCAGGAGCTGGGCGGGGCCCGCCGAGTCGATCGCTGCATCACGCTGGGCACGCCTCACCGGGGAACTTACAATGCCTACTGGGTCGCCTCGAAGGTGGGCAGACAGCTCCGGCCCGACTCGCCACTCTTGGCCCGGCTCGAATCCACCCGGCACGCCGCTGCAAACGTCCGGTTCACATCCATCGTGGGCGGCGCGGACAACATCGTCCTGCCACGCGTTTTCGGGGCGCACGAAGATCTGGTGTACCTGCCGGATCTCGGGCACATGGGGCTGCTCTTCTCGCCCACGGTCTTCCGCGTCGTCGCCGACCGCCTCGTGGTCCCCACCGCCGAGCAGAGGCCGGAACCCGCCGCGGTCACCGCAAGTTCCTGAAGCGACCGACGCTTGCATAAGCGGGGTATCCACTTACCATGAAAGAGGGTATCCACGCAAGGCGGGACAGAACAGAAAAAAAAGGAAAACGCGTAGCGTACAAAAACGTGGGTCCAGGGAGCGCGCTCCCTGGTGGGTGCAGGGCGAAGCCCTGCCAGGGGACGGGGGATGGAATC
>JAJRTK010000406.1 GCA_024278345.1 bacterium | reverse complement strand
GGGAGATGCTCCAGGTGTTTCTCTGCTCCGGGAAGGATTGTCGGCGGCTCGTATCGACCGGCGTGGGCTTCGGGTTCTCCCCGGAGCCGGCGTTCCGGTCCCGCCTCGAGTTCTTGCTGGAGAATGGCGAGGTCGGTCGAGCCACCGACCTGGTGTCGGCGGCTTTCCGGACGGCCCCGGCATTCCTGGCCTCCCTGGAAACGGTGGCGGGAGTCTTGTTGCTGCCGAAGTCGGTGAGGCTGGGGGCCAGGGCGCTGACGGCTGCATCCCGCGCGCCTGGCTTGGCCATCGACGCCATGCTGGCCGCCGTCGGGGACCACGGGCTGTCGAGGAAAGCCTGGTCGGATCTCCTGGTCCTGGCCCTTCCGCTTCTCCCCGTGCCGCCCGGTTTTGCCCTCCAGGTCGCACTCCTCATCGATACTTCCAACCTGGCCGCCTTCCGCGCCGTGACCGCCTCGGGAGCGGCACCCATCGCCATGCCCGTCACTGCCTGGGACAGGAACCGATGGGTGGGGCGTTGGGGCGGCGAGCTGTGGAGCAACGGGGAGGCCGTCGTTCTTCTGGATTTCGTGGAAGGCCCGGCCCGACTGAGCCTGGAGATGCGGGGGACGTCGGCCAAGGGGATTCCACCGGTGGCAAAACTCTCGTGGAATGGTGAGCCTCTGGCTGAAATCCCGGTTTCGGCGGTCAAATGGGATTCCTGGACCTTCCAGGTCGAGTGCCGGAAGGGAGTCAACCGCCTTGCGGTTCTCTACGAGAATGACGGCGGCGGTCCCGGGGAAGACCGGAACCTGTTCATGGGAGAGGTTGCGCTGGAGGCCATGGCTGCGGCGCCCACAGGAGGAGTCAAGCCATGACGGCACCGGAGGACGAGGCCGACAGAGTGGAGTCGGACGTGAAGGATGGGTTGTGCCCGGCCGCGAAGGAAACGATGGAGCCGGGATCCGAGGACCGGGTGGAGCCGGGATCCGAGGCCCGGGTGGAGCCGCGATCCGAGGCCCGAGTGGAGCTGGGATCCGAGGCCCGGGTGGAGTCGCGATCGATGGCACGACTGGAATCGGCCTGCTCCGGATCGGACCGAAAGGGAAGGAGTGGCTTGCCCGAGTCCGGGGGCGGGCATGAGGGAGCGGGAGGTTCCTCGGATTACGGCCGGGCGAGTGTTCGGTGGGTGGTGCTTTTCGTGGTGGGTTCGGCTTTTTGGGAGCCGCTGTTTCATTCCTCGTGGTTGTCAGGGATCTCCTTCGCGGAGTGGGGGGCGCTCGCATGCTGCGTTCTGGCGGTTCCGGCGGGGAAGAGCGCCCTGCGTCGCAAGCCGCTGAGGCTGGTGGTGGCTTATGGCGTCGTCGCCCTCTTCGCGACGCTCCTCTGGTTCTCCGCCAGATTTCCACTGCATCGCTGGATCGTTTCGGGGGATTTGTGGTTTCGCTTGGCTGGCGGGATTCCTTTCGATCAGAGGGATCTCTTTTTTCCGGTTCGCGCCCTGGCGCTGCGCGGGAGCGCCGCTGCGTTTTTTTGCCTGTTCTTCCTTGTAGGTCTCAGGGGCCGGCGGTTCTTGGATCTCTTGTCGTGGAGCCTGGGAGCGTTGGCCGCGTACGTGCTGGTCCAGGTGGCAACGGGCACGGGAAGGCCGGAGTACTGGGTGAAGATGGATCCGGACTTGATCCGCGTCGGCGGCACGCTCGGCGATCCCAACGCCGTGGGAAGCCTGATGGTTCTCCTGTTGCCCTCGGTTCTCCTCTGGTGTGGGTGGGAGAAGGGTCTGCGCCGAGCCGCGGGGTTCGTCGGCGCCGGTCTCATGCTGGGAGCGCTGGCGTTCACCGGTTCCCGGGCCGCCGTTTTCGGGCTTTTCCTGGTCTTGGCTGGTTGGGTTTCCTGGTGGTTGGTCCGTCGCTGGCTGGCGGGCTGGAAGGGGCGGCGAGCTCGCGCCCTGATCGTTCTGGCGGGAATCGTCATCGCCGCCTCGATGGCCTGGGGCATGCCGCGCCTGGCGAGCCACGGCGGGGAGCATTCGGCGTGGAGGGTTTGGTTCGCCAAGACCTTCGCGCCTGGAAGTTCGCTGGACGAGCGGCTCCGGGGGCGGCTCGGAATATGGTGGCGGGGCCTGGAGATGGCCGCCGATTTTCCCGTCTTCGGCTCGGGGCCCGGCACTGCCTACCAGAGGATGCCGCTCTACGCGGCGGAAGGCGACGGGATTTCGGAGGAAAACCTCCACAACGCCTACTTGCAGGAGCTGGTGGAACTGGGGGCGGTGGGCCTCGGCCTCTATCTCTGCTTGTTGGGGCTCGCGCTTCGATGCGGTTTTCAGGCCGGCCGTGACCGCCGTGCCGTGGCCCTGGGCGTCCTGGCGTTCTTGCTGGCGGATTTCTTCGGGAATTCTTCTCTACTGCCGCCGGTTCGGCTGGTTTTTTGGGGGCTCTTGGGGTGGCTGGCGGCCGGGGCCGCCCCCCGTGCGCCGTGCGGGGCGGCTGAATCCGGTTCGGTGGCTGGCGTCAGCCCGAGTCCAGGGAAAAACCGCTTCCCGAGCGCGGGATCTCCGAATCGGCGGATTTTGGCCTGGGGAATCCTTGTCAGTGCCCTGGCCCTCGTCGCGCTATGTCGCGTAGGCGAGGCTTGGCGTGCCGCCAACTCCAGCTTTTCCGCCCTGGGCTTCTACCGCCACCCGGAAGGACTCCGGGAACTCGTGGGAAAGAGTCCACAAGGCTTGGAGTTGGCGGCTCCCGGCTGGACGTTGGGAGACGCCTGGATCCGCATGCCCCGCCTGGGCGAATGCCTCCGATTGACTTTTTCGGCACCTCCCGCCCGGCCACGGGGCGTTGTAGCAAGGCTCCGCGTGAACCGCATGCTGGCTCGGCGGTTCTCGTTTTCTGCCGGCAAACCTCGACAGGAGACTCTCTGCATCGATCCCGCCGATGGGGAAACCGTGGAATTGGAGTTGGAGGCCGGTTTCGTCGCCCCGCCGACACCGGAAGTTCCCCGCTTCTTAGGACTCCAGGTCGGCCCCATTCACTGGATTGACGACGAAACCCGTTGTGGCTGCTCCGGGTTATATCCCGCTTCTACGGGCGAAAACTGGCTCTGGACCCGGAAGTGGGCGGATTTCCAGGTCAAGGTTCCGCCGGCTCGGGCCGGGAGATTCCAGCTCCGTGTTCTTGTGGCCCACCCGGATCTCCAAAGAGATCCGGTGAGGCTCACCGTCGAGAAAGCGGGACAGCGCCTTGCTCTTGGGTGGATCAGGTCCCCCGGCTGGCACGACATCCCGCTGCCCCTCGCCGCCGGAGTCCATCGTTTGCGAGTGGCGGTGAGTCGAACCTGGTGTCCCAGGCGTGCGGGAGTTGGGAAGGATCCGCGGGAATTGGGGGTCGGGATTGGGTTGCTTGGAGGTTCCCTTCCATAGCATCCTCAAGGCAAGTTGCCCGACCCACATTGATGAACGACGGTGTGGGCGTCGGTTACGGCTTACGACCGTTATCTCCGATGCGGTTGCGCTCGGCGCGTCGAATTGGGGTATCCACGCAAGGCGGGACATTCCCGGGATTATGGAATCGCACGCGTCCGGGCAACGCCTCGCTCCGCTTGGCGGTCGTCCGGGGATTCCATCCCCTGGCAGGGCTTTGCCCTGCACCCACCAGGGAGCTCGCTCCCT
>JAJRTK010000405.1 GCA_024278345.1 bacterium | reverse complement strand
GATCCGGTTGACAACATCACCGCTGGGGCGGGCCTCCTTCCCGGCTCCGTGCAGCCCGGAGGGCGCTACACCGGCAAGATGCCGGTGCCACCGTTTCGGCGAAGAAAATTGTAAAGCAAAAACACGACAATTTGATAGGTCTCGCCCATGCCGCGGCCTGCCAGTCTCGATGAGAGACCCTCCGCCTGGAGAGCCGTATTCGGGAGAACCGCACGTACGGTTCGGAGGGAGGGGAGGCGCAAACCAATGCGCTTTCCCTACCCCTATCCACGTGGATGGACGCTGCGCGTCTTTTTTTGACTCTGCGCCTCTTTTCTTTCATTCTTCAGGGTGGTTCGATTCTCCCATGAGTGTTACCGTGAGAGTACACGCAAAGCAGACATCTGTCTTGCCGTGAAAGTAAACGCCAGCATGGAGGCCGGAACGCCTCCATGCGAAAAGGTTCCGGGAAACGGATTTTGGGTGCGGGCCTTCCGGCCCGCGCACGCTTCTTGCCGGGCAACCGGGAGCGCCCAACGGAGAGCCTGGAGGCCGGAACGCCGCCAGGCGAAAAGATTTTTTGGGGAAAACATCGGAGGCCGCGACGTCCAGCCTTTCATGCTTCTGGGGTGGTTCGATTGGTCTCCATGAGTGTGAAGTGGATACCCGCGTTTTCCCTTTTCTTTTCCTGACTTCTGTTCCATCCTACGTGGATCCCCAAAAACTGGGAGCACGCCCTCACCACTGCGGGGAAATACTCCTTGAAGGGGCCGATGAAAGGCGAGCAGCACGAGCGGACGCGAGTGATGTGAGCGGAAATCCACCCCAAAAAACCATCCACCCCGAAAAAAACGGCCCAGCTCATGAAAATCGGACTTGTCGTTCAGCGATATGGTGACGAAATTGTCGGGGGCGCCGAAATCCACGCCCGGTTTGTGGCGGAACGGCTGGCGCGGCGACACGAGGTGGAAGTGCTCACCACCACGGCCATCGATTATCGGACTTTTGGCAATGAGTATCCGCCGGGGCTCTGCTCCGTGGGCGGTCTGCCCGTCCGAAGGTTCACCGTGGACCGGGAACGGGTCCAGGAGGATTTCGACGAGATTTCCAACCAGTGCTGTTACTTCGACCACGGGATGGCCGACGAAAAGCAATGGCTCGACGAGCACGGCCCCGTCAGTGGCGGGCTCTTGAGTTATCTTCGGCAGGAGCACCGTCGTTTCCACCGCCTGATCTTTTTCTGCTACCGTTACTGGACCACCTACTACGGCCTTGCCGTCGCCCCTGAAAAGAGCATCCTGGTCCCCACGGCCGAGCACGACCGGGTCCTTTACTTCCAGATCTTCGCCGACCTGTTCCAGAAACCCGTGGCCATCGCCTACAACTCCATTGAAGAGCGGGAGCTCATCCAGCGGATCACCCAGAACGGCCACGTCCGGGGAACCGTGGTGGGCGTGGGGATACGGGAGATTCCGCACCCCAAGGGCGCCGAGCTCCGGAAAATGCTGGATTTGCCGGAGCCCTTCGCTCTCTACGTGGGGCGAATCGAAAGAGAGAAGGGATGCCTCGACCTCCTGAGCCACTTCCTTCGCCACATTCACGAAACAGGCGACCGCCTCCAGCTCGTCTTGGCGGGCAAAAGAGTCGATGGCGTCCCGGATCATCCTTCGGTCACCTACCTGGGCGTCGTGCCCGACGATCAGAAGCTTGGCCTCATGGCGACGGCGGAGATGCTCATCATGCCCAGCCGGTACGAAAGCCTCTCCATGGTCCTTCTGGAAGCCTGGTCCAGGGGGACGCCGGCCCTGGTCAACGGTGACTGCGAAGTCCTCCGGGGCCAGTGCTACCGCTCCAACGGAGGCCTTCTCTACCGCGACTACGCGGAGTTTTCCGAGGCTCTCCAATGGCTCCGCGGGCACCGGGCGGAAGCGCGGCGCATGGGAATGCAGGGACGGGCCTACTTCCGAGCGCACTACGACTGGTCCGTCATCGAACAGAAATACGAATGGCTCCTGGGGGCACCGGCCGCCCATGACCGGAGCCTCGGCCTCTAGCCCGCAAGGCGCTTCCGGCGTTCCCTGGCGCGGCGGCGGGCGGCCACCTCGGGCGCTTCCTTGATGCAAGTGCCCAGGATCTTCATGGACTTCTTCAGGAGCTGCATGGTCTCCTTGCGGAAGACCGCGGGTTCCTGGCCCACGGACTCCCAACCGGGAAGGTCCAGGTCGTTGGGGTCCAGGGCCACGTTCCGCCAGTTGTGGAAGAGCTTCCCCCACTCGCTGGAAAGGATTTCGTGGATCCGCTTCTGGTGGCGAGGATACCAGTAGGCATCGTGGTAGAGGACACTCGCGATATAGGCCCAAGGGGCGAGCCACGTCTTCAAGGACCACTCGATGGGTTTCTTCAGTGCGCCCCAGTAAATCTTGTGTTGCATCTTGGAAGCGAAGGTCATCTTCTTGAAGGGTCCCACGAAGTTCCAGTTTTCTTCCAGGGCACTCTTGTCGCCCACGATTTCGATCTCTCGGACATCTCCGCAGCCAAGCCCCAGATCGTGGGCCAGGCGGATAAACTTGATATCCTTCAGCGGGTCAAAGCCCATGAGCTTCGCCGCCACGGCGTCGATGGCCACCTGGTCCGCCGAGGCTAGGATGACGTTCTTCACATGAGGAATCATGCAGCGGGGCCCCGGGCCGTCTCCGGCAAAGGTTCCGTCCATGACGGCGAAGATGCCGGGATGGATCTTCTTCTGGATCATCAAGAGATCCACCAGGGTCTCGTGGATGACGGGATGGGTCCAGTGGCGGTGCTCATTCAAGAGCCCGCCGAAGGCGTTTTTCATGGCACCCGTCGTCGTGGTGAAGACATGGGTCTTCACCGTGGGCAAGTGGAGAATGTTTTCGCCGATGAAGCGCTTGGGAATGGAAAAACCGTTGGGATAGACCTCGCCCAGGCAAAGGAACTTGTCGCAAAGGTCGCCCACGGCCTCGCGGATGTCGAGCCATTCCTCACCCTCGTAAAGGTGGACGTTCCGAAGCCCGTGGGCCTGGATGACATCGATATGCTTGTTTTCGCGCTCGCCCAGGTGAGAATCGATGACCACGGTCCGGTTGTGGCATCCGTGGATCAGGTCCGACGAATAACCATCCCGCTTCATGGCCCGGATCACCCCTTCGAGCTGCCAGGGGGTCGTCGATGAGGCGGGATAGAAGAAGTGCCAGGAAATGTTGATCTTCAACGCCGTATCCGCCCCTTTGTCCAACGTCTCCTGGTAGCCGGCCAAGTTCATCAGCTCGTGGTAATCAGAAAGCACCCTCTGGGGGCTGGTCTTCAGGATCGCAACCTTGGATCGACTCATAGTCTAGCTCGCTGGATGGAAGGAACGGAAAATGATCGCACAATGGGTAGAAACCCATGGAGACTCAACCAGGAGGCGCCACTCTCTATCCACGCTCTCCCGAAGAATCCAAGAAAGACAAAAAGGGTAACACGGAATCCCCCATTGGCAAATCGGAAGCCCGTCAGGCTGCTGACTAGCGCTTGCATGAGAGTGGGATCGACTTGCGCTCTCATTGGCATCCGAATGCAAAGGCTCCGGAAAGGTGGGCTGCCAGGGGACCTATCAGATCCGGTTGACAACATCACCGCTGGGGCGGGCCTCCTTCCCGGCTCCGTGCAGCCCGGAGGGCGCTACACCGGCAAGATGCCGGTACCACCGTTTCGGCGAAGAAAATTGTAAAGCAAAAACACGACAATTTGATAGGTCCCGCTGCCAGGGTTGGCCAGTGGCACCATTTCCGCTTATGATGAAGGACTTCGGGGCCCCATAATGGGCGCTCGTGGACTTGAATGCCAGAATGAAGTGACTTTGACCCGGTAGTGAGGAAGCCACATGGACCGTAACGTGGAGCGCGTGGTCGATCTTCTTGACCCCGAACTGAATCGCCTGCACGGCATGACCCTGGAGGAAGCGCGGCGACGCGTGCTGGAGGGTTCTTCCCGAGACGTGAGAGAAATCGACGGTTCCTTCGCCATCGTGGCAAAACGGGGCGAAATCGTGCGCATGGCCCGATCCCTGGATCGCCCCATGCGCTATTTTCTGGCCAAGCGCCAGGCTGGCCCGGTCCTCGTCGTTGCCCACCGGATGGACGCCATCCGGGATTGGCTCGTTTCCCAAGGCCTTGGGAAGCAATTCCACCCCAGCTACACCCGGATGGTGCCGGCCCATCACGTAGTGGAGCTGCACCTTGTGGGCTGCCCGGATCCCGAGCCCACCTATGTGCGTTTCTTCGCGCCACCGCAGGGGGTCCTTCCGGCGGATCCCGCCATGGCCGGGAAGGAATATATCGGGGCCCTTGCCCGGGAGATCTCCAGGTGGCTCGCCGCCCTTCCCAAAGGGGCACCCATCGGCGTTTGCTTTTCCGGCGGTATCGACAGCGGCGCCGTTTTCCTTGTGACGTACTACGTCATGAAAAAGTCGGGGATGAACCTGGGCCGTCTCAAGGCATTCACCCTGGACCTGGGAGAAGGGGCGGACCTGGTCCAGGCACGCCGCTTCCTCCAAGCCCTGGACCTGGAGCTGTTCCTGGAGCCGGTGGAAGGGTCTCTCGACGAGCTTGACGTTTTGGAAGTGCTTCGGGTAGTGGAAGACTATAAGCCGCTAGACCTGGAGTGCGCCTCCATGGTGCTGGCGCTCTGCAAGGGGATCCGTGCCCGGTACCCGGACTGGCGGTTCCTTTTGGACGGCGACGGCGGCGACGAGAACCTCAAGGACTATCCCATCGAGGAAAACCCGGAGCTCACCATCCAGAGCGTTCTGGGAAACTCCATGCTCTATCAGGAAGGATGGGGCGTGGGGAAGATCAAGCACTCTCTTACCTATTCCGGGGGCCTGAGCCGCTCCTGCACGCGGGTTTACGCGCCGCTTCGGATGCTGGGTTTCCAGGGGTTCAGCCCTTTCACGCGACCGGCTCTCATCGAGGTGGCTGAGGCGATTCCCTTCGTGGGCCTCACAAACTACGACCATGGAGATCTCTACCGCTTGAAAGGCGAAATCGTCCTTCATGGCATCCGGGCCCTCACGGGCCTGGAAATGCCCATCTACCCCAAGCGGCGCTTCCAGCATGGAGCCGTCCAGGCCCAGCGGCTCCGGCGGATCTTTCCCGAGACCGCGGACTACCGCCAAAAATTCTATGCGCTATGGAGCTGATCGGGCAGGCCACCGAACCTGAGATCCGGGAAGGGCCGAACCAGGAGATCCACCGCTATCCATCGGGACGACAGGGCCGGGATCGGTGGATTCTGGCACGACGTGGACGCCGCACAGGTGACCTCGATTCCCGCGTGCCATACGCCTTCTTCGCGGAGTCCGAGCCCGACGGCTCGGGCAACAGCACAAGCGTCGCCACGATCTTCCTGACGAACGGGGAGTGCCCCTGGCGCTGCCTCACGTGCGACCTCTGGAAGAATACTCTCCCCGAGCCGGTGGAGCCGGGGGCGATCCCGGAGCAGATCCGCCACGCCCTGGCGCGGCTCCGGAAAACCAACTGGATCAAGCTCTACAACGCCGGGAGCTTCTTCGATCCACGGGCGATCCCCCCGGCGGATCTTCCGGAGATCGCCAAGCTGGTCAGTCGGTTCCAGAGGGTCATTGTGGAGTGCCATCCCGCCCTGGTGGGTCGTGGGGCGCTGGAATTTCGGGAGCTTATCGACGGAAAACTGGAGCTGGCCATGGGCCTGGAGAGCGCCGACCCCGGGATCCTCCGGCGCCTGAACAAGGGCATGGACCTGAATTGCTTTCGAAAGACCTGCCGCCGCCTTGACGAAGCGGGGGTCGCCGTGCGAGCCTTCATCCTTGTACAACCACCGTTCACTCCCCCGGTCGAAAGCGTACCCCAGGCCGTTCGATCCGCTGACTTCGCCTTCGAGGCCGGAGCGGAGACCGCTGTTCTGATCCCCACGCGCCCGGGGAACGGGGCCCTGGACGAACTCGCCCGCCAAGGCCTCTTCAAGCCACCGGCGCTCCCTACCCTGGAAGCCGCCATGGAAGGCGCCCTGGAGCTTGGCCGTGGCCGAGTCCTGGCCGATCTCTGGGACTTGGAGCAGTTTTCTGTCTGCCCTGACTGCTTCAAGGAACGCCGGCAAAACATGGAGACGATGAACCGAACCCAAAGGCCCACGCGCCCCGCGACCTGCCCCAGTTGCGAAGACTCCCCTTGAACACGCCATTGTGCTCCCGCAAACACCCACGCGCACGTTAATCGCGGAGAAACCCCATGACCCATCAAAAGCACCTCGTCGTTGTGGGCGCCGGTTTTGCCGGCTCCATTACCGCCACCCTCGCCGCCGGGCTGGGCTACCACGTGACACTCGTTGAAAAGGACAGGCATCCTCGCTTCGTCATCGGAGAATCCTCGTCACCCCTGGCCAACCTGCTCTTGGAAGAGCTGGCCGGGGAATTTGACTTGCCGATCCTGGATCAGCTCAAGAGTTGGGGGCATTGGCAGCGCTTCCACCCCACCGTGGGCTGTGGCCTCAAACGCGGCTTCACCTTTTACCACCACCGCCCGGGAAAACCGTTCTCCAAGACGCCGGACCGGAAAAACGAGCTTTTGGTGGCGGCCAGCCCCCACGACGAGGTTGCCGATACCCACTGGTACCGCCCCGACTTTGACCTACTTCTGCTCTCGGAAGCCGTATCCGCCGGAGTCCGATACATCGACCACGCCACCATTTCCGAGGCCCACGTGGCCCCTGGAAACGTCCGGCTGACCCTGGAAACACCCACCGGCCCATGCGAGATCCAGGCCGACTGGCTCATCGACGCCAGCGGGCAAAGAGGCTTCGCCACGGAGCACCTGGGAATCCGGGAAACCCCCTTCTCCCCCTTCCCCACAACGGTGACGGCCTACACACACTTTCGCGACGTCCGACGCCTGGCATGGCTCGAAGAGTTCCAAAATGCCCATGAACCCCCCTATCCCGTAGACGACGCAGCGGTCCATCACGTTTTTTCCGGCGGCTGGATCTGGGTGCTCCACTTCGACAACGGGATCACCAGCGCCGGCATCGTGGGCGATCCCAGCCGCCTCCCTGCTGGAACCACCCGGAATCCCGAACAACTCTGGCAGGCGGCGCTCCAAGAATATCCCTCCATCCGCCGCCAGTTCCAGGGGGCAATTCCCTGCGAGCCCTGGCGCCACTCCCCAGTGGTCCCCTTCCGCGCCAGCTCCGTGACGGGGCCCGGATTCCTTCTCCTGCCATCCGCGGCAGCCTTCGTGGATCCTCTTCTATCCCTGGGCTTCCCCCTGGCCCTCTTCGGGATTCAGCGTCTTGCCAGAGCCCTCCGCGCCGGGATTCTAGACTCGGATTGGAACGTCTTCCTGGACGAGTACCAAGAACGCACTGGGGAAGAAATCCAGGCCGCCGTCCGGATCTTGGCCGCCCTCTACGCCACCATGGACAGGCCACCGGCCTTCAACGATTTGACCCTTCTCTACTTCGCCGCCGCAAGCTGGTCCGAAACCATGCGCCGCCTGGGCCGCCCCGAAGCCGCCAGCTCCTTCCTCTTGGCTGCCCATGGAGAATTCAGACCGGGCTTCCAGGCAGCCTGCGAACTTGCCATGGACCCGGAAACCGCGCCCGAAAAACTGCGATCCGCCGTGGAATCCGCCATCGCTCCCTTCGACGTGGCCGGGCTATGTGACCGCGGGCGGAAAAACTGGTATCCCGTCCTGGCGGAGGACCTCCAGGCCGCCGCGCAAAAACTCGGCGCAACCAGGGCCGAGATTGCGCAGCTCTTGAAGCGTTCGGGATTCAAGCCCGCCAAGACAGCCTAACCCTTCGGACCTCGGTAACCACCGCCACCAAACAACACGGAATCCCACCACTTTCCGGCCACCCCCGAAACCTCTCTTTCCACCGGCAGCGGCACCTCCGCCACCTTCCGCGAACCCCGTCATGCGCATTGCCTTTGTCATCCAACGATACGGCCTCGAAGTCAACGGAGGCGGCGAGCTCCACTGCCGCTGGCTGGCCCAACGGCTTGCCAGGAACCACCACGTCGAAATCTTCACCACCTGCGCCTTGGACTACCTGACCTGGGCCAACCATTACCGACGTGGCACCACCAACGTGGCCGGGATCCCCGTCCACCGGTACCGCGTTCGCCGGCAACGGAGCTTTCGCAAGTTCCACGACATCTCCAACCTGGTTTTCTTCGACGATCACAGCCCCGCCGATGAAGAAGAATGGTTCCGCCTCAACGGCCCCGAATCCCCGAAGCTCATCCGGGCCCTCCACACCCATGCCAAGGAGTTCGATCTCTTCGTTTTCTACGCCTACCGATACTACCAGACCTTCTTTGGGCTCCCGCAAGTGGCCCAACGCGCCGTCCTGGTCCCCACCGCGGAAGAGGACCACGCCATCGACCTCGCCGCGTCCCGGGAATTGCTTCGGCTTCCCCAAGGAATGCTCTTTCTGACCCCCGAAGAACGAGATCTCGTGGAGCAGGCCACCGGCAAGACGTGCCAGCACGAAATCATCGGCAGCGGCGTCCAGCTCGTCCCCCAGGAGAAGCTCTTCGATTTCAAGGCCAAGCGGGGTCTGGCTCGCTATCTTCTCTACGTCGGCCGAGTAGACAAGAACAAGGGCTGCAAGCGCCTTTTCGACTACTACCAGCGGTACGCGGCCAAGCGGCCCAGTGCTCCCCCGTTGATTCTCTTAGGAAAAAGCGTCATCAACATTCCCCGCCACCCGGGCATCCAGCACCTGGGTTTCGTCACGGAAGAAGAGAAGTTTTCGGCCCTCCGCCAGGCGGAGCTGCTCATCATGCCCTCTCCGTACGAGTCGCTCTCCGTCATCGTCCTCGAAGCCTGGGCCCTGGGCCGGCCCGTTCTGGCCAACGCCCAGTGCAAGGTCCTCCAGGGGCAGTGCATCCGCTCCAACGGCGGACTTTTCTACAAGGGTTACAGCGAATTCGAGGAAGCCCTCGATCTCATGCTCCACCAGCCGAAGCTCCGAAACAAGATGGGAGAAGCCGGACAAGCCTATTTCCAGGCCAACTACCTATGGCCCATCATCGAGCAAAAAGTTGAGGCCCTCCTGGAACGCGTTTCCCGGCAGACGGATAGGTGAGAGTTTTGTTGTGTTCCGCTCGCGGCGCCGGCAATCCGTCCGCCGCCACTCGCCATGCCCCCCCCCCCGAGCTGGCGGCCCAAGGAATCCATCTGCTCCAGGCAGTGATACAATCCACGCCGATCCCAAAGCCCCACACTCTCCGCCAACCGAATTCGCACCCGTCCGTGGAGTTCGACCCCCGCGGCAAACGCCCGAAGGTCCGTCACCGAATAACTCTCCGTCGGCCCCGTGCGAAGCCGCCCCAGCGTCTTATCCACAACACCGGCCACCTCTTGCCGCTTCGCGATCCAAGCCTGCTTTTGCCCGTCCGATACCGGCAGCTTCTCCTTCGAAAGCACCCACTGACGGCCCACTTTCTTGCCTGGCAGCTTTCCCCGTTTCAAGAGAGGGGTATCCACGCAAGGCGGGACATTCCCGGGACTGTGGAATCGCAAGCGTCCGGGCAACGCCTCGCTATCGCTCGGCGGGTCACGCCGCGCGTTACCCGAAGGTGGTCCGGGGATTCCATCCCCTGG
>JAJRTK010000404.1 GCA_024278345.1 bacterium | reverse complement strand
GTGTTACGGGGCGGGACGGATGCCGAGATCGCCGGGCGGCTAGGCAAGAGCCCGCGCACGGTGGGGCACCAACTGGGCAGCGTGTTCAGGAAGGCGCGGGAGTTCCTGGGCTGGCCGGAGGGGTTACGGGTTGACAGGACCGCTTTGGCCTCGCTCCTCGCCCCCTACGTTAGGGAGGACCACCTAAATCCCTTAGGTGGGGTTTCCGATGTCGGGAGCGGGGGTGAGCGCTAAACTGATGGCTTAAGGAGGTGATGGTGTGATAGAGGGCGGCAGCGAGAAGAACGTGAGCGGCTCCCGAGTAGAGGGAGTGAAATTCGAACTTGAGACAGTCACCCCCTTGTTTTTGGGAGGGGCAGATCCCCGGGGAGAGCCAGAGCTCAGGGCGGCCTCGATCCGGGGGGCGTTGCGGTTTTGGCTCAGGGCATTGCTAGGTGGTTTTACTGGTGATGACATACAAGGCCTGGAATCGCTGCGAAAAGCTGAGTCCGAAATCTTCGGCAGCACCCAGGTAGGCGCCTCACGCTTAACTGTTCGAGTCCTGGCCCCAGGTAAACCTACTACACAACCGTTTCGCGTTCTGCCCCATAGCACCAGCAAAACCTTCAAGGCTTCAGCCATAAAACCGGGAGAGAGATTCTATGTGCATATTGCTCCACGGCCACCACATGTTTACGTGCCCTCAATCGCATGGGCAGCAACATTATTGCTCCTTTTACTTGGTGGGCTAGGGAAGCGAGCACGACGGGGTTTTGGTAGTCTCGCTCTTCGGAGGGTACAAGGAGAACTTCCGTTTCCCATACCCGATTATTCTAGCCCAGAAAGCTTCCCAGAGCTGTTATCACTTACAATTGAAAAGGCTCAAAAGGAAAGGACAGCATTCGCACAGTCACTCCCTATCGCTAACAGTTCACTGAGTAATCCTCCTCGGTTTCCAGTTCTGCACGATGAGTATGCGAAGATTTTATTCTGCAGATACCCCTTCAAAACCTGGGATCAGGCAATGGAATCGTTTTGGAGCCTGCTGCGCTCAAATGGCTATCGGGACAACCCGGTGTTTGGATTCGCCGGAAGGCAGGGGCGACAGGCTTCTCCGCTTCACTTACGGGTACTGAGATGTAGCGATGGGTATCACGTGCTGCTTACAGCTTTCAGAGTTCGTTTCCACCACACCCAGCCTCCATGGAAGATCATGCAAAAGTTTTTAGACGAATGCGGAAACAAATATGGTGGCGTTTGGGTAATTGGAGGCGATATAGAATGGTGAGCAATTCTCGGTGGGCACTGAAGATTGTTGCTCTGCTGCATGATCCACCCGATAAATCGTTCGGTATCGCTGGACACCGAAACCGTGCCCTAGAGCTACAACGGATCGCCCTTGGACGAGATCCAACTGAGGAAGAGCTGACACGCGTCGAGCAAGCTGACCACATCGCGTCCGCTGCAGACCGCGTGGACTTCCCCACCGGTTCGGAAGCCTACTGGCACCAGGAAATGGCCATCCTAACCCACCCGCTCAGCGGACGTAGATTGGATCCTGGAAAAATCGCGGATGTAAATACCTCGGATACACACCGGGCAGCTAAAAACGCCCTCCAGCAGCTGGTCCAGGACGAACAGGACCTTCGCCGCAGGTACCTGCGGTTGTGGCGGGAGTTGCCAGAGATGCTGGCTTCTGAATACCCACGGGTAGGGGCCCTGTTCAACATGCTACCGGCCGATACCCGCCAGCCGGATCACCCACTGCTACAACACCTTTTCATCACTGCGGCCCTCGCAGATGCCTTGCCACACCCAGCTCTGCTCGTGTTCTCGATCGGCCCCGTCCAGTCTTTCATCTCCGCGGCCCGGCGCACCCAAGACCTTTGGATGGGAAGCTGGCTCCTCTCTTACTTATCCTGGGTTGCCATGGAGACCATCGTGAAAGACTATGGCCCTGATACCATCATCTTCCCTTCACTCCGAGGCCAACCCCTATGCGATCTTTGGCTTCATAGCCAAGGGATCATCCCTGAGGAGGACAAGCCACGTCCAGAAGAACTTGCGCTGGCCAGCTTGCCGAACAAATTCGTCGCGTTATTGCCCGAATTTGAGGCGGAATCCGCGGCTCAAACGGCTGAGATGGCAGTTAGAGATCGCTGGCATGAACTAGCCGAGGGAGTACGTACCTTTCTCGAGGGACTGCTTCATCTGACAGCCGATGTATGGCAAGAGCTGTGGCGGGAGCAAATTGACTCCCATCTTGAGGTTTACTGGTCTATCTTGCCTTGGCCTGGACAAGGCGAGCGCCAAGCGAAGGACCAAGCAGAAGAAGTGCGAAGGGTCTATTCTTCCTTAGCACAAGAACCAGAGACATTCAAAGCCGCTTACGAGCACTACGTCAAGAGCGGCAAATATTCACCCAATTGGGGCACGACTTATAGCCTCCTTTACAGTTTGGCCGACCGGTCGTTCAACGCCCGTAAGAGTCTGCGGAATTTTGTCCCCACAGAAGACAAAGGGGAGAAGTGTTCTTTGTGTGGTAAGCGGGCTATCCTGCACGGGGGGGTTACCAGCCGCGTTGGTGTGCGGCGCTTCTGGGAAGCCACGGCTCAAGAAATCGGCCCGCGCGCAATCAAACCTGGTGGGCGAGAGCGTCTCTGTGCCGTTTGCACGGTTAAGCGCCTAGCCCAACGGACGGTGCTAGAAGACCAAATCGGCCTAAGAGGCGGATTCCCATCCACCAGCGAGATCGCGGTGGCTCCCTTCAAAGCAGCACTGATCAAAGAGCTGACCAAATCTAACCCGAGCCTCCACCAGACGCTTCACCTTTATCTAACCACCTTAGAACAATTGAACTTGCCCAAAACAGTTTCCTGGAAGGCAGTGCCTAGCCTCCAACGCCTGTGGTCAAAGGCATCCGAACAGTTAAAGAATCTGGTGGACCAGGTGCTGCAGTACGACGGGAGCTTGTTCCTTGAGGAAACGCTAACGGCGGAACGCCTGCGTGACGACTACGGGCTAGAAGCAGACGAACAAGCTATCCAAACGGCACGCGCTACCCTTCGAGACCTGATCGAGACCGCGGAAAGGGCTGGGATAGGGAAGCCGGCGAAGTACTACGCCGTTCTGGCTATGGACGGCGATCATGCCGGCCGCTGGTTGAGCGGCACCCATGAAGGCCTGACCGAATTCGGAAAAATTCTGCACCCTCGTGTCGAAGAGGAGCTGTTGAGAGCCTCGGACTGGGAAGCTTTGCTTAAAACCAAAAGACTCATGACGCCAGCGCTCCACGCGGCCATCTCCGAAGCCCTTGCGAGTTTCGCCCTCAAACTCGTACGTTACGTGGTCGAGGAACGGCACACCGGGCGGGTGATCTATGCGGGGGGCGACGACGTCCTCGCGTTTTTGCCCTTGGACGAAGCCCTACCTGCAGCTCGGGAACTGCGGGCCCTCTTCTCCGGCGAAGTAAAGCTCGTGAACCCAACCGTCCCCCCCCAAGCACTGGATTTGAGAAAGCAGGACTGGGTTGTGGCTTTTAGCGATCCCGAGTGCACTGGCTATCTGCGCATTGGAGGTGAGATCCTCCTCACCATGGGGCCAACCGCCACTGCCTCCATTGGCATAGCCGTTGCTCACCACCTCCAACCATTGGATGCTGTCATAGAGGCAGCACGGCAGGCAGAACGTGCGGCCAAGGATGTATACGGCCGCAACGCAGTGTGCATCCATCTACTCAAAAGATCCGGGGAGGAAAGCCAGGTGGGGATGAAATGGTTTTACACCGATGAAGTGGACGACAGCGTGCAGTTGGTGACCGACATCGTCCAGCGATTCCGAAATGGAGAGCTCGCCATGCGGTTGCCAGCCACCGTGTTCCAAGAAGCCCGCACCCTGGCTGGTCTAGGGACTGAAGCCCAGAGGGCGGAACTAGCACGTTTGATCCGACGACACCTGAGTGAGGAAGTTCTCAAAGAACACCGAGATGAATTGGCAAGGGAGCTTGTCAAAAGGCTCACCGCTTTTGCTGTTGCCCTCGGGGAACATTCTGAAGCGAAGAAATCTGGCATTGAGCAGATGGCCGATTGGCTGCGGATAGCACGCTTTATGGCCCGGGGAGGTGAGGAGTGATGTGGCAGGTCTTTGTAGAACCGGTGGATGTTCTTCTTTTTCGCGACGGCAAACCCTTCGCTGCGGGAGAAGATCACCGGGCTAAAAGCTTGTTCCCACCCACGCCGTTCACCTTACAAGGCATGCTCCGCTCAAAAATACTCTTCGAAAGCGACGTGGACCCCGCTGACTACGCCAGCGACTCACCATCCCTTGCCGCCCAAGAACTTCGTGGCTTAATCGGTTCCCCCGGAGGCGGCTACGGCAACCTCAAGCTGCGGGGTCCGTTCGTGGCAGAACGCACAGAAGACGGATCCTTGAAACGGTATTTCCCCTTGCCAGCCGATGTGCGCGAGATCGCCGAAGATAAGCAGAAAGACAAGAGAGAGTACCTCCTGCTGAAACCGCTGGCGGACCATCCGTTCCGGAGCAACTCCCCACCCGGGCTTAACCTTCTGTGGGCGAACACTGGAAAAGCCGTCAAAGAGCCTCAAGGCTGGCTGGCCGAGCCTGAATTTCGGAAGTACCTAGAGGGCCAAACGGAGTTTCAAGTCACACCGGAAATAGAACTTCTGGCTCGAGAGCCACGTTTTGGCATTGCCCTTGATCCATTTACACGCCGGCCTCAGGAAGGCTTGCTATACCAAGCGGAATTCTTGCGATTGAGAGAAGATGTGGGGTTCCTCCTTGAGGTGGAAGGAGTCCCTCCTTTCAAGACCGACACCGGATTTGTTCAGCTCGGAGGTGAAGCGCGCACCGCTTGCTACCAGATCTTGCCGTCACCACTACCGTCTTTGCCGCTGCCACAGCCTTTGCCGGATCGGTTCAAGGTGGTGCTCCTCACGCCCGCTTGGTTCTCGGGAGGATGGCAACCGGAGGGTGGCGACTGGTCCAAGTTTTTCTCCGGCCAGACGCCGCGACTGGTGGCGGCCGCTATCCACCGGGCACAGCCCATAGGGGGTGCCTTTGTGGACGACCACCGACGCCAATCCAACTTCCAAAAAGTTATGCGCCGATTTGTGCCTGCAGGAAGCGTCTATTTATTCGAAAGCAATGGTCCAACGACGTATGACGGTGTACCTTTCACTGAAACGCCACCGGGGGAAGGCGCTTTCGGACAGATAGGGTTCGGTTGCGTGGCCATAGGGGAGTGGGATTACGTGAGAAAGGAGGGATGAGGAGTGTTCGAGAAAGCGGGGATGCTTTATCTCTATGTAGAAACGCCGCTGCATGCGGGAAGCGGAACCAGTCTGGGGATCGTGGACTTGCCCATCCAGCGAGAGCGGATCACTGGCTACCCCATGATCCAAGCCTCGGGACTTAAAGGTTGTCTGAGGGGAGTGGCCCAAGTCGAGGATGAAGAGAAAACGCAAGTTGTCTTCGGACCTGATACGAAGGAAGCGCACAAACATGCTGGCGCCCTGTCCGTAGGGGACGCTCGAATCCTGCTGTTCCCGGTACGTTCGCTGCTGGGGGTGTTCGCCTGGGTTACCAGTAAGGATGTGTTAGCCAGGTTCAAGCGAGATGCCCATGCAGCTGGGCTTGAAGCAAGCTGGCAACCGGTAGGACCTTCTGCGGACGACGAAGCTCTGGTCGCCGGCGATGCGCTGGTAAGCGATGGGAAGATAGTGCTCGAGGAATTTGCGTTTTCTGCCAAGCGCGACGACAAAGTCCTCAACATAGCAAAGTGGATAAGCTCGAACGCTTTTCCAAAAGAGGAAGAGTACCACTACTGGCGCGCAGCCTTACCCCAACGCTTAGTCGTGCTTCCGGAAAATGCCTTCCGGGACTTCGTACAGTTTTCAACTGAGATCGTCAGCCGTACCCGACTGGATGATAAAACGAAAACGGTGGCCCCAGGCGCACTTTGGACAGAGGAACATCTGCCCAGTGAGACGTTGCTCTACGCCCCTCTCTTCGCCAGCAAACCCCGGATCCCGAAAGAGAACTTACCACCCGATTGGCAGGAAGCCTCCAATGCCGACTACGTACTGAGTTTCGTGAAGAAGTGTGTGGACGGTAAGCGCATCCAACTGGGCGGTGACAGCACGGTAGGACGGGGCTTCGTCACTGTCCGGATACATATCCCCACTGAAAAAGAGCGAGGGGGTGAAAACGATGCCTAGCTTGCAGCAAACCCTCGACCAAAAGCGGGCAAAGCGGGCTTGGGAGGATATCCAGAAGGTTAACGGGTTGCCCGCTGAGTTCAACGGTCTAAAAAAGAGTTACGGTAGCCTGGCTCGTCGTGTTCCCATGCTGATCCTCACCAACGGGTTGGGGCAAACGCTGGCATATCTACGCTCAAAAGGAAAGGATGATCCTAAAAAAGAGCATTACATCATCTTCCAACAATTATCCTACTGGACTATGTCGCAAGTAGCCCCAGAATCGCAAAACCAAAGCTTGCTTGACTGGGTGCTTCAAACGGACAGCACGGCCTACCGCCGCGCCACCGCTGAGGCCCTGGCCTATCTTAGCTGGCTTAAGCGTTTTGCTGAGGCCGAGCTGCCTACCGAGGAAGAGGAGTGATGGAAGATGCCCCAGAGAGGATCAAGACACGGCGGACGAAGGCCTCAACGCCCCCAGTCCCGAGGTGTTTATCCGCTCCCCAAAGATACAGCTACCATAGCGCAATCTCACGCGGAGCAGTGTCTGAACTACGGCCTCCGCATAGAGAGGTTCCTTCTTTGCAAGGAAGGCACCTGGGAGCTAACCACGCAAGCGAAAAAACGACGGGGAGTAGGGACTTTTCGACAACCCGAGTTGGCAACACTTCTAAAGGCCAACCGGCAACGGTGGGAGACAGTAGTGGACGAGTTTCGCAGCCGAGGTTGGAAGGCCGATCCGTTCATCCTGCGCGCGGAGAGCCGTGTTATCGTCGGGCTTGGAGCGGAAAGCGTCCTGGAAACCAACATCCGTCTGCATCGGATATACGGCTTTCCCATTATCCCTGGCGGTGCACTCAAGGGCCTGGCCCGGGCGTATGCCAAGCTGGTAGCACAAGTGGACGAAAAGGATCCAGTGTTCCGGGAGATATTTGGGGCTGCCTCGCCTGAAGCCAGCGCTGGAAAGGTGATCTTCTTGGACGCCATTCCCGCCAACCCGGAAGTGGAACTGGAACTCGACGTGATGAACCCACACTACAGCGAGTACTACCGGGGTGGGAATACGCCCCCAGCCGATTACCTCAATCCCACACCAATTTACTTCCTGGCCATCGCCCCGGGGAGCAAGTTCGTTTTTGCAGTGATATCCGAAAGTGCTGAACTGGCTTCCAAGGCGGAGGTTTGGCTGCGTGGCGGCCTAACGAAGTTAGGCGTGGGAGCCAAAACCACGTCTGGGTATGGACTTTTCGCGGGAGGTTCCAATGGAACGTCTTAGTGAAACTACAATTTGGCGAAGAGTTAGACGTTTCATTAAAAGAGGAAAGGAGACAGCAAAAATTGATTTTAAAGCGAAACTAGAGCTTTCAAATGCTAGAGGGAAGTCGGAATTTGTAAAAGACGTAACTGCAATTGCAAATACCCCAGGGGGAGAAGGATTCTTGATTGTTGGAGTTGCGGAACAGGCGGACACAGTTCAAGTAACGGGTTTTTCACCAGCGGAAGGAGTCGATGTTCTAGAACGACAAATGATAAGTATCTTAGCTAATTATTCTGATCCCCTCCCTGAGGTGGAATATTACCAGCTCCAGCTGCCTTTCTCCGAATTCCCAGAGGGCACACTTAGGCAAACTGTTGGTGAAGCTCACGTCCCCCTCGGAATTGTAAGAATCAAACCCACTAGAAGGCCGCATAAGATAATTCGAGACAGCGAGACAATTCGTAAGGATGAAGTATACGTGCGCCGTGGTTCAGCTACTTTTAGGGCTTCCCCGGAGGAAATCATAGCGATGAGTGAAGCGGAAGTCGTTAGTGGCATGGTGGTGATTAACTTGAGCTCACATCCGCTTACCGAAGAGCAGAGAAATCAATTACAGCGATTGGAGCGGGCCTACATAGTCGAAGAAATTGATGTCCCCGTCCATGTTGATCCCATGAATCCGATTGAACATCAAATAGAGGCCTTGATCGAAGAAATAGATTTCTGTATAGAGGAATGGTCTGGGACTCCGCTGTATATTGTGTTGCCTGGACTTTCTCCCTTCGCAGCAGCGGTATTAGCATATATGCATGGATTACGCGGTGGGTTCCCCAAAGCGGTTTGGATATACCAGTCTCCTTCTGATCCCTCCTGTTACGAAATTGCGCAAATAATAAATTTGCAACAGCTAAGAGACAATGCAAGGAGAATGCGCACTGAGGTCATAAAGGAGAGATGAGTGAGGACCGGCCCCTATGCGGTGGTGCTGGAGTACCGGGGGAAGCTGCCCCCGGAGGGGATCACCACGGAAAGGCTACACGCCGCCTTCTTGGGCCTGGTAAACCGAGGGGACCGTGCCTTAGGAAAGCTCCTCCACTCCCCCAAACTCGGCCGCCGCCCCTTCTCCCTCCATCCCCTGGGCAATCCCAGGGCCAGCGGAAAGCTCCGGCTACGCCTCTCCGTGCTCGCTCCCGAGCTCTTCGCCCGCTTCTGGGAACGCTGG
>JAJRTK010000403.1 GCA_024278345.1 bacterium | reverse complement strand
TCTGGTTGACAACATCACCGCTGGGGCGGGCCTCCTTCCCGGCTCCGTGCAGTCCGGAGGGCGCTACACCGGCAAGATGCCGGTGCCACCATTTCGGCGAAGAAAATTGTAAAGCAAAAACACGACAATTTGATAGGTCCCGCCCTGATTGAGGCACAAGTGCCGTGAAACGATTGAATAGGTTCCTTTCGGTTGTTCCTTTGGATATCGCTTCTCTTGTTGGTCACCGGCGGCTGCTTTGGAGACTGGTCAAACGGGATGTCATGGGCCGCTACCGGGGCTCGGCCCTGGGGCTGACCTGGTCTTTGGCGACGCCACTGGTGATGCTGGGGATTTACACGTTCGTTTTCAGCGTGGTCTTTGAGATGCGTTGGGGGACCGGAACGAACCGCTTTCAGTACGCCACGACTCTGTTTGCGGGGCTCATTGTCTTCAACCTTTTTTCCGAATCGCTCAACCGTGCTCCCAGTCTGATTCTGGAACAGCCCGCCTATGTCAAGAAGGTGGTATTTCCCCTGGAGATCCTCCCGGTGATGGCGGTAGGCACGGCGCTTTTCCACGCTCTGGCGAGTCTGGCGGTTTGGTTTATCTTTTATGGAGCGGCGTACCGGACGATCCCCTGGACGGCTCTTTTTCTACCGCTGATCTGGGTTCCCTATCTTCTGCTAATCATGGGGTTTTCCTGGTTCCTGGCATCTCTTGGCGTCTTTCTTAGGGATATTTCCCATTTGATCACCAGTGTCACGGCTGCTCTTCTATTTATTTGTCCGGTTTTCTACCCTCTGTCGCTTGTGCCGAAAGCCTACCGGCCGTGGCTCTATCTCAATCCGGTGACCACCGCGGTGGAAGAGACACGGCGTGTTTTGCTCCAGGGGAATTTTCCGCGGTGGGATGTGCTGGGTTTTGGCTGGATTCTGGCGGTTGTGGCGGCCGGATTGGGGCTGGCCTGGTTCCATAAGACCCGGAAGGGCTTCGCCGATGTCCTCTGAATCCGACATTGCCATCGAGCTTCGAGGCGTGGGCAAGTCGTATGCGATCTACCACAGCCCCGCCGACCGGTTGTGGCAGATGTTATGGCGTGGCCGGAAAAAATTTTACAATGATTTTTGGGCACTGCGGGATCTGGATCTCGAGGTGCGGCGCGGCGAGACGGTGGGGATTGTGGGCAGGAATGGCGCCGGGAAATCGACGCTGCTCCAACTGGTTTGCGGAATCCTGGAACCGACTCGCGGATCGGTGGAGATCCGTGGGCGCGTGGCGGCCCTTCTGGAGCTTGGGGCGGGCTTTAATCCCGAGTTCACCGGTCGGGAAAACGTCTTTATGAACGGGTCGATCCTGGGGCTTTCCGATTGGGAGATCCGGGAACGGTACGAGGATATCGTGGAGTTTGCCGATATCGGCGAATTCATCTTGCAGCCGGTGAAGCTCTACTCCAGCGGCATGTTCCTGCGGTTGGCCATCGCCGTTGCCTTCAACGTCGATCCCGATATCCTGGTGATTGACGAAGCCCTGGCCGTGGGCGATGAAGCCTTCCAGCGGAAATGCTTTGCCCGGCTGGAAGAGTTTCGGCGCAGTGGGAAGACGATCCTCTTTGTCTCCCACTGGGGCGTCCGGATTGTGGAGCTTTGCCACCGTGCGGTGCTCCTGGACAAGGGCCGCCGTCTGCTCACGGCGGCTCCGGCGGCAGTCATCCACCAGTACCAGCGGCTCATGTATGCTTCGGAGAGCCAGCGGGAAGAGGTGCTTCGCCAGATCGCCCTTCTTGACGGCGGAGAGGATCCGGGGGCCGTGGTGGTGGCCGGACGGGATGATAGGCGAGTAGTGGGCGCCGGACGGCGCCCGATGGGAGCGGAACGCAGCACAAAGAATGAACATCCTGGATCTTCTTGGTGTTCCCGGGGAGACACGGCTGGGGGTTGGGGTGGAATCGCGTGGGGATCGGGGCAGCTCGATCCGAATCTTGTGCCGAAGAGCACCACCGGTTACGGCACTGGCGGCGCCGAGATTTTCGATGTCCGGATCGAGGATGGCAGGGGAAACCGCGTGAATGTTTTGGAGGCGGGCCATCGCTATCTCTATGCTTACGAGGTTCGGTTCCTGGAGTCGGCGACGGGAGTCAGAGGCGGCACGACGCTCAAGAGCGCGACGGGGATTGAGCTTGGGGGGGTGACGACTCACTTGTTGGGGAAGGGGCTTGAGCTTGTAAGGAAGGGAGGAATCGTGACGGTCGAATGCGATCTCTACACGTTTTTCGGGGAAGGCATCTATTTGCTTAACGCAGGGATCGTCGCCTGGATCGATGGGGAGGAGCGGCATCTTCACCGCATTTTGGATGCCACGATGTTCCGGATCCTGCCCGGCGCTTCCAAGAAGAGTTTCGGGTACTTTGACCTTTCGTTGGGTGGCCGCTGTACTGTTCGGACGGTGCTGAAAGAGGCGGGAGAGGAAAAAGCGGGCCGTGGAGCGATGATCGCGGAGGCTGTTCGGCGGGTGGAGGCGGTGGATGAAGAAGGCTGAAGAGTGTTGGTTGGTCGCGGGGATGCACCGGAGCGGGACATCGGCTCTGGCCGGGGCTCTCCAGATTTTGGGGGTCGATTTCGGGGCTCGGCTCATGGCGCCGCGAAGTGGGGAGAATGATCGGGGTTTCTTCGAAGATTTGGTGGTTTACGAGATTCACCGGAAGCTGTTTTGCGTTGCGGGAGGCCGTTGGGACGATCTTTGGGGGCCGGGGGTGGGGCGGTTGCGAGACGGGCTCGCCGGAGAGCTGGGAGAGGAGCTTGCGACCTGGCTAGAGGAGCGGCTTGGTTGGGGTCGGCCCTGGGGAGTGAAGGATCCTCGGCTTTGCCGGCTGTTGCCACTGTGGCTTGAGATGTTGGAGGAGCGTGGCGTGGAACCGCGGCTTCTTTTGGTCTACCGGCACCCGGCGGAGGTGGCGGATTCCCTGGGTCGGCGCGATGGGTTCACACCGGAGAAATCCGGTCTTTTGTGGGCGGAGCACAATCTTTCCGCCGAGCTCTATTCCCGTGGGCGGTTTCGGGCCGCCGTGGCCTTTGAAGATCTTTTGGTGGATCCCGTGGGGGTTTTGCGTGGGGTGGAGGAAAGTCTGGAGCTGCGGTGGCCTCGGTCGGTGGCGGATGCGGAGGAGGAGCTTCGAGATTTCCTCGATCCCGGGCTTCGTCACCACCGGGCCGTTCCTCGCGGGCCGGAAAGCTATTTCGGACGGGTCGATTCCCTGGTGAAAAGGCTCTATCGTGCCCTTGGCAAGGTTCGTTGGGAGACTTTTTCCCAGGCAGGAGATTGGTATGATGCGCTTCGCACGGAGTTGCATGCCGTGATGGCCCGCATCGACCCCTTTGCCGGGGAGCATGCGGTTGAACTCGCGGAAGAGACGAGCGGCACTCTCCCCGCAATCGGGAGGGCGTGGGTGAGTCCGGGCATGTTGGTGGAGAAGGGGTTCTGGGTCCAGCTTGACAAGCAGGTGGAGGCCAACCGGGCTTTTCAGAGGCGGCTTGGCTCCCAGGCGCGGGTCAACGAGAAATTGCAGACACAGCTTGGCCGCCAGGTGGAGATGAACCTGGCTCTTCAGGAGCAGCTTGGCCGCCAACTGGAGGTCAACCGCGGTTTTCAGGAGCAGCTTGGCCGCCAACTGGAGGTCAACCGCGGTTTTCAGGAGCAGATCGAAAAATTGATGGACGGCCATGGGCTGTTGCGGCAGCGGCTTCAGGGAGAGGCGGAGACGAGCCAGGCCCTTCGAGAGCAGCTCCGGCGGGAGCGGGAGCGGGTCAAGTCCCTGGAAAACAAGGAGGAAGAACTGGCTGGCCTGGTGGCGGCCGCGGCGGAAGAAGGGGCAGAGCTTCGACGGTGGCTTGGCCTTGTGGAGCGCCAAGGGAAAGAAACGAACCATCAGCTTTGTGGGATTACGGGACTTCTTCAGGAGCGAACCCTGTGGCTCCAACTCCAGGGGGAGAGACTGGATGGACATGGCCAAGAGATCTTGCGCCACCAGCAGGGACTCCGGGAGCAAAATTGGTGGCTCCGTTCCGTGGCCACGCAGCTTGCGGATCACGCGGCGCGGCTGGCCAAAGTAGAGTATCGGGCGCGGTTCCTGGGGCAGATTCGGCATCGCGTAGGGTTGATAGCTCCCGGGCAAGCCAGGTGGCTCGTGGGTTTTCTTCGTGGTTTTCGGGATCGGTTCCGAGGGATCCCGCGGGGTGGCGGCGGGAGGCGAGGCCCTCCCGAAGGCGGCAAGAGCATCAAGAGGCGTGGAATCGGGGGCCATCAACGCCAGGCGGTGCTGGAAGAGGTGATCTCCGCTGCCATGTCAACGGGAGCGTTTTGTTTGGCGGCCGTGAAGCTCGAAGCCTGCTCCGAGCCGCGGGTGACCGTCCTCATCCCCGTCTACAACCAGATCGACCTGACTCTTCGGTGCCTGGAATCGATTGCCAGCGCCCCCACGAAGGTTCCCTTCGAAGTCCTGATCGTGGATGATGCTTCCACCGACGAGACGTTTGGGGTTCTATCGGAGATCGAGAACTTGCGGATCGTTCGATGTCCGGAAAACCTGGGTTTCTTGCGGGCGGTGAATTTGGGGAGCTGTTCGGCGCAAGGAGAGTACCTGGTTCTTTTGAACAATGACACGCGGGTGACGGGTGGCTGGCTCGACGGGCTGGTTCAAAGCTTTTCCGAGCTGCCTCGGGCCGGGCTTGTGGGGGCGATGCTATTGGGTGGCGATGGTCGTGTCCAGGAGTCCGGCGGCCTGGTCTGGAGGGATGGAACGGCTTGGAATTACGGTCGGGATCGGGACCCAGGCGATCCGGAGATCGGCTACGCTCGGGAAGTCGATTATTGTTCCGCCGCTTGTATCATGGTTCCTTACCAGCTCTTTGTGGATGTGGGGAGGTTCGACGAGCGTTACGCTCCGGCCTACTATGAAGACACTGACCTGGCTTTCAAGATCCGGGAAGCGGGGTACAAGGTCTATGTCCAGCCCGAGGTTCGCGTTCATCACGAGGAGGGGGCCACTTGCGGCACCGATCCGGCGCGGGGGAGCAAGAAGTACCAGGAAAGGAACCGTCACCGTTTCCTGGAGCGTTGGCAAGAACGGCTGAGAAGGCATCGGCCCAGCGGAGCGGCGCCTGAGCTTGAGAAGGAAAGGGCGGTGCGCCGGCGGATCCTTGTGCTGGACCACCGGCTCCCGACGCCGGACCAGGACGCTGGATCGGTGAGGATGACCGCCATCTTCCGGGCACTCCGGGAGCTGGGATTCAAGGTCACTTTCCTGCCTCTCAACCTCTGGCGGCACGAACCCTACTGCTCCGAGCTTCAGAGAGTGGGGGTCGAAGTACTCTACGCGCCCTTCGTCACATCAGTGAACGATTTCCTGCAACGGAGCGGCCCCCTGTACGACGCGGTCTTCATCAGCCGCCTTTCCACGGCCCGGGATGTCTTCCACCAGGTTCGCCGGAGCTGCAAAAATGCCAAGCTCTTTTTCGACACTGTGGATCTCCATTTCCTGCGGGAAACGCGGCGATCCGAGCTCGAAGGCGACGAGAAGCTTGCCGCGGAGGCCATGGAAACCATGCGCCGGGAGCTGGAGATCGCCGGCCTCGCCGACGCGACACTGGTGGTGAGCCCGGTGGAGAAAGCCCTTCTACTGGAGGCCGATCCCAACCTGGAAGTCCACATCCTGTCGAACATCCATTCCCCGCGCAAGCCCGGCGCGGCGTTTGGTGCCAGGAAGGATCTCCTTTTCATCGGAGGTTTCGAGCATCCGCCCAATCTGGACGGAGTCTGCTGGTTCGCCAGGGAGATCCTACCCTTGGTTGCTCGGGAGTTGCCTCAAATCGTGCTTCATCTGGTGGGAAGCCGTGCCACTGAGGAGGTCCGTGCTCTGGGATCGGAACGAGTGAGGGTCTGGGGCTTCGTGCCTGACGTGGATCCCTTCTTCGCGGAATGCCGTCTTTCGGTGGCGCCGCTCCGGTACGGTGCCGGAGTGAAAGGGAAGGTGGGACACAGCCTAGCTTTGGGACTTCCTTGCGTGGCCACCACGGTGGCCGCCGAAGGAATGGATCTGGCCCACGAACGGGAACTCTTGATTGCCGACGATCCCGCCGGCTTCGCGGCGGCGGTGGTTCGCCTTTACCGGGACGAAGAGTTGTGGTGCCGGCTATCGGAAGCCGGGATGAAGGTTATCGAGCGTTCGTTTTCTCCCGGCGTGGCCAAGGCCCGGCTGAAAGAGATCCTTGGGGATCTCGTTCCCGAAAGCCCAGCCCTGAAGAAGAAACCTACGCCAAAGGCCGGCGAAAATCACGTGTCTACCCAGCCGCTTGCCCACCGCGGGGAAGGCTGGCTCCAGTCTGCCGCTTCCCTGGCGGAGTATCGGCGGTTCCGGGAGGCCAACGCTCCGCTGCTCCAAAGGCGGAGAACCCTGGAAAGGGAATTGACGGTGGAAGGGCACCCCTTTTTCGTCACCGGCCATTGCTTTGTCTGTCAGGCCGCGGCCGACTTCGCCGTCGATTGGACCTATAGCCATGAAATCGACGGCCGGCCCCGGCCCAATTGGAGAGAACACCTCATCTGCCCCTCCTGCCACCTCAACAACCGGACTCGGGCAGCGATCCACCTGGCCAACCGGTTGGCCAAGCCCTTGCGTGAAACGGCCATTTACCTCACGGAGCAGGTCACGCCGCTCTATCGCTGGTACGCCTCCAACTACCGCCGGGTCCAGGGAAGCGAATACCTGGGAACCCAGGTTCCCCGGGGAACCTGCTCACTCCGGGGAATTCGGAACGAGGATCTCCGAAACCTGACCTTTTCTTCTTCCCGGTTCGATCTTGTTCTATGCCTGGACGTCCTGGAGCACGTCTCCGACTACCGGCGGGCACTGGAAGAACTACTCCGCGTCACGGCGCCGGGAGGAAGCCTGCTCCTGTCCGTCCCGTTCGACCTGGGCCGTCGCGATCATCTTGTCCGCGCCGTTGAGGAAGAGGATGGAACGTTGCGCCACCTGCTGGACCCCGAATACCATGGCAACCCCTTGAGCGACGAGGGTTCCCTGGTTTATCGCCACTTCGGCTGGGATCTCTTGGACGAAATGCGGGAGATCGGTTTCCAGGAAGTGGCCGCCTGGTTTCCCTGGTCCAGGGAATATGGCTATCTTCAGACTTATCCGATTTTCCTAGGGAAGAAGGCACTTCCGATCCAGGCGGGACGGAGCCATGGGTAGGTCGCTGGGAAAGATATGGAGACGGATTCGCCGTCTCGGCTTTGATGCCACCAGCGATGGAGGTGGCGGGGCGGATTCGGCCTTTGACTCCCAGTTGGCCCCATTGCGGGAAGAAGCGGAGCAGCAGCGGCGCTCCGCCGAACGACTGCGCCTTCTTGTCCATGGATTAGAGCGGGAAAACCAGGAGCTCCGGCGGCAGTTCGCCTTCAACGATCCGGGGAGCTTCTACTCGCCCCTCCCGGATCTCCGACGGATCAGGGAGCGGGAGGACCGGATCTTCTCTGTCCCGTTGAATCCGCCTTTGGGGATCGATCTGAACCTGGAGTCTCAACTGGAAAGATTCGAGGCGATCTCCCGCCATTCCAGTCTCCAGCCTTTTCCACGGACCCAGAGGGCCGGGCTTCGATATTACTTCGAGAACCCGTTCTATTCCTACG
>JAJRTK010000402.1 GCA_024278345.1 bacterium | reverse complement strand
TCTTGGAAGTCGATTTCATCGGTAGTGGCCACGACTTCATCATCCGCCGTCAAGCTGTGGAGGAAGTAGGACCTCCCGACGGAAGCCTCTTCTTCGGCTATCCGGATTTACAGTATTGCCTCCGGATCCGAAAAGCCGGCTTCAAAATGCTTGTGGATGCAGAACTTATGCGCCATTACAGAAAACAGTTTAGACGGGATAACCTGGAGGTCCGAAAATCCTTCATTCCCCGCAGGCCCCGATCCAGCGTGTGGCGGCATTATTATACAACGCGCAACTACATCTATATGATGCGGAAAACCTTCCATCGCCCCGACCTGGCCCGCAGAGAAACTTTTAAGGCGGGCGTCAGAACACTGGGCGCATGGACACGAGGTTTCCGGTACGGCGCTGCATTTACGCGCTACCAGTTGAAAGGCGTCATCGACGGATACAGAGGAGTCCGAGGAATGACCGTACAGCCCATCACAAAATACTCCGCATCTACCGAGGTCTGACGTCGTGCCCCCCGTCTTTAGCATCATCATTCCCACTCACAACCGCAGTCACCTCCTTCCTCGCGCACTGAGGAGCGTCTTTTCTCAGAGTTTCAAAGATTTTGAGATTATCATCATCGATGACGCATCCACCGATGAAACAGGTAGGGTGGTCGAAGGATTCGATGACTCGAGAATTGTCTACCACCGGAAGGATTCCAACGCAGGGGCTCCGGCAGCCAGAAATACGGGGATAAAGTTGGCCAGAGGGGGGTACATCGCTCTGCTCGATGACGATGACGAATACCTCCCTGAATTCCTGAATCGAGCCTGGGAAACCATTGGACCCACGCCAGAAGAGGTAGGCTTCACCTGGTGCGGTCTCCGGTGGCTCGACGAAAGTCAGGCGGGAAAAGTTCAGGTTCGCGAAGAGATTTGGCAGCCGTCTTACCGAAATCGTGAACATGCGTACCGGTCCTTCCTTGTGTCCAGAAGAATCGGCACCAACTGCGGGCTGGTGTTCAAGCGGAGTATTTTTGAGAAGGTTGGTCTGTTCGACGAGGCTTTTCTGGGTGGAGCCGAAGATACTGAGTTTCTTATACGACTCGTCCGAGAATACGATTTTCGAGTGGTCCCGGAAGTGTTGATCCAAATCCACCTGCATGGAGGAACGAACCTTCGTTCTTACGGTCTTGAAAAAGCCCACGACTACGAAAAAATCATCGCGAAGAATCAGGAAGCCCTTCAAAATCCACGCATTGGCGCCGCACTTCACTACAAGACCGGTTGGCTCTATTACCATGGCGGTGACAAGGCCTTGGGCCGTCAACACATGCTTGAGGCCCTCAGACACAAACCCAGCCACGGGAAGACCTGGATAGCACTGCTCCTTTTTGAGTGTCTTGGCCAGAGGGGAGTCCCCGTGCATCGCTGGCTGTCAAGGAGGCGCTGGCAACAGGCAAGAGGATCATCCACGGGGAAATCTGAGAAAAATGGGGACCTATCAGATCCGGTTGACAAGTCCACGCACGAAAGGAACCCACCGTTCAATTCCGTGAATCCCGGCCAGCCCGCCACCGGCAAGATGCCGGTGCCACCAGGGCGGTGCCGCGGAGTGTAAAGCAAAAGCGCGGGGATTTGATAGGTCCCGAAAAATGGACTTTGATGATTCGAAACTTTTGGATTTAATCGCAGCTTCCGCAACATTGACTGTGAGGTGACCTGCTTTGATGTCGTGGATGAGCTGGAGTTTCTGGAGAAGTCAGAAGTCAATTTGCGTCTCCACGATGTTACCGAAGATGGGCCTCGGTCATGGTACCGGCCACGGTTCAGATTTCAGACGCCGCCCCGGGGCTTCCAGCCCTGGAACCCGGCGGAGGCTCCGCCTCCGGACCTCCGCTGGGAGCGCCGCTCCCAGACCCACTCCAGGGAGCCAGCTCCCTGGACCCACATCTTTGTGCGCTGCGCGCTTTTTTCGGGTGGCCGGTACCATGACCGAGGCCGATGTATCCTATTCCGTCTTTGAAGAGATTGCTCCGGAGATCATTTACCTCGACGCCCATCCCTATGCCCTCCTCAAAAACGTCATTGCGGCTTTTTTGACCTGCTCAAAAGAACACACAGCCATTCTGGCCATTCATGACTGTGGACCAGGCCTTTTTAATCGCCGAATGACGCTATCGAAAAGCGGTCCCGCGACTGCAATTCCTAGCAATACAGGGGTTTGGGAGCGCCACGTGCTTGCAGATCTATTTTTGAGCCACGGCGAGATTCCAGACGATTGTTCCACGGCTCAACACCGGTTGAAGATTTTCCAGACGCCCCACGGCCTGGCGCTCATCGCACCCCACCACCTATTCGCTCAAGGACCAAGCAAACAAGCTCATCGATAAGTCTCCGGCTGGGCGGCAACTGAAATCGGGGGCGGCTCTTGGCGGCTGGGCATCATCAGGTGGACGAAACGATGGATTGTGGTACGCTTTCGGGGCGGTAAAGCCCGCCGGGGACGACGAAGGGCCAGTAGCGCCGGTCGGCGCCCCATGGAAGATTCCGTCAGTCTTTTCTGGAAAACAAGGCAACGAGATGCTTCCCGGTCTGGGGGGTTGCCATGCGCTCTTGCCGCCATATCCTGTTCCAAAGAACACGACGAAGAGGCGCCGTGTCGAAGGTCCACCATGGATTTTGGCCCAAGAGCAAGAGAAGCCTTGTCCAAAAGCTCAGCGGGTGGCGGAAAATGTGCTGGGCATCCAGAAGTTGAAAAGGAAGGTTGGCCTCCCGGACCTGCTGAAGAAGTAGATCGAGATTGTAATGGCGCCAGTGTTTTTTCTGGAGCCTTGCTACGGTGGTGGGAACGCAAACGAGCATCCGCCCGGCAGGCAAAACACGTTGCCCCAGATCTGCCAGGAAAGAAGCGGCCAAGTCATCGGGAACATGTTCCAGGACCTCGATTGCCGTCACAAGCTCAAACTGCTCGTGGAGGGTGGAAACGTCGGAGTCATGAAACTCGAGATCCGGGTTGAAAGCCCTGGCGAAAGCGATGGCCCGGGATGACAGGTCACATCCGACTTTCCGGGGAATGGAAGGGGGGAGCATTCCCAAAAAACGTCCATCGCCACAGCCGACATCCAGAACGGATTGGGGGCAAAGCTCGGACACGAGTCGGGCAACGTGCCGGATGTAACAGAGGTATTCCAGCCCCCAGCCCAACCGCCGAAGCCGTACACCGCTCCGGTTTTTCTCGTCGTAATGGGGAATGTAGTGGTAGGGAAAGTTGTATTGCCCGTCCTGCAACAGGAATTTGCTGTCGGTTGCCGTTGGCATGGAAAAACATTTCACTCGGGCTAGGTCCGGTTGGCGCCGGGCAGTTTGTCGCTCACGTTCCTCGATGATGGAAAGCAGGCATTGCGGTGCTCCTCTGCGAACCCCAGTTCGACAATGAGGTACACAGCGCTTTAAACGCGGCGCTGCTCTGTAGCGTGGACCGGGCCTTCCCTGGTTTACCGTTCTTCTTCATGGGCCGCATCGGCCATCTTCGGGCTGTTCGTGAAGCGCTCAGCACCCATTCTAGCACACCGATAGGTGCGGCTTTCGTGCGATTCCCCGTCGCCCCTAGAAACTTAGGATCACACGGGCGCTTCCGGCAAATCCAGAGCCTTTTCCAGATCTACGTCTCCGTTGTACGGTACGCAAAAAAGAACCACTCCACAACAGTTTTGTTCACTTCCATCTCCAAGCCGGGAATCCTCATCCTGCGGACCTTGCTTCCTCTTCTTGCCCGCAGAATTCGAGTTCTTGCCATCGTCCACCAGCTTTCTGATCTCCATGGTGAGGCGCGTCGTTCCCTCAAGAGCCTCCATCGCCTCCTTCGCCTGCTGCCTCGAGACAGGCTCCAGTTCATGGCTCTTGGGCAGCCAGTCTTCGACGCTCTCGCCAAATCCTTTCCGGAGCTCGTTTCCCGCTTTTCACCACTTGAGCCACCCTACCTCTGGCAGAAGCGGGAAGTGACCCGCCCAAGGTTCTGGAAACGGGAGCGCCCCCCTCTGACCTTTGCTCATTTCGGTCGAGCCCGTGCCGAGAAGATGCGGACTTTTCTGGCCGTGGCCAACCGATACGCGTCGGATTCCAGGCTGAGATTCAAGATCGCGGGTTCCACGGAACCACGGCTCGTGAAAGAATGCGAACTGGCCGGGATTGGGCAAGTGGTTCCCCACAGGGTCACTCACCGGGAAATGCTCGAAGCCGCGGATGGCGTAAACTACGCAATTTGGTCGGTTGACCCGGATCGTTATCGCCTTCGTGCAAGCGCTTCTTTCCTGGATCTCCTTTCGTTTCTCAAACCTGCCCTCTACGCTCGGACGCCGTGGAGCGACTATTACGTTCCAAGAATGGGAAAGATTGGTTGGCTATGCCAAGACACGTCATCCATGGTGGCGAAGATTGAGGATCTCCTTTCCGGTGCATCGGAGGCAGAATACCGGCAACAGCAGGAGACCATCCTGGCTGCCAGGGAACGGTTCAGCCCCCGACAAGTTTCTCCGCAACTGGCCGAAATCCTCTCCCGCAAGTGAAGAGAACCTGAGAAAAGCCTGAGATCCGCCATGCGACTCCTCCAGCTCATTCAGAAACCCCAACGGCGGGGCGCCGAAATATTTGCAGAGCAGCTTTCGGCGGAGCTTTGCCGCCGCGGCCATACCGTGGCACGGGTCTTTCTCTATCCTCATGATGGGGAGGCAAGGCTGGAACCATGGCCGGAAGATCTGGAGCTTCGTGGAGACGAAGCCCACTGGTCGGAACGTCTTCTGGGGGCGCGTCCCGGCTTACTTGTCCGGCTTGGGCGAGCGATTGGGAGATTCCGGCCGGATGTCGTCCAGGCCAACGGAGCGCGGACTCTCAAATACAGTGCCCTGGCCAAGCGAATCGCCGTGGGTCGAAAGTGGAAGCTGGTCTATCGGAATATCGGGAACCCGGCAGACTGGATGGGGAGTGCCCGGCAGCGGGCTTTCTATTCAAAGCTCGTGATGCCCGCACTGGATGGGATCGTAGGAGTCAGTAAGGCGACCCTGGCGCAGGTTGTCGATGCCTACGGGCTATCGATTCCAACCATTCACATCCCGAGAGGCATCGATCCAGATTCTTTCAGCCACAGCGCCACGGCCTGGGAAACCCGCCGACAACTTTCGACTCCAGAAGAGGCAGTCGTTGTTCTCTTTGTTGGGAGCCTGAGCCGGGAAAAGCGGGTGGACCGTTTTCTCCGCGTCTTAGCGGGTGCTTCGGAGCAATTCGGCCCGTTGGTGGGCTGGATCGTGGGGGAAGGTCCACTCCGGAAGGAGCTGGAGGACCAGGCCACCGCCTTGGGGATCCAGGATCGGACCTGGTTCACCGGGGGCGTCAATGATGTTGGCCCCTACTTGCAGGCCGCCGATCTCTTTCTGCTGACCAGCGACACGGAGGGAATGCCCGGGGTTCTTCTGGAGGCGGGTCTCTTCGGCCTACCTGTTGTCGCCACCAAAGTTGGAGGAGTCTCGGAATGCGTGGAAGACGGGGTTACCGGGCTTCTCTACGATCCTGGCAAGGAGGAAGCGTTCCTGGAGGGCGTCATAAGGCTCGCGACTCAGCGGCAGCTTCGGCAAACCATGGGGGAAAAATCGGCGGAACGGGTGCGCAAACGCTATACTATTGATCGAATTGCCCGAGCCTATCTGGCATTCTACTCCAGCCTCCTTTCCAAACCGCCATGATTGTGAAAAAAACGACAGCAAGGAATGATCGTTCCCGGTGGGTGGCAAAGCCTCCTCTCAAGGTGCTGTTCGTCATCGATGGCCTTTGGGTGGGAGGAACGGAACGCTCGCTTGCAGAGATGCTCCCGGGGCTGGCCAGCGCGGGGATTGAATCGACAATCGTCTGCTTCCGCCACTGTGCCGATGGCGTGGAAAAAGAGGTGATCCGGCAGGGCTTCGACGTGCGGTTCATCGCGGCCCCCGGACTCTCAAAACGCGTTCTCGCCCTCAGAAGACTCGTGGAATCCCAACGCCCCGCCATCGTGCATTCGGCACTGTTCAAATCGAATCTCGTGGCTCGATTGGCCTGTGTGGGAAAGCCCGTGGTCCTGCTCAACAGCCTGGTGAACACTCCGTACGAGCCGATCCGGCTGGCCAATAGCGCCATCCATCCCGGCAAGGTGCGGCTGGTCCAGCTTCTGGACGGCATGACCGGGAGAGCCTTGGTGGACCATTTCCATGCGGTCTCCCATGCAGTCAAGGCGTCCGCCATCCGCACCTTGCGGATTCCAGGCAAGCGCATTACGGTTGTGGAGCGGGGTCGTGACATGGCATTCCTGGGAGGCCCCAGCCCCCAAAGGCGGGCGGAAGCGCGGCGAAGCTTGGGATTGCAGCCGGAAGAACAACTGCTTCTGAACATTGGCCGGCAGGATAGACAAAAAGGACTGAGCTTCCTGCTCAAAGCATTCGCGGCGGTGTCGGCCAGGCATCCTCGGAGCCGGCTGCTCCTGGCCGGAAGGCAGGGGGAAGCGACAGAGAGTCTCAGAGGTCTCCGCTCCCAACTGGGCCTGGAATCGAAGGTCCACTTTCTGGGGCATAGGAATGATGTCCCCGAGCTGCTTGCGGCGGCGGATCTCTTTGTTTTTCCGTCGCTCTACGAGGGGCTTCCCGGAGCGGTGATCGAGGCCATGGCCATGGCCTTGCCGGTGATTGCCTCCGACATCCCTCCCGTTCGAGAGGTGGTGACCCGAAACACGGCTCTTCTGGTTCCCCCGGCGACGGTGGAGCCACTGGCCGGGGCTATTGCCCTGCTCTTGGGTTCGCCGGATCGGATGGCCGAGATGGGGCAGCGGGGAGCCGAGGTTTTCCAACAGCGATTCCGGATGGAGAGGGCCGTGGCTGGTATGGTGGAGCTGTACCGAACGTTGGTCAAGGGGTTGTCGCGGAAGACCGCGGGAGGATGGCCGAACGATGGGAGCGGCTGCGAGCAGCGGGAGGGGAACACAGCACAAGAGAATCATCTTCTCAAAACAAGTCAAAGAAAGCCGACGAAACCGTGACACGGGTAGTCCATTTGATCAAAGGCCTGGGGCGGGGAGGTGCGGAGAGCCTGTTGCCACAACTTTTCCGCCAAACAAGAGGGGAATTCGAATACAGAGTGGGCTATTTTTTGCCGTGGAAAGATGCTCTGGTTCCAGAATTGGTAGGACTTTCCCGTGAAGTTCGGTGTTTTAGGGCAAAAAGTGCGATGAGCATGTTTTTGAAGCTGCCGGCTATTATCCGGTGGCTTCGGAGGGAAAAGGCGGAGCTTCTCCACTGTCACCTTCCGGTTTCTGGGATCGTCGGGCGCCTGTCGGCGAGGGCTGTGGGGATTCCTTGCATGTACACGGAGCACAACGTCCTTGAGCGGTATCACCCCTGGACGCGGCGGCTCCATCTGGCAACCTGGGGACTCCAGCAGATGGTGGTAGCGGTATCTGGTGAGGTTGAGCGCTCGGTGCTTCAGAAGGCTGGGAGTTCGGTCCCCGTAAGGGTCATCTCCAACGGAATCGAGCTAGAGGGTCGGCGAGCTGAAGTTGGAGCAGGTGGTCGTCTTCGAAGTTCCATGGGGATTCCCCCCGAAGCGCTGGTGGTGGGGACTGTGGCGGTTTTTCGAAGGCAAAAACGGTTTGACCTCTGGCTTCAGGCAGCGGCCAGGATCTGGGAAATGCGTCCCGAGGCCCGGTTTTTGTTGGTGGGTGATGGGCCGGAGCGGATTGCCGCGGAGGGGATGGTCCGGGACCTTGGCCTGAGCGAAGTTGTTGATTTCCCAGGCCTGCAAGTGGAGATCGGGCCATTTTTGGAAGCGATGGATGTCTACATGATGGCGTCGGAGCACGAGGGGCTACCGCTGGCTTTGCTGGAAGCCATGGCGGCTCGGCTGCCCGTTGTGGCAACAGCGGTTGGCGGGATTCCGGAAGTGATAGCGGAAGGGCATCACGGGCTTCTTGTGGCTTTCGCAGACGTGGAGGCACTGGGCAAAGCGGTTGGACGGCTGGCGGAAGATCCGGCACTCCGGCAGAAACTGGGAAGCAACGCCAGGAAACGAGTGGCCGAAGAATTTAGTATCGAGAGGATGGCCTCCGAGGTAACGGCGTTGTACCGTGGTCTACTGGGAGACGGCAACCGTGGCGGATGAAGTCCAAATCCACCCTATGGAAAAAGCGGACCTTCCGGAAATCCTGGAGCTTCTGCGGGAGGTTCTCGGTGATGGTGTTCTAGCGAAGAGGCCAGAGACTTGGAGGTGGAAGCACGAGGAAAACCCTTTCGGGCCATCGGATGGCCTGGTGGCTCGGGCAGGGGGAAACCTGGTGGGGCTCCGGGTATTTCTCCGTTGGCGCTGGCGGCGGGCGGGAACAATCGTCCCGGCAGTAAGGGCGGTAGACACCGTGACGCACCCGGCCTGGCGGGGGCGGGGCATTTTCCGAAGGCTGACGCTGGGAATGTTGGATCGGGTGCGCAAGGAAGGGATACCATTCGTCTTCAACACGCCCAACGAGGTAAGTCGCAAGGGCTACTTGAAGATGGGGTGGCAAGACGTGGCCAAGGTGCCGATTCTTGTGAAACCCTTACGCCCCATGGCGACGATCCTGCGACTCCTGAAACGAGTGGATCGGAAGGGGCAAAGGGGCGAGCTTGAAGCAGAAGGCGTGGAGGCGATGCTCCGGGATCCGGGCCTCGATCCGTTTCTTGCGGAATTGTGGCAGGGTGAAGAGCGATTGCACACGCCTCGGACACGGGATTACCTGAGCTGGAGATACGCCAGAGCTCCGGGCATCGACTATCGGGCCGTCTGGGATTTCGAGGGTGGCTCTGGAGCCGCGGTAATCTTGCGTCTTCGAGACCGCCGGAGCTTGCGAGAGCTGACGGTAGTGGAGCTTTTGGTTTCGGAGGGGGCGGGCGAGAAACAAGCAAC
This sequence comes from bacterium, assembly GCA_024278345.1. Lineage (GTDB taxonomy): Bacteria > CSSED10-310 > JAJRTK01 > JAJRTK01 > JAJRTK01 > JAJRTK01. Next base: position 22,088 of record JAJRTK010000402.1, on the reverse strand, counting down.
GCTGCTTCTTCGGGACGTGATCCGGACGGCACGGGGAGATTGTTTGACGGCTCACGCCCCGAAAAAGAGCCGGGAGTGGCAGCTTTTGCGACGAGCCGGATTTATCAGGCTACCGGTGGCAGGCCCCTATTTCACGGTGCGGACGTTGGCGGATACTGCCGATGACGGCCTGGAGCCAAACCAGTGGAACAGTTGGATGCTCTCCATCGGTGATTTGGAGTTGTTCTAGGAATGTACAACCTGATCGGCTTCATTTTGTTGGCGGCCTTTGCGCTCCTGATGGCCTCGGCTTTTGGCCGAAGACCCGGCCAGTGGTTTCCCGCTCAACTGCTCATGGCAGCGGTAGCGCTGAGGATTCTTGGCTCGACGGCTCGGTACGAGATCATCTACCGCGTGTACCGGGGGCTGGGCGATGCGATTTTGTACTACCAGCATGGCCTGGAGTTTCGAAGACAGTTTCTAAATTTCGAAACCTCGCCTTTTTCTCTCTCTTATTGGGCGGAAGGCCCAAATTGGTGGGGCACATCCTTCATGGACCGGCTGTCGGGAGTCGCCGTATCCATGATCGGCCCAACGATGCGGGGGGAATTCCTCTTTTTTTCGCTCGTGTCCTTCATCGGCCTCTATCTCATCGCCGCTTCGTTTCGTGAAGTCCAACCGGGCGCCGCGGCGGTGGATTACACGCGCTGGATGTGGGTCTGGCCCTCCCTCTGGTTCTGGCCCGCAAGCGTTGGAAAGGAATCGGTCATCCTCTTGGCCATCGGCCTCACGGTCCGGGGTTACGTGGGCCGTAGAGGCCATGTAAACTGGTTTGTTTTCGCCATGGGCCTGGGCCTGTCGTTCTGTCTTCGCCCGCACGTCGCGGCGGTGCTGGCCTGTTCCGCCGTCATCGCTCGCTGGCTGGGTGGTGGAGAGAAGGTCACGCCTCGACGAATCATCGAGGGGATTATCATCCTTCCAATCGCGATCTTGGCCCTCATCGGGATGTTCCGGCAGTTCGGATTGGAGCAGGTGGATCTCGAGGGGATTTCGGAATTCGTGCAGTACCGGTCGGGGCAGACTCTTCAGGGAGGCAGCAACATCGGTGCGGCCGGGTTCGGTCCATTGGGCGTTCCCATCGCCTTCATCAACGTCTGGATGCGGCCTTTCCCGTGGGACGTTCACAATATGACATCCCTTTTCGCTGCCGTGGAGATGGCTCTTCTTTGGTGGCTAATTTGGCAGCGTCGCAACGCGGTCAAACTGGCCCTTCGCTCCTGGAGAAAGCACAGACTGCTCTGTTTCGCCCTTCCCTTTCTGGTAGCCTATACCCTGCTCATCGGCATGGCCTTCGGAAATCTCGGGCTCATCGCCAGACAGCGCTCGCCGGTCTTCCCCTTCGTTCTCATGCTCTGCTTCGTGGCCCCGAACAGGCCCGTCCCCCGGCGCCGGAAGCGGCGGTGGCAGCCGGCGCCAGCTCATCATTCCGCTGTCGGAAGAAGAAAGAATTGGGGCGCTTCCCAATGGTGAGGCGTCTTGTGCGAATGGCACAGCGGCTGGTTCCCGGGGAACCTGGCGGGCTGTTGATTTTGGCCTACCACCTTGTGGGCGCTCAAGCGGACTGCGCGGTGGACCTACCCTCCGTTACTTTCAGGCGTCAACTTCAGGAGCTCAAGGTACACAGAAGAGCCGTTCTTCTGGATGATGCCATGAAAGCCCTGGCCTCGGGCTCCCCGATCAGGGAGGGAATGGTGGCAGTCACCTTCGACGATGCCTACGGGAACTTCTACGAAGTGGCATGGCCGATTCTTCTTGAGCTGGGAGTCCCGGCGACTCTTTTCGTGCCAGTGGGCTTCCTTGAGGGAAAACGACCGGCACCAATCCAGGGAAATGTCGGAGGCCCCCCTCTTCGCTGGAACCAGATCCGGGAAATGCTGGGATCGGGAAACCTTGAAATCGGTTCCCATAGCTGGTCGCACTCCGATTTCCGGAGACTCACTCCCCAAGAACGCCTGGAAGATCTAAGACAGGCGCGGGAAACTTTGGAAGATCGGTGTGGAGTCGCGGCAAAGAGCTTCTGCTACCCGAAGAGCCTCTGGTCGGCACAATGTGAAGCGGCGGTGGGCAAGATCCATTCTACGGCGGTCATTGGCGGCGGTTGGGTCCTCAAGCCGCAAAACTTCCAGCCCCTGCGACTCTGGCGAGTCTCCATCCGGCGGGACATGCCTCAGCGGTTGGGCCGGCTCCTAAACTCGAAAATCTGTCTGGAAGAGTATCTTGCCGACGGAGTGCGCCGGATGCTTCGCCGCAATCATGGTAGACGACGGCACCAGGGGCCATGAACCGTATCCTCTTCATCGTCACCCATCCCATGACAGCCTCGATTCTTCTGCGAGGCCAACTTCGCTATTTGCTCGATGCCGGCTTCGAGGTAGGAGTAGCATCAGCGCCCGGCAGAGAGCTTGAAGAGGTCGGTGAGAGGGAAGGCGCCAAGACCTTTGCCCTGCCCTTTGCTCGGGAAATTGCCCCGACCCAGGATACTCTTGCTCTCACCAGGTTGGTGACGATCATCCGGCGCTTTCGGCCTCAGATCGTTCACGCCAGCACACCGAAGGCGGGACTCCTTGGAATGTTGGCGGCCAAGGTCTGCAAAGTGCGACACCGTCTCTACTTGATTCGCGGACTCCGGCTGGAAACCTCCGTGGGATTCCAGCGGCGGCTCTTGCTTTTCTGCGAACGAACAGCCATTCGGTGCGCCCATCGGGTCTTCTGCGTGAGCCCAAGCCTCAAAGAGCGCTGCCTAAAACTGGGACTCTCGAAAGGGAAGCCCCTTGCGGTTGTGGGACCCGGCTCTTCCAACGGGGTCGATGTCGGGAGGTTCCGGCCACGGACCAAGGGGGAGAGCGAAAGCGCTCAATTGCGGGAAGCGCTGGGGATTTCTCCCCCCGCACCCGTCGTTGGATTTGTAGGCCGTTTGACAGGAGACAAGGGAATCGGCGACCTTCTTGAAGCGATGGAGCGACGCCTTTTCCCGGTCTATCCCGAAGCTCGGCTACTGCTGGTGGGCGACTACGAAGAAGGAGATCCGATTTCCGCAACCGCGCGGAGGCGGATCTCGGAGCACCCGAAGATCGTGGCCACGGGTTTCGTCAGGAATACGGCGCCCTATTACCGCCTGATGGACGTGCTTGCCTTTCCGTCCTATCGGGAGGGATTCCCCAACGCCCCGTTAGAAGCCGCTGCTTCGGGGATCCCAACGGCTGGATATGAGGTGACGGGAACGGTGGATGCCGTGGTATCGGGAGAAACCGGGACTTTGGTGCCACCCGGGGATATTGCGGGTTTCGGCCAGGCACTGCTAAGCTATCTACAAGAACCCGATCTTGCTAGGCTTCACGGCGAAGCGGGGCGAATGCGGGCAGTGGAGTCTTTTTCCTCCAAACGAATTTGGGAGGCATGGGCGGACTTATATCGGCGGATGCTTGCCAATCATGAGCAATGAACCAATGACTTTTCTCTTGCTTTGCGTTCCTCTCAGGTTGCTCGCAGCCGCTCGCACCCCTCGAAATTGCTCCGAAAATCTCCTCCATGGCAGCCACAATCCGCCACCCCGCCAGATTCTCGTGGCGATCCGCTTTCAGGGCAATAGGCCATGTCCAGGGGCGATGAAAGAAAAGCGATTTTCCAGAAACGTGCCCGTCAGGAGTCCCACAACCAAGAATCCGCGATCCCGCCTGGCTGACGGGTCCCCTCCACCATTGCCGCTATGAATGGTTCCAGACCTCGAATTCTTTCTGGCTTCTACCGAAAGATGGGCAAGAGGACTTTCGATCTCGTCGCCTCCCTCTTGCTTCTCTCGGTGCTGTGGCCGCTGATCCTCCTTGTGGCGGCCGCCACCCGATGGAAGCTGGGCCAGCCTGTTCTGTTCCGCCAGAGAAGACCGGGCCTGGGCGGTCACCCGTTCACGCTGTTCAAGTTCCGCACCATGCTCGATACCAGGAGCTCGGCGGGAGATCTTCTTCCGGACAAGGAGAGGTTGACGCCGTTTGGAGAATTTCTCCGCAAAACCAGCATCGACGAGCTTCCAGCCCTTTGGAACGTGATCCGGGGCGACATGAGCTTGGTGGGGCCACGGCCACTCTTGACGGAGTATCTGCCACTTTACAACGAGTGCCAGGCACGGCGCCACGAGGTGCTTCCAGGAATTACCGGGTGGGCACAGATCCACGGGCGCAACGATTTGAGGTGGGAAGAGAAATTCGAACGGGACCTGTGGTATGTAGAAAACTACGGATTCCGCACCGACCTCCGGATCCTTGCGCGGACCCTTTGGATCGTCGTGGCACGAAGGGGGATCAGCGCTCAAGGACACGCGAGCATGCCGAAGTTTAGAGGGTCTGACCCGTGACCGCGGTTGACAAGCTGGTGCTCGTGGGGGCGGGGGGCCACGGGAAAGTTGTGATCAGTACGCTTCGGGCGTGTGGAAAAAAGGTCATCGCAATCTACGATGATGATCCCGCCACTTGGAAGACCGCTTTGTTGGGAGTTCCTGTCACAGGACCGATCCAGCGGATCTTGAAGGATGGGTTTCGAAGCGGTGTCATGGGAATCGGCAATAACCGTATCCGAAGGCGACTAGCGGAAACGCTCTCCCTCCAGTGGCGAAACGTCGTTCACCCCCATGCATGGGTGGCCGAAGATATCTTCTTAGGGGCTGGAACCGTGGTCTTTGCCGGAAGCATCATCCAGACAGGAACGGTCCTGGGGAGGCACGTCATCGTCAACACTGGTGCCACGGTCGATCACGACTGCACTGTTGGGGATTATGCCCACATCGCCCCCGGCGTCCACCTTTGCGGAGGAGTCACTCTGGGTGAGGGAGCCATGTTGGGAGTGGGCAGCTCCGTCGTCCCCGGAATCCGGATCGGCCCTTGGGCAACCGTGGGCGCGGGGGCGACGGTGATCCGAAATGTCAAGGCAAATCAATGTGTCGTTGGAGTCCCCGCGCGCGCCAAGGAGAAGGGTCAAACATCGTGAGCCGCATCTACATCTCTCCGCCTCACATGGGTGGAGAAGAACTGAAACTGGTGGAGGAAGTCTTTGCCTCGAACTGGGTGGCACCGGTGGGTCCGCAGGTGGATGCCTTCGAAAAGGAGTTCTCGGAAATCGTGGAGGTTCCCCATGCAGCGGCTCTTTCCTCGGGAACCGCGGCATTGCACCTCGCGTTGCTCCTTCTGGGCGTGAAACGGGGCGACGATGTGCTTGTCTCTACCCTGACCTTCGCGGCTACGGCCAATGCCATTGTCTACGTCGGGGCGCGGCCGGTTTTCATCGATAGTGAGCCCCGTAGCTGGAACCTCGATCCGGATCTCCTCCAGAAGGAACTTGGACGCCGCGCCATGGCTGGACGGTTACCTTCGGCGGTTATTTGTGTCGATCTATACGGTCAATGCGCGGACTACGAGCTCATCCAACCCATCTGCCGCGATTTTGACGTGCCCCTCATTGAGGATGCCGCCGAGGCACTTGGAGCGACTTATCAAGGCCGCCCTGCCGGCGGCTTCGGGGTTTTTGGCGTCTTTTCCTTTAACGGAAACAAAATTCTCACGACGTCGGGCGGAGGGATGCTCGTTTCCAGCGATCCCAAGCTCATCGAGCGGGCCCGATTCCTGGCGACGCAGGCTCGGGAACCGGCTCCCCACTACGAGCATTCGGTGATCGGCTACAACTACCGCTTGTCCAACGTGTTGGCCGCCATTGGACGAGGACAACTTCGCGTCCTTAAAGACCGGGTTCGGGCGCGACAACGAAACTTTAGCCGGTACCAGAAGTTGCTGGGAAACTTGCCAGGCTTCTGCTTCATACCCGAGCTTGAAAATGGGCAATCGACTCGCTGGCTCACCTGCGTGACCATCGATCCGGCGGAGTTCGGTGCCACTCGGGAAGAGGTTCGTCTCGCTCTGGAAGCGCAAGATATCGAGGCCAGGCCGGTCTGGAAGCCGATGCATCTCCAGCCGGTCTTCAAGGATTGCCAGGTGGTGGGTGGAAAAGTAGCGGAAGAGCTTTTCCGGAATGGACTCTGCCTTCCAAGTGGATCGAGCCTGAAGGAAGACCAGATCGAGCGGATCTCCACGATAGTTCGCGGCCAATGCAAAAGGCTCGGGTCGCGTGATGAACGGGGGCTCGCTCCGAACTCCATGGCTGCCCCACAGGAAGTGGAACCGTGAGGCACCGGCGTTTTCGGCTTCGGCCACCGGGCATTCCCCTTACGCCGGAGATCCGCTGGGTGTTCATCAGGGCATTTGGCCAAAAGGAATGGCAAACGGAAGAGCCCATCGACTCCCGTGGAGCTTGCAGAATGGCACTCCTTCTGGATTTAGGGCCACGCATCGCTTCAAGGACCGAATCAGCAGACCTCGTGCGGGAACTAGGGCCCGAAGGAGCGGAGAATATCTACACTCTTCAGCGGAGTGCGGCAGTTCAAGCCCTGCGCTTGATCGAGCTCTCCAGGCTGGTGGCCAGCACGGCGGCGGAGCTTGGCGTGCCGGTCATCTTTCTCAAGGGGATGGCTCAATTTCTGGCGGGCGAGACCGAAATCGGATCCCGCGACGTTGGAGATGTCGATATCATCGCCCCCGAGTCAAATTCCCAACGGCTCTGGAAGGGGCTTGTGGAAGTTGGTTTGCTTCCCCAAGCCGTAGAGAGCAGGCATGAGTATCCTCTACTCATCCACCCGCGCTTCGGAATTGTGGAGCTGCACCGCTTCATTCCGGGGCTCCGGTTAGGGGGAGGGAACAAGCCCGTCTGTGCTGACAACCTCATGGAAAAAGAGCTGCTGTGCCCTGCCGGAAGCCTGCCCCACGCCCTGATTCCCAACCGCAAAACTCGAATTGCCCATGCCCTGGTACATGCGCTCCATCAGCATGTGTGGTCACCGAGGGCCTATCCATTCTTCCGGGTCTTCGGAGATCTCCAGGATCTGGGAGTGGCGTGCGGGGAAGGATGGGAGGAGGCCCTTTCACCCCTCATCGGGTGGCGGCTCTCCCGGCGGGAGATCTCGGCAGTACTAGACCTACTGGAGCAGTTTTCCGGGAACGATCTGTCCGACGTCGCCGCTTCCGACCCCGGGGCGCTGCTCCGGCACGGAATTGCGAGCGTCCTCGTCCCAAGGTACAGGGCCAAACTAAGGTACAGGCTGTTCGTGGACACACTTTTGAGAAGGCGCTGGTACAAATTCGGACAGGCTGCCAAGCTCTTCATCCAACGTTTCCAAAGGCGCCCCAGGCAGGCCGCGACGCAGCCCGCTCCCTTCGTTTTGGATTCCATTACCCCCGCGGCGGCCAAGGCAGGCCCGTCAGATTCAATGGCCCCAACTTTTCAGGAGCACGGCAAGTCGCCGCTTCTGAGTTAAGTTTGGTAAGTTCTGGAGAGTCCTTCACTACGGCAGTTCCACACCAGAGTTCTTCTTCCATGCAACAGCCCACAGCCCCGCGCAACTCTCGGCTTCTCTCCGTTTTCTGGTCTCGCCTGCTGACCCGGCGCGTCCAGTATGTCCTCGATATCTTGGTGCTCTGCGGAGCCTTCTGGCTTGCCTACCTGCTGCGATTTGATTTCCAAATACCTGGGCGCTGGCAGGAGCAAATGTACCACCAGTTCCCCTACGTGGTGTGCCTCCAGTTCGCGGCATTGGCTTTTTCCGGCGCTTACGACATGATCTGGCGATACGTGGGAATGGCCGAAATCAAGGTCTTTTTCAAAGGTGCCCTCTATTCCACCGTCCCCTTGTTGGTGATCCGGTTTGGACTGGCGGACCTTCTGTCGGGAAACTACCTGCCGCTCTCAGTCATCGCCATAGACATCTTCCTGGCCTTCGGAGGAGTGATGGCGCTGAGGCTGCTCCGCCGGGCACTCTACGAAAGAAACGAACAATGGGCGCGACGCCGGACAAGGCGCCACAGGAAAGCAATTCGGACACTCCTGGTCGGCGCTGGCCGGGCCGGTGTTTTGGCTATCAGTGAGATCCGCGGCCGCGGAGATCTCAATATGGAGATCCTGGGTTTCGTCGATGACGATCCCACGAAGCAACGGCACTCCCTTCGTGGCATCGAGATCGTGGGGACGACTTCGGAATTGCCAAGCCTCGTAAGAAAACTCGCGGTGGACCAGGTGATCATCACCATCGCGGAAGCTAGTCGCCAACAGCTCCGCCGAATTGTCAAAGCTTGCGAAAGTGTCCCCGTACGCGCCCGGATCATCCCGGGCTACTACGAGCTCCTCCGAGGCAGCGTCCAGGTGAGCCAGTTCCGGGACATCGACATAGAAGACCTCCTGGGCCGCGAAGCCGTCGCCCTTGATGAAAAATCTATTTCCCAGTTCATTCGGGGAAAATGTGTCATGGTCACCGGCGCGGGAGGCTCCATCGGTTCCGAGCTCTGCCGCCAGATCTTGCGCTTTGCCCCAAGGAAGCTCCTTCTCTGCGAACGGGCCGAGTTTGCCCTGTTTCAGATCGATGGGGAGCTACGGCAAAAATGGCCCTCCGCAAATACTGAAGCTCTGGTTGCCGACGTCGGTGACGTCCCCTGTATGACCCGAATCCTTGGGAATTTTGAACCCCAGGTGATTTTTCATGCCGCGGCACACAAGCATGTTCCCCTCATGGAGCTCAATCCCTTCGAGGCGATCAAGAATAATTTCCTGGGTACTTGGACGTTAGCAAAGCTCGCCGGCACGGCGAATGTGGATAAGTTCATTTTGATATCAACGGATAAGGCGGTTGAGCCGAAGTCTGTGATGGGAGCGACCAAGAGGCTTGCGGAGCTTGGCCTGCAAGAGCTCCAAGGCCAATTTGAAACGAGTTTTTTCGCGGTGCGTTTTGGTAACGTCCTTGGCTCGACAGGCTCAGTTGTTCCTATTTTTCGCCAACAGATCCGGAGCGGGGGACCGGTGACCGTGACACACCCGGAAATGTCTCGCTATTTCATGACGATCCCCGAAGCGACCCAACTCGTCTTGCAGGCGGCGACCATGGGAAACGGTGGCGAGATTTTCGTCCTTGACATGGGCGAACCGATCCGAATCCTGGACCTGGCTCGGGATATGATCCGGCTTTCTGGCCTGGAACCAGACAAAGACATCGAAATCGTTTTCACGGGAATCCGGCCCGGGGAAAAACTTGCCGAAAAGCTCGAAACCAGGACTGACAAGCTCCAAAAAACTGTACATCCCAAGCTTCTCATGGGGCAGTTTTCACGGCGCGGGCAGAGACTCCAACAAACTCTTCCTGTCATGAAACAGCTTCTTGCATCAGGGCAAAAGCATGAGCTGCTCAACTTGATAAGCGAGCTCTTGCCCGATGCGGAATTGCTCCCGAAGTCAGGACAAACAAGCAGAAGTTCCTTGACACCCACATCCACTCCCTCGGCTCCGACCCGGCTGCTGGTTCGGGAGGCGACGTGAAGCGGCTCCTTCCGTGGACACCGACCTTGACCTTGATGGCCTTGCTGGTGTGGGTGACCTTGCCGTTCGGAAGCGTGACACCAACGGGCCGATTGATCATTCGGCTGGGCGGATTCGGAACATTGGCGTTGGCAAGCCTCTTCGCACGTTCAAAACAAAGGGGGAGCCGACTCGAGTCCGCTCTCCCAAAAGGGGCAATCCATGCTCTTGCAGCATTTGCGGGCATTGGGGTTCTGGGTTGGTTACAGAGTTTTCACTGGCCTGGTGGTGTCGTGAGCGCAGTCTCTCCCCGCCATTTCGAGCTGGCCACCAGAGCAGGCCAACTTGTCAATGAGAACGCTTCGGCCATCTCTTTGTCTGTCGCACCGGCTCTTTCGAGGCAAGCAGCCCTCAACTGGCTGGCCTTTGCCGCCTATTTCGCGGCAGCCGTGCTTGTGGCCCGACGCAGGAAGCATCGCCGCGCCCTCCTAGCCGCGCTCCTCCTCGGAGCGCTGCTACAACTTGGTTTTGGTCTCCTGAGCTTCATCAAGCCCGAAAGCGAGATCTTTGGCGTTCAGGTTTATGGCCTCAAGAACAGGCTCCACGGAACCTTCATCAATCCCAACCATCTTGCCAGTTACTTGGAACTGGCTCTCGCCTGTAGCTTCGCCTGGCTGGCATGGGGGATTTGGCGTCTGAGGGAGCTTCGCACCTTGGCCAAATGGGCCAGAAAAGCGGCGCCTCCTGGTGTCGCCTGTATTGTGCTCTTTCTAAGTCTGGCAGCCACTCGCTCCAGGGCCGGGCTGTTGGCTGCGATTCTGGGAGTCACCATCCAGTCCCTCATCCTGGCATGGCATCGGAGGCAGTGGTATTTGGCAACCATCGGGATCGTGGTTCTCGCTGCGGTAGCGGTGATGGCTCCTCTGAGCTTTCGGAAAGGAGTTGAGCGATTCCGATCGACGTCCTACCAGGAGATCAGCACCACGGGAAACAGGATTGCCGTTTTTCGAGCCACAGCCACATTATGGAAAAGTTTTCCTCTGATGGGGAGCGGCCTCGGCACATTCCGGGAAAGTTTTCCACTGGTGCAACCGGCCAGCGTCGCCGATCTCCTGTGGGACCATGCCCACAGTGATGGCATGGAGTTCCTTGCCACGGCTGGGATTCTTGGTTTCGGATTCCTCGTCTTTGGCCTGGCCGCACTCTTGCGGACATGGACAAGGATCCTGTGGCGAGGACGCCGATCCGAAGACCAGGCCGCCGGATTGGCTGGCTTCGGAGTTCTTGTGGCAGTTGGCTTCCATTCCTTTTTCGATTTTGGACTTCAAATCCCCGCCAACTGGATGACGCTGGCCGTAATCTTCGGGGCAACCGCCAGTGCATCGACTCTGACTCGTGGAAAAACCAAACGCCGTAAAAGCCTTCGTTCCATTGGGGTTGCAAGGCTGAGCCCCGAAGAATCCGTTGCCGCGATTCGCCACGTCGGCCCTGACGCCCGCATGAAGAAGGCCGGATTGCCCCTCCAGGAATAGGGAACGGACAGTTCAACCGATGGAGGGTAAGTCCAAATCCCCGGGCAAAGTCTTCTCATTCCCTCTTTTCCAGCCACACGTCTCCAGGCCGGATCCGGGCACCAGCGACATAAACCAATTCCAAGAGATGGAGCCCATCCTCAATCTGAACGTCAAAACGGAACGTTTCAACCCCTTCCTTCGCCACAGCCGAACCGAGCGGCAAGCCATCCCACAGAAAATCTACCACCCCCCCTCCTGCTGGGATTCTATCCAGGGCGACAACCAGTATGTAGCGACCGGATGGCGGCCAAACGGCTAGCTGGGCACCAACCTTCCCCCACTTCCAAGCGGACAGTGGCCATCGTTCTGCCAGCGCCTTCCGGAGCGCCCTCTCTGCTTCCAGCTCCCGAGCCGAGTCCCCGGCAAGCCGTGCCGCTTCCTTCACCGTCACTTGGGTCAGCAGGCTGTCGCTCCACGGAGGCCGAAGATCGGCCAATTCCTTCAATGCCCTGTCGCTAGCGCCAAGTGCAACCAGAGACCGGGCCTTGAAAAGGCGATAGCGCATCCATTCCTCCGAACGAAGCCGACCGGCCGCGGACTCGAGCATTTCCGCTTCGGAGTATCTCGATTTTGTCAGGAGAACCATTCCGCGCTTGGTGAAATCCAGCCGAGGCAACAAACCTGCCATCCTTTGCATCGTCGATGGCGACAAAAAGCATGTGCCCCACAAGCATCGTTCGAGCGCCCAGTCCAAAATACCTTCGATGAGATTGAGTGACGCGGGGGGAAGCGATCCCGGTGGAAAAATCTGAAAAATCTGTGTGTATCGTTGTGCCGAAGTCACATTTCTTGGCGTCTGTTTGAGGAGGAGCGCCAAAAGATTCCTGGTAGTCATGGCGTCCCCTGTTTCCAAAGCGCTTTTGGCTTGCCCAAGCTTATCCTCGAACTCGGCATCTAAAAGGCCCAGCACCTGGCGCCGTGCTTCTCTATGGAGAGCCCAGTCCCTCTCCCTTTCGCCAATTTCTTCCAGCTTCCGCCAAACCTCCAGCCGTTTCGGGACGATGGAACGAGCTTCCGCGAAATTCCGTGCTACTTTGAACCACAGGGGAGCATATTCATCGAACAACTCCGGCTCGGCAAGCCCCCTTCTCAAGGCATCTTTCGCATCCTCCCGCAACGGCCCCGCGGGTATCCAACGCCAAAGCTTCAGGTATGCTCCCATGAGAAAACGCCGAGCCTCATTTTCTCCTGGCGCCAGTTCGATGGCCACCTGGAGTGGCCTCAGCCAGGTCTCCATCTTATCCACAAGCCTCGCATCGCCTCGGCGTAGCCAAAGCAGATATTTGGAAGCTCCCAAAACATAGGCAAACTGCCAAACTGAAGGTCTCTCCCAAAGCGCCTTGGCTGCAAAATCCCGCGCCCACTCTAGGCGCTCATCAAGGCTCGTCAACGCAGCAATCGCCTCGGACTGAGGCAAACGTGAAAAAACGCTGTAATCGGCAGCTTCCGACAGAAAGGCACGGGCAATCCCTAAACGAGCCCAGTCAGGATCGGCCTCCCGCTCTACCTGACGAACAAGCTCAGGCCAACGGCTTTCAAGCTTCGAACTCCGGACAAGTTCGGCAATGCGTTCCCGATCCTGATTCCAACGGATCTGCTCAACCGCGCTAAGCGCCACCAACCCAAGTGCCACAAGCACAACCATCATGCGGATGATCAAGGACCCTGAAAAACGGGATTCCATCATTCTCCCCCGTATGTTGAATAGGCCGCTCAACTCCACTCAATCCTGTTTTGATTGGTACTCGATTCCCAGCCTGACCTTCAGTTGGCTACCCTCTCGCAGGATCTCTCGAACGTCAACTTCGACACCTTCATCCAAATCCAGAACCAAACGCACGCGGTCCTTATGTTCCGCCACCCGGAGCCGAAAAACTCCCAGCCGATTGGCGGGAATCACCAGTTTCTTTTGAGCCGTCGTCACGCCCATGAAATCGACGACATACCGAGGAGGGTTCCCGACTGGAAAGTAATTGAGGGTGAACTCCCCCGATGTCCACGCCGTGAACATCAATCCCGTAGGCTCCCAAAGAACGCCGAAGTTCCCCACTCGACCTGGCACCTTGGCCTCCTTGCCAGGGTCATCTCCCTCCTGGTGATCTTGACTGGCTGCCGAACCTGTCTGGGATGAATCTACTTCTGAAGCCATGGACGAAACACTGGAAACCGCAACTCCAGGCGAATCTTCGTTGAAACTGGAGGCACCGGCCCTATCGATTCCCAGGCTTTCTTTTGAGCCGACACCCGACGGCAAGGATGTCGAACTCCTCCCTTGCGACGCACCCTCCGTCTTCTCGCTCGACATCTCCGAACCCTCGGATTCTGACTCCTCTGGCCGAAGCTCCCCCTTTCCAACCGTCACGTTAGAAGGAACAGCAGAGATGACCCAGGGCGCTTGCCTCGCAAAGTTCTCCACGCTTCGGCGCAAGCTCATTTCCATGGATTTGTCGTTTCCTACCCCGTCAAGCTGCATGGAGTCCATGGGCTGGGAGGCTCCCTGAGCGGAAGAGGCAGAAGAGTTCTTTTCTTTTCGTGGCCGGGTTTCGGGAATCTCGCTACCGCCTTCCACCACTCGGGCCGTCTCTGGAATAGAAATTCCGTCCGGTACCTCTTGGACGGGTTCGGGGGTAGGCGAACTTTCCAGAGCTTTCCGCGCATCAGCCAAATAGCGCTCCAACTCGCTCTCTTTCTGGAAAGCCGGAGGTAGGCTCTCCAAAAAAGTCCTGGCTTCATGCCAGCGTTCCAGCTTCATGTAGGCCTCCACCAGTGCCCGAGCTGATTCCCGCGAACTCGCCGCCATTCCGCTCGCCTCCAAATCTTGTGCGGCCGCGGCCCACTCCCCTCTCTCCTTCCGCGCCAAACCACGGATTTCGAGGGCTTCTGGGTGATCAGCTTCAGTCTCCAACACACGGGTCGCTTCCCGGATCGCCCGTTTTGCGCGGCGCTGCTGAAGCTCAAGCCGAGCCAGGTGCAGCCGCCAGCGGAAGTGGGACGGCTCTTTACGAATCAGCTTTTTCAGCGCCTTGCGGCGCTGCTGAGGAGAGAGAGTCGGTGCCAATATGGAATCAATCGGTCGGACGAACCGCAGCGCAAAGCCGCTCTTCCCAAGCTGTTCTTGGGGAATATGTTTCAAAAGCTCTTCTTCGAAGACCTTCCGGACGTCGTCTGCCAACGGCGCGGCGGTGTAGGCTCCAAATCGATCCTCAAGAAGGCTCAGCCTCCGAAAGCTGTCAAGAAGATCTTCCTTCGCCTTGAGCTCGGCGCGGCACAGTACTAGGTAAACAAGAGCCCGTGCGAGCTCGGGTGGTTCTTCCATCAGACCAAAGGCGGCAACGAGAAGCTCTTGCTCCGCTGTTTCATAATTCTGCCACGTGTAGGCCTCTATGCCACCATTCAACCGCTCCAGGTAGAATCGGTCAGATCCCAGCACATGGTCGTGCTGAAACAAGATCGAACCTAAGAAGAGGAAAACCAACAAACGACACCAACTCATGCTGCACTGTCCGCCGAATCCAATACCTGAGATTCTCTGTAATAGGTTTCGTAGACTTGGTAACTACTCTTGCCACGATGACCTCGGCCGCTCTGGAACCGATTGAGAACGGTACCTAAGACTTTGACTTCGGCCAGCGCAAAACGATCGCGGGAAGCCAAGACATTCTCTCGCAGCACGAACCCGGCATCCACACACAAGACGACACCATCCACGAGGGTTCCCACGGGAATGGGATCGGTAACCGGCAAAACCGGGGGAGTGTCAAGAATGAGAAAATCGAAACGAGCCGTGGCCCATTTAACGAACTCCCGCATGGAGCCGGCCGCCAATAATTCTGAAGGATTCGGCGGAAGCGGCCCCGAGGGAATGAGCCACAGATTGGGGACGCCACTGGGGTACAAGACCTCGTCGGGTTCAGCGCTGGCGGCAAGGACGTTCACCAACCCCAGTCGGTTGGAGACTTGAAACACTTGATGGAGTCTTGGTTTTCGCAGATCGGCATCCACAAGGAGGACCCGCTTCCCAAGCTGAGCCATGACCACGGCCAGGTTGGCAGATGTCGCGGTCTTGCCTTCGCCCGGAACAGAAGAAGTGATACTTACAACTTCCAGGTTTGCCGCGGTCGAGAGAAGCAAGGCCGTCCTCAGAGATCGATAGGCTTCCGATACGGGCATCTTAGGATGGACATGGGGTATGAGATCAATTGACCGGCCAGCCGGCATATTCGCTTCCACTCTTGGATTGCCAACCTGCTTCCCCTTCTTCCGACGCGACCTCGAGCTCCCACCGTAGCCGTAGCCGTAGCCGTAGCCGTAGCCGTAGCCATAGCCGTAACCGTAACCGTAGCCATATCGCCGTTTCTTCGCGGAAATGTCGGGGATCACGGCCAAAACCGGCCAGCCGACAAGCCTCTCCAACTCTTCCGGTGTCTTGACCCGGCGATCCATAAACTCAAAGAAAAAGATCATCGCGAAGCTCAGGGCCAGTGCGATGACGCAACCGTACAGGAGGTTCTCGCGCAAAGACGGTTTGAAGGGCGAGCTTGGCACCATGGCCCGATCAACGACGCGCACGTTTGGTTCCCAAGTTCCCTCCATTTGTGCCGCAACCTCGGCTTCGGAGAGCTTGCTCATGAGGCGATTGTGAAGTTGGCGCCGCGTGGAGATCTCAACCTTGAGGTTATTGTACTCGATAGCGGCCGAATTGAGATCCAGGACTTCCACCTTTTGGCGAGCCAGCTCTGAAGTCATCAGTTGCTCTCGCCTCAATGCACGCTGGTAGTTTGCCTCCGCTTGGCTGCGAACTTCAGCTATCGCTTTCTTGATCAAGGTGCCCAAATGTTCCCTGGCTTTTTCAATCTTCGCTTTCAGTTCTCTCATAGCCGGCCATTCGGGCTTATAGATCCCAAGTTTGCCGGCATATTCCTGCTCCAACTCGGCGACAAGTTTGCGCTGTTCCTGGAGCGGCCCCTCGCCGAAGTTTTCCAAAATAGCCGCCGGATCCGAACTCAGGACTTCCCGAAACTTTGATTCCTTGTCCACTCTGTCTGAAACCGCTCTAATATAGTCAGCATTCAACGCCTGGAGCCTTTGCACGGTGACGCTAGAGTCATTTCCACCTGCCTGGCTGGTGGGAACGATGTCGATCCTCCGACTGTAGGCAAGGAGCTGCGCTTCCTTGTCCGTAATCTCGTCCTTCAGGGTCTTAATCTGCGATCCCAGGAAACTCGAGGCTTGCCCCACGGCGCGAAAACGTTTCTCCGCGTCCCACTCAATGAAAACTTCCGCAAATCCGTTGGCGAGCTTGGCCGCAAGCTGAGGCGACGATGAAATGTAAGTGATGTCCACCAAGTAAGTATTGGGGATCGGTTTGACGAACAGCCCGCCCAAAACCCGCCTTCCCGCCGTTGCCAAAGCGGAAGTATCAACCTCCGCGCCGAACTCTTCGAAACTGGCAGTGGAGCTAAACGCCACGGATCGAACGGGATTGAAGATCGGGTCCTCCAACAGATTGAGCGTCCGGATGACCCTTTCCGCCAGGCCACGACTCTTGAACAGGCGATACTGGGTATTAAAATACGGAGTGCTCATCCACGCCTGTTGCAAAAACGCTTCCATCGGGCTTGACGTCGAAAGTCGCTGCTCGATCAGCAAGGTGGCATCCGCCCGATACATCTTTTGCGTAGCCATGTAACGAAAGACAGCCAAGGTCTCCGCCAAAATGAGCAAGATGACCACGAGCGCCACGTGGCGCCGCAGAATGACAAGGATGTCCCCAACCTGGAATTCTCCGCCAGGAGAAGGCGTTTCCAGAAACTGAGATGTTGGGAGTGAGTCTTGCGGCATCAGAAAAACGACTCCTTGACGACAACGATGTCGTCTGGCTTCAGCTCGACATCTGGCTCCTTACCTGCAACGATCCGTTTGTAGTTGACCTTGATCTCAATCTCTTTGCCCCGATGGGTGCGGCGGCGGATCAATACTTTGTTGGAAGCCTTATCACTGAACCCCCCGACGCGGGCAACCAATTTGAGGAGACTGACTCGCTCATCGCTCTTGAACGTCACCAAGCCCGGTTTCCGAAACTCCCCGATGCAGTAAATCGTTACGTTCATGGGGATGGGAACCTTGATCACATCGTTGGGGAACACGGGAATGTTCACCTCTCGATCCGGTCTTCCCAACAAGTCATCCAATGCTATGCGAAGGCGATCAGAAAGACCGTTATTCGCCCTCCGAGAGACATAAACGTACTTGCCCTGTTTGCCACTCAACCCACCGGCAAGCTCCAGTGCCTCCAGAAGCATCAATCGACCGGGCACACCATATTCACCAGGATTTTTGACGGCTCCCATCACCCGGATCGGGTTGGACCGATACTCCAGCACCTGAACCTGGACGGTGGCACGCTGGATATACGATGCCTCTAGGATCTCCTTGATACGGACTTCGCACTCCGCCCTTGTCATCCCCGCCACCTCAACATCTCCGGCGATCCGAAGCTTGAGCTTGCCCGACTCGGTAACCCGTCCCTGGGTGTTGAGCTCCTCCGCTTCTAGAACTTTGACTTCCAGCAAGTCCCGAGGCCCAACACGATATTCCACTGCCGAAGAAGTTGCCATCTCCGCGGCACCACATGTCAGGACGCCTGACAACAGGCATGCCACTCCCCAACACGCCCCTCGGCAACACATGGCTGTCCAACGGAGTTTCATCGAAATCCCGGTCACCTCAAGTTCCCCAGTGCTGAAAAGACCCCGCCAATCTCCCGTGCCCCCAGACTTGCCAAACAACGAGCATACCACAGCCATTGAATCCCTTGTAAGAACAGGGTGAGCCGAAAACCATCTCTAAAAACCCACTGAACCACTATCCGCAAAACCCGAGACTCCCAGCGGCCCAAAATTCAATCGAAAACTGACGGTGGCCGCGACGCGCGTGACAAGCCTGTCACCCTCATCCCGGTAGGAATCATGATCCTCCACGATCCCGACAATCCCCAGTTGCAGGTTTTCCACAACCGCAAATCTTAACTCCCCTCCCACCGCGTAGTACCGTTCCAGGCTATCCCCAGAGCCAGGCTGGCTGGCATCCAACAGCGCCGAAGTCAGGTCATCCCAACCGGCCTCCACAAACAGCCCGGGGAAAAGACGGCGACCGAGAGGGGCCGTGGCAAGAAAACGAACCCTGCGGCTTGCAAAGGTGCCATCGGCGGATCGAACCGAATAGAGGAAAGCGTATCTTGCCTGGAATCCAAACACAAAGCGATGTCCAGGCTTCCAACGAGCCCTCAAGGTACCGGTGACCGGCATCGAAGAAACCGCGACACTCCGGGCGCCTGCACTGTAGCCCCCCAACGCCAACGACAGAGCCAACGAAAAAGGACTGGCCGTGTCTCCTAAGTTCACCCCAAGCAAGAACGACGTTCTGGTGTTTGATCGATCGCCTTCGGAAAGGTCGAAATCGGCCCCAGAACGGGCAAGACCTATTCTCAAGCGAAGCCAGCGACGGATCTCCGCGGCAACCCCCCCTCCCACCGACCACTGCGACCGATTCAAGCGCCTCACGTCACGATCCAGATCTGGCGACAGAGAATCGGAATTCCGCGTGCGCCCGACCCTTGCCGCCGCATAAGCGCTCAACCGTCCCGACAATTTCAGATTCGACGAAAAAGATAGGCTGTCCGTTGCAACGTCGATGGGCTGTTCCAATTCGGACGAGACATATCTCTGTTCCCGAAGCGAATTGGCTGCCAAACTCAACCTCAAGCGGTTGAACTTTCCCTCCACAACCCCACCATAACTCAAGTTCAAGCGCCGCTTCTCCTCGAAGCTCCGCCACCACACATAGTCACTCCGGGCAAAAGTACTCCACAGGATTTTGGAACCATTCCTGAGATATCCTCGGATCCCAACCCCCCCCGTCGCCGTCAAATCGCCCTTGTCGGAGGTCTGTTGGGAATCGCTCACCGCCACCCGAGCCACGTAGGAGACGTTCCGCACTTCAAGGATGGGAGTCAAGCGAAGGGGCCCAATCCGCCAAAGGGCACGCTCAATCCCATCCTTGAAAAGATCAAAGGGGGGAGAGGTGAGGGACAGGTTTGCCCCAGTCCTCGTGTAAGACCCGAAACGACCGTCAAGTGCGCTCTGGGCCAAAGTCAACGCGGGAACCACGTGCAAGAGTAAAAGAATCACAAGCGCAATGAGTCCGCGACGCATCAGCCAAGTTGCCTCTCCAGGCTCATCAAAAACGCCTCCACGTCCCTGAACGCAACGGCGGGCGGCACATCGAAAGTGTCGGTCAAGCACGTCACCAACTCCTCCACCGATGGAGCCTCCTCCACCATGGCCCGAAACAGTATGAACCCCGTATCATTGAGCGTGAGCACTCTCATACTCTCCGGATCCAAGACCACCGCTGTCCCGTTGCCCAACTCCTGATAGCTGAACCCGCGACAGTCAAGTTGAGTCCGAAGACCCTTCAGAGAAGTCATCATCTGCATTCCGCCGCACCTTTTTCCCATTTCACGCACCGGACCTGCTTCAAATTCTGGTGGTGAACTCTCCGCAGGGCCTGCATTGATCAAAACGTTTTTCTCTCTTTGGGTTGAGTCCGCTCCCGGCGACGGCAATCCGTCCGCCGCCACTCGCCTCTCTATCACCCCGAAACCCCGCTCCAACCCCGGAAACGTCACACGACCCGAATCCGGGACAATCCGGGCTTCGAGCCAAGGACCACGATGGCCGAAAGCGGGCCTCCAATGCCCGGCCCTATTTCATCCGGCACAAAGATAGAAAGCGCCCGACAAAGCTCCTTCTCCGCCTCTGGAGCTCTAACTGGAATAATTGGATGTAGGCCTGCCCGGCTTCTCCCGGATCCATTCCTCCGATGGTGTGGTCTCCGACGCAAACCCAAGCATGACCCTCCACCCCTTTGTCACCGGCGGCCCGGAACCCCAGGTGAAGCGTCGCACCGGGATGTCCCGCCACGAGAGCGGCCACAACCAGGCTCCTGGAAACACAAGAATCACGGAGCCCCACCGAGGCTGCAAAGCGACGATGTGCCCAGACCGTTGCCTTCGCAGCCTCCATCACATCGGGGCACAGCCTACCGGCGGGCAGAGCCAACACTCGCCCCAACAATGGCCGAAAGGAAAGCCGAGTCCACCGCCACTGCACGAAGACCATCAAGATCACTGCACGGCAGGCAAACCAAAAAAGTCGGGCCTTCTGAACCAATCTTCTTATCATCCTCTTGAATCCCCGGAAACACCACCGAGCTGCCGGCGAATCCAATCTATATTCCTTGCCTTTCCCTGGTCTCTAAGCCGTTTCGCCGCCTTTGTAAAGTAGCGATGTACCTCCAGGAAATCGAGTTGAACCTTTTGCCACTCCCCATCAGTGCAATGGAGGTCCTGGTAGATCTCCCTCTCTCTCCGGAGCAGCTCTCCCTTCACGCGAAAATCGGCTCTCCCAAGATGGTCCAGATCGGCGTCACACAAAATCTCCTGCAAGCGATCAACAGGTCTTTGAGGCAACTGAGTCGCAAGGATCAACTGGGCGATCACCTCTCTTGCCTGAGCATCATAGCCAAACTCAGCCAACATTTCGCGAGCGATCTCCGCCCCCACAGGCTCATTTTTCGAGTATTGGCGAACGAAACCCACGTCGTGAAACAGAGCCGCTGTCAAGACCCAAATCGTTTCTTCCTCGGTCAATCCTTCTTCCACCGCGTAGTGCCGAGCACTGCCATAAACCTCCTTGGTGTGAGCGATACAGTGGAAGTGCAAGTCCTTTGGGAGGTAATCTTCCATATATGCAAAGATATGTTTTTCTACTCTTTGGAGATCCATGCCACCCACCACACCGGACCCTCACCGTGAAAATTCCCGCACCGATCCATCAGTAGTGAATACTGTCTGGGAATAAAGAAATCAAATTGTTGCTCTCACCGGAAACTCTCACTCACTTCCCAGCCACACCAATGGAGAGATCCCAATGCTGATCGCTATCCCTCACCAGATAGACAAAGTATAGCCAATCTCCAGCCCGGGTCACCGAAGGCTCGCCGATAGAAATCACCGAAACCCGTGATGTCGTGTCGAAGGGAGCCGGCCGGGCGATCAACACCCGCTCTCCATAACTCCCGTCCTCCAGCAGGCGAGCACGATATAAACAGGTGGAAGTGCGACCGCAATCCTTCGACCAGCCAGCCCAATAGGCCAACTTTTCACCCTCGGTCACAAAAACTTGCCACCGAACATCCGTTTCGTTGACCGCCCCGGCTACCGGAACAGGCGTGGACCACTTCGCCCCATCCCAGCGGGTGAAGTAAATTGTCCGTTGAAGCCCATCGCTCTCGTCAAAACATGTTTCGCCCAGTGGATCACCGCGATTGGAGTCGAAGTAGAGCGTCCCGCCGTCGAAAGACAGATGAGGATTGTCTTCTTCACAAGGTGTGTTCACCGGGGGCGGCAATTTCTCTGAGGCCCCCCAGCCAGCGGCGCCCCTGAACCCTAGATAAAGGTCCCCCCCGGGCTCGAAGCGCACGAAGGCCATCATCGACTCCATCCCGTCCAAACCAACCGCGGCCTCCGAAACCGACGGATCCAGCGAATTGATGCGGGAATGCTCCGTCTCCCAAGCTCCCCCCAAAAAATTCGCCTCGTAGATATCCCACGCGCTGCCCAAGTGACCCGGCCTTTCCGGCCCTGTTACCCACAGTCCGAAGCCCGCGAAGAGCGCCCACGCATCCCATCGAGTGTACCCGAAATAGAGCCTATCGCCTCCCGGAGAAATGAAGGCTGAGTCTTCCCATCCCTCTGTGTTCACGTCCCCCCGAACCGACCGAGGATCCCTCCAGCCCTCGAAGAGCGTCAGGCCCACTAGCGGTTCGCCACCGGTGACCCGAGGCTCCTTTTCAGCCCCACAACCAAGAAGGCTTGCCACCCCAGCAAGGGCAAGGACCCCCACCATCTTTGTTCCCCATCGTGCAATCCCCATGAAGCCATCCAACCTCCGCAGATCCAAAAATGCCACCCACCAGACCGTATCGCGATTCTCTCCAGATAAAAAAGCCAGGTACATCACCTTTGCCTTGATCTCG
>JAJRTK010000401.1 GCA_024278345.1 bacterium | reverse complement strand
TGTCCATTTCGTGGCACTACCTGGAAGGACCGATTCCCGGCCCAAGAGGTCGAAAACGCCGTATTCAAGGGATCGAGGTTCCGTAATCAGGCCCGATCTTGTCAAAGTCTGGGAAGAGGTTTAGTTCCTGACCAGTAAAATGAGGATTAGATCATATTTAAGCCTACATTCCCTCACGGGCGACACCATTCCGGTGGACACCGCTTGGATGAGAAAAGAAGCAGGGGCAGCATTTCGGGTCGAGCAGACAAAACTGCAAACCCCAAGAGCTACACCCCCACCTCGTACCCATACTACCACAAAATTCTATGATGGTAGATCCCAGCTGGCTAAAACCGTTACTGTCCTCACTCCTCAACACGCTCCACCGCGTATCGCAGAAACTCCCACGTCTCCTTGATGCGATCCGACGACCGGCCGTTCCGCCAGGCCAGAGCCCAGCGAATCAGGTCGTGCCATGATCCGTCAATCGTGCTCAAAGCCCACTTCGCCGCCTGCGTCTTGGAGACGATCGCGCCGTGCTCCAGGGTGTAGAGCGCGCGACACAGGGAGAGCACCGCATAGGGTGCATAGCCCGGATCGTGAAGCCTCTTCGAGTCTGCTAGCATGGGACGCCACCACTGCTCCAGGAGGTCTCGGGTGGCTTCCTGCAACTCTTTCGGGCCAATCGGGTCAATCCGATCCCGGATGGAGGGTCCGGCCACGATCGTCTCGTGCTCGCGGAGCACGTAGCGATGGAAGACCCAATCTGCGTCCTCTCCTGCAAGGTAGAAGTGCCCTTCGTTGACCGTAGGCCGCGGCGGATACGCGGGATCATGGCGGCGCAGCTCGACCTTAGGGATGTAGGCCCCTTCGAGCCTCTGCGCCCAATAGGAGCCGTCTTCCCAGAGTGATTCGTGCATATCGCGCAGAGCTGTGACCCTGGCTTTAGGAAGGGAGCCTTCGGTGACCACGACGAAGTCGATGTCGCTGCGGTCTGGGATGAAGTCGCCGGCCGCCAGCGAGCCGTAGAGGTAGAGGCCAACAAACCGATCTCCCAAACCCTTTCGGGCCCGCTTGAGAAGATCTTCCAAGACGGCGTTGACCTCCGGATATGAGGTTGGAAAGCTCGGCTGCTCGAACATTCTCCCTTCTCCACTTTCACCGTGTCTTCTTCAGAAGTAGAATACGCCAGTCCACCTGCATCTGTCAATATGCGGGACTGCTGAGGCATACAACTCCGGCACGATTTGCCTCGGGAGAGTTCTGCTGGCTATGCTTCATGAGAGTTGAGGTGAACTTGGGTGACCCACGAAGAACGCATTCAGACGCAGACGCAAGGGAGACCCTCATGATCAATCCAGGCTTGGAAGGCAAAGTCGTGGTGGTTACCGGTGCGAACCACGGTATCGGCGCGGCTACGGCGAAGGCGTTCGCCGCCCAAGGGGCCAAAGTATTCATCCACTATTTGCGCATCATGCCCGACTTTCACACCATGAGCGAAGCGGAAGCTGAATCTATCAAGAGGCCCGGCGAGGCACGCTATAGCGCGCGGCGGAGGAAGTCCGCCGATGAAGTCGTTCAAGCGATTCGCGCTCAGGGAGGCCAGGCCGCATCCTGGGAAGCAGATATCGCCGATCCGGCAACCATTGAAAAGCTCTTCGATCGAGTAGAAGAGGCGTTCGGTCCCGTGGAGGTGCTCGTGAACAACGCAGCACACTGGGAACCCGACACGTTCTTGCCGTCCGATGCAAAGCTGAGTAACAAGCTTCCCGGGCTTTGGATGGATCGCTCAATCCCCACGATCACCGCCGAGAGCCACGCTCGGAGCTTCGCCGTCAACAGCCTAGCAGTAGCGCTTATGATGGCCGAGTTCGCCCGGCGGCACATTGCAAGGGGCGCGACTTGGGGTCGGATCGTCAACGTTAGCACCGACGGGGCCTCTTGCTTCCCCAGCGAGATCTCCTACGGGGCGAGCAAGCACGCGCTGGAGAGCTACAGCCGCGCCGCGGCGGTGGAACTTGGGCCTTACGGGATCACGGCCAACGTCGTCTCCCCGGGGCCGGTCCAGACAGGTTATATCACGCCGGAATTGGAGGAAAGGCTACTCCCGGAGATCCCGCTGCGGCGGGTGGGGCGGCCCGAGGACGTGGCAGACGTGATCGTCTTTCTCGCCTCGGAACAAGCCCGCTGGGTTACCGGGCAACTGATTTACGTCGGCGGGGGACGCGTAATGTCACTATAATCTCAGCTCCCGGGAAGGCTTCTCTTAAAATCACCACTGGAATATTAGGAGTCATGTCTAGTCATGATCATAGAAGGATTTGGAGGAGCTGGACGTCTACCCCGACTTTGACAAGTGGTTTTTGAAGAAACCGGTTAGGAAGTGTATTTAAGCTATGTCAGGGGAACGTGTGGCACCATGGCCCCTGCTAGGAGCCGACCGGCAGATCAGGAAAGCTTCTCTACCAGCTTGGGCGGGGCCAGCCTAAGCGCCCGCAGCGCCGGCATCGCTTCAGTTGGGATCTCGTCCCGCAGCCTGTACC
>JAJRTK010000400.1 GCA_024278345.1 bacterium | reverse complement strand
TGTCCGCCAGCTTGACGGCGGGGGCCGAAGGCTGGGTCTCCCGCTGTGAAACAGAAGAGGGGGCCCCGGATCTCTTTGCTTTGGCGACGACCCCTAAAGACCGAAGTTTTGGAGTCGCATCTCTTGACCCATATACGCGAGACATTGAATTACCCTCCATGTCGCCAAATGAGCATCGCCATTCTCATAATTATACCACCGCCAGCGGGGCTCGTCATCAGTGGTGCCGTCGGTAGCAGATATAGCTGGCTCGGCTCCGGCCACCCAATGAATTTCGGACCCAGCCCCAGGGCCTTTTGCTGGGTGGTGCTCCATCCCTAGGGCAATGGATGACGAAGGCGGCGACAATGGCGAGCAGCGGGCGCCGGATGGCGACCGATGTGAGCGGTGCGCCTGGCATGGGCGCAGAATAGGAGGTGAGAGTCCTCTGGGGACCGTGACGGCGGGAACCCCACACTGAAGTGACAAGGGCATCCCCGCGAGGGTGTGTCTGGTGGAAGTCTAAGGTGAAGTGCGGAACCGAGCGCAAGCGAAGCACCGTAAGGCGGATTGTTCCCCAAGGGAGAAGTCAATCCCCGGGTAAGCTGGCCGCTAGCGGCAAAGCCCGAAAGCCGTCGATGGGACAGACGTATTGGTGACGGGTTCGCACGAAATTCTGCGTTCTTACCCGACGAGAGAAGTCGGATGGTTCCATAGTACAAGGCCTTCGAAAGTTGGCCCCAACCGTCGAGAGGCGGGGAGGGAGAGGAACCACGGCCAGTGAACAGGCAGAGCAGCTGAGCCTGTTTTCCGAGACAGCTGAAAACCCAAAGGGGGTCGTCGGCCGAGCGGATGTGGGGAGGCCCACTTCTGCGAGGCGCGCGGCGCCGCAGTCGGAAAACAGAACCAGACAGGCCCTGTCGGCAGAGTCGACCATAGCGATGGAGGAGGTAGCGACGTATGGAAATCTGGTGAGAGCATTCGAGCATGTTGCGTCGAACAAAGGCGCGCCAGGACCGGATGGGCAGAGTATCGAGGCGGTGCGAGAGCAATTGTCCGAGATAGTGCCCCGACTTGCGAAAGAATTGCTCAATGGCAGCTACCGCCCGGGGATGATTCGCCGAGTGTGGATTCCCAAGGGTGGTGGCGGTCAAAGAGGCCTTGGCATACCCGACGTGATAGACAGGCTCGTGCAGCAGGCAGTGCATCAGGTGCTCAGCCCGCGCTACGAGGTCGGGTTCCACGCCAGTAGCCACGGCTTCCGGCCGGGAAGAAGCTGTCACAGTGCAATAGCGGAAGCGAAGAGTTATGTGGAGGAGGGCTACGAGTGGGTGGTCGACATCGATCTGGAGAAATTCTTCGACCGGGTCAACCACCAACGTTTGCTGGCCAAATTGGAGCAGAAGGTCAAGGACCGACGGCTTCTGGTACTGCTCCACCGCATGCTCAAGGCCAAAGTAGTGATGCCGGCCGGAGTGGTCATGAAGACCATGGAAGGCGTCCCGCAAGGCGGTCCCCTTTCGCCCCTTCTCAGTAACATCGTCCTGGACGAACTGGACAGGGAGTTGGAGCGGCGAGGACATAGGTTCGTGCGTTACGCGGACGACTGCAACATTTACGTTGGTTCCCAACGCTCCGCCGAGCGGGTCTTTGAGAGCGTGTCGCGATTTATCCAAAAGTCGAGGTGCGGTTGTCGAAACGTTCCAAAGAGCGCATCGACAAGAAGCTCCGGGAGTTGACGGCTCGCAACTGGGGTAACTCGCTGGAGCGATGCATCCAGCGACTCAACTCGTATCTGAGTGGTTGGCTGGGATTCTTCAAGGTCTGCACCCAGGCGGAACGAAGGACGTTCCAAAAGCTCGATGCCCACATCAGACGGCGCCTGCGAGCCATAGTGCTCAAGCAGTGGAAACGCAAGCGCACCATAGCGAAACGCCTCATTCGGCTGGGAATCAAACCTCGAACCGCCTGGCGCAATGTCTACGAGAAGAAGCGTTCTTGGTGGGCAATGAGCCATACTTTCGTCGTGGAGAGAGGACTCGGGATCGCCTATTTTAAAGGGCGTGGACTTCTTTCTCTCGCGGAGCGGCATCGAGAGCTGACAGCCCGCCTCGATTCGGCCCCGAAACAGCTTGAGCTGGTTTTGGGATAGCTGCGGGTGCCTAACGGCGCTGGCGCTGGAACAGGAGCCTTGTGGCTCCGACCCCGGCGTCCCGAGGAGCCGTATGTGAGGTCCACAAGTACGGTTCTGTGAGAGCTGGGGGGGCGAGAGCCCCTCCGGCTACTCGACGACCACAACCCAACAAGAACAAAGCCTTTTTGCGCATGTTTGCCCTGCAAGGGTCCGACGACCGGAGATCCAGGGGGAGGGGGTGGAACGGGTCTCTTACCATGAAAGTACACGCAAAGCAGACATCCGTCTTGCCGTGAAAGTACACGCCAGCATGGAGGCCGGAAGGCCTCCATGCGAAAAGATTGGGGGGCTAAAACATCGGAGGCTTCGGCGTCCTGCCTTTCATCTTCCGGGGTGTTGGCCACTCCACCATGATTGTTAGGCTGTTGTGCCGGGAGATGTAGGTTTCTACTTCTCCGTGGCGGCTTTTAGCGCCAGTCGCCGGCCAGCACGAAGCCGGCCCAGTGGTAGGGAGCGGAATAGTCCCCTGGAGCGGGAGGGCCGTTGGTGTTTTCCGCTGTCCGGGCCGTGGCGATCAATTCCCGTTGCGCCGCTCGCAGCGCCTCGTCTTTCGGCAACCCGCGCTGGAGATGGCGGTAGAAGGCGATCATGAGTTGGGCCGTGGAGCGGTCCGACACGTTCCAGAGGGATGACAGAACTGATCGTGCCCCGGCGTAGTGGAAAGCGCGGGTCAACCCCAGGAGCCCCTCGCCCCCGAAATCCTTGCCCAACGCTGTCTCGCATCCCGACAAGACTACCAAGTCCACCTTCATGCGCACCTGCTCGAAGATTTCCGCCGAACTGAGGAGGCCGTTGTCGCCTTCGTCAATGGGCTTGGCCGGGATGCTCAGGACGAGGGCCGAACTCAGCGGTGAACGGGAATCCATCCAGGCATGGGAGGCGAAATGGACGATCCTGGCCGGTTGGTTCAGGTCTTTCACCGCCCGCTCCGTCGCGTCGCTTCCCAGGAAGAGCTTCGACCTTCCGGGATAGAGGCTGGCGATCTGACGCAGTTCGTAGCCGCTCCAGGGAAGCCGGTAGAAGCAGCGCCCCCGTTGCACGGCGTTCTGCACGATGGTATCGCTGAATCGTTCACTGTCCGGACATTCTTCATCGGGATAGGCCGGGTCGCCGAAGCCCACGAAGTCGAGGCCTCCCGTGGCGGATCCACCGGTGGCTCGGCGCTGGAGCAGTCGTGCGTAGAGCGTTCCGGACAGGACGGTGTGGAGGGGTTTCCATTCCACCAGGTACTGGGAGCCCTTCGGTTGTCCGTCGGATGGTTTTCCTTGCGGCCGGCGCTCCAAGGCCGCGAACGGCAGCAGGTGGAGAGGCCCGTCGGGGGAGATGACCACGCGGTTCGCCCGGGCCATGGCTTCTTCCACCGGAGAGAGGAGCAGGGAATAGAGCCGTCGCGCCAGTTCCGAACGCCGGGAACCCGTCGTCTGGTCTTCTTCCAGCATGGCGGCCAAGGCCGCAATGGTGTTCCGGGAGTCCGACGTGGAGTCCGACGCCTGGATCCAGCGACGGAAGGCCTTGACTCGCCTGCCCAACTCCTCTTCGCCCACGGGAAGGACGTGCCCCTCCAGCCGTGGGTCTCCACCGGGCGGCGCGCCTTCGATGGCAAACAGGATCGTCCGATCTTCCAGGACCGCATAGGCCAGAAAGAGCGTGCCGGGATCGAGACTTGCCGCCACCTGGGAAAAGCCGAGGGGACGAGGGGAGTGGAGGTTCGCCAGCCGCGGAGCACTCTCCCGGATCTGGCTGGTCAGAGCCGTCCGGCGCCTGCGCAGTTCGTCCAGCTTTTGCCGGAGAGCCTTCAGCTCCTTTTCCTCCGTGTCGGGCTGGAAGCTCGCCATTTTCCGGAGGATCTTCTCCCGTTCGCCCCGCAAGAGACGCCTCTGCCTGTCGAGTTCCGGCGGAATGTCCCGATCCATGACCAGGTCTCGCTCGGCGAGCATGCGGAGCAATACCCTCGCCCGAGAGCGCTCCAGCACGTCGTACGCTTCCATGGTTTTGTCAAGGTCCACTAGAAGGTCCATCAAGAGCCTGTAAGGGCCGCTTTCCCGGGAGGCAAAAGCCGCTTGGACTTCTTGGACTCCGCCCAGGTATGCCAGTTGATGCTCCAGGGCCGTGATGGCGCGGCGCAAGGAGGTCGCCGCCTTTTCAGGTTTTCCCTGCCGGCGCTGGACCCCGGCCAATGTCTTCCAGCCATCCGCTTCTTCATCTGTCCCGGGCGCAAGGCGCGACCGCAGGGCCACCACTTTCT
>JAJRTK010000399.1 GCA_024278345.1 bacterium | reverse complement strand
GGGTCTCCTGGTGGGCTCGGACTTTCGGGAGAAGATCGGGAGAGGGGTGATCAGGCGAGTGGCGGAGGACGGAGGGGTACTCACGCCGTAGGCGTGGGTCATGCCGCCGGGAGCGGAAGTCAACACAGAGAACCATGAGCGGGGAAGAGAACCTGATCCTCCTTGGGCGAATATCCTTCATTCAGACTCGGCAATTTGGTTCAGTCGGCGGTTGCCCCAATCCGTGGGATAATGGCCCGTAAAGCAACCCAGGCAAAAATCGGATTTCTCCGGCGCCGTGCCCGCAGGAACTCCTACTGCTCTTAGCAACGCCCGGCCGGAAAGGTAGCTGAGGCTGTCAAGTCCCAATTCCCGGCAGACCTCGTCAGGCTCCAGACGTGCGGCAATGAGATCGGTCCGCGTGGGCATGTTGATCCCGTAGAAGCAGGGATAGCGATTGGGAGGTGCGCCGACTCGAAGATGAACCGACCGGGCACCGCCATACTCGCGAATGTAGCTCACGAGCTGTCGCATGGTGTGACCCCGGACGACGCTGTCGCCTAGGAGCACGACGTCGCGTCCTTCCAGGTATCCGGGAGTCATGTCGAACTTCTTCCGAATCTTGTCGATTCGGTCTTGGCTCCCGAAATCGGCGATGAAAGTCCGGTCGTAGTCCTCCTGGATCAGGGCATCGGCAAGGCGGAAGGTCATTCCTCGCTCCAACAGTCCGTTGACGTACCCCGTCCTGATGGGAATCCCCGTGCGCGGCACCGGGGCAATGAAGGTTGAATTCCCCATGGGAAGGGTTTCTACGACCGCCAGCTCGGTTCCGATCCGCTCCCGCGTCCGCTGCACCGAAATTCCGTCGAACCTCGATCCCGACTTCATGAAATAGATGAGCTCGAAGACGCATCGTGCAAGCCTGGGCGATTCGGCGTAACGATGGACTCGTGGGCCGGTTTCATCGACGAGCAGAAGCTCTCCTGCACCCAGGAACCGGACATTCTGAAGGCCAAGCCCTCGCAAAGCCGTGCTTTCCGAAGCACAAGCCACGAGTCGTGAATTCTCCGCCCAGGCAAGAGGGCGAAATCCGTTGGGGTCCCGGGCCGCGAGCAACCTGCCGTTGGAATCGAGGAAGCAAATGTTGTACGCGCCGTCAAACCTCTCTGCCAGGTCGGAGAAGAGCGCGACGTAATCCTTGTCACCCAAGGGCTGGTTGAAGCCCCGAAGATAACGGGCGATGTAGATTTTGATGAGCTCGGTGTCGGTGTCGGTTTTAAAATGGTAGTTGGCGGTTTCCCCCTTGAGCGCGGAATGGAGCGCCTCCTTGTTGGGCAGGTTGCCGTTGAAGCAAAAGGCAAATTCCTTGCACCGCTTGTCGTGTTCCCGCAGAAAAGGTTGCGCCGCATATTCCACTTCCTTGGGGTCGGTGCTGTCTCCACTGGTGGCGTACCGGTTGTGGCCGATGGCCACGGCGCCCTCGTAATGGGCAAGAAACCGCTTCAACTCTGGCGATCCCGGTTTCCCGAACAGCTCCGGCGGCTTTCCCTTGCCCCGCCGCAGATCAAGGAGATAGCGGCTCCGAGAATTGTACCGGGCAATCCCGCAGCTCAGATCCCCCCGATTGGTTTGCGCGGCCAACAGTGTGTAAACACCGGCGACAGCGCCTCCTGGAGTATCTGGCGCCGGGCGCTTCAAATAGACACCAGCCACGGCACACTCTTCTCGAAGCTCTCCATCCATGGCAGTTCCTCAAGTTCCTCTATAGAAAGCTCAGTCAAGCGGATTCTTCGGGGAGGTCGATCCGGAGTTCCCCCAGCTTCAGCTCAATCTGTCCTTTTCCGTCACGTAGCAGCGTCAAGAGAGACGTAAAAACAACCCTGGGTGGCCCAATCAAGGTCCCTTTCGCCAAGGTTTCTCCGCCACGACCCGATTTTACGCCGTACTCCAAGCCCTTCTTGACCCACCGCGCCCGGATCCGAAGCTTGGATGCACCATCGTCCGCCTCTTGCAGCGCCGCCAAAAGGCTTTCCACCCCCAAGACGCCCCGATGTTCCCAAGATTTGGAGTCTCCGTCGGTTTTCGGAGAGTGCTCACCAGATTTTTCGGAGTCCGCGACCCGCAGCAGTGCCTCTGGAAAGAGCCGGTGCTCCTCGGCAAGGCCCGCGGTACGAAGCTCCGGCAAGCTGGGAACCCCGCGAAGATCCCGAGGAAGCCCAAAGAGGATCACCTTCCCCGTATCGACTCCTTCGTCCACGAAATGGACCGTGGGGAAAACCGCCCCGAACCGCGAACGGTTCTCCCAAAAGAATTCGTATCCGCTGGCTCCTTGATACAGATAGGTCGGAACGGGATGCATGTTCACCACGGGCCCGGGCACACCCTTCAAAAAAAAGGGAGTCAGGATCCGCATATACCCCGCCAACGCGACGATGTCGATCTCGTTCTCCCGAAGCAACTCGAGGACGGCGGCCTCGTGAGACTGGCGGCTTGGGTAATCTCGATTGCGGCAGACCACGGACTCAAGGCCCAGGCGACGGGCTCGCGTCAAGGCGGCGACGCCGGTTCGGTTCGACACCACGATTCCGACCTCGGCAGCCCCGGATAGAAGGCCTTTTTGGCAACTTTGTGCCACAGCCTCCATGTTGGAGCCGCTTCCGGAAACCAGGATCCCCAGCCGCTTCATGGAACCCGATTCCTTGAACCAACCGGTCCTATCTTGCTGGCACCCTGGGAGTTCCCCACTCGGCCGATATCGTTTCTCATCTGTTTTCCGTGGAAAAGGATGCGGGCCGCGGCTTCATGGGCCCTGTCCGCGGCGCGAAGCAGGTCCGGCCCCAGTGCCGTGACGCCAAGAACACGGCCGCCAGCGGTCACAAGGCGGCCGCCGACAATTTTTGTTCCCGCATGATCAACGATGGCACCGGCATTTTGCGCCGCGGAGAGTCCGTCGATGGGGTCTCCGTGGCTCGAAGAGCGCGGATATCCGGCCGATGCAAGGATGACGCAAACAGCGGCGCCATCTTTCCAGGAGAGAGGCTCCGGCGGCAAGCTCCCTCGGCAGGCCGACAACATGAGTTCGCCCAAATCGGATTCCAGGAGCGACAGAACCGCTTGAGTCTCCGGATCCCCGAAGCGGACATTGTATTCAAGAACCAGAAGGCCTCGGGGGCTCAGGATAAGCCCGGCGTAGAGCACACCGCGAAACCGGAAGCCTTCTGCCTGGATCCCCCGAAGCGTCGGTTCCAGGATCGTCTGCCGGATCTCGTCCATCGTTCGGTGATCGCACCATGGGACCGGAGCATAAGCCCCCATTCCACCGGTGTTTGGGCCGGTGTTTCCATGGCGGAGCTTTTTGTAGTCCTGTGACGGCAGAAGGGGCACGATCCGCACACCATCCACCAGTGCCAGGATGGAGATTTCCTCGCCATCAATCAGCTCTTCCAGCACCAGTTTCCGGCCAGCGTTACCGAACCGCCGGTCCACCAAGGCCTCCCGGATCGCTTTCCTGGCGGTTTCCCAATCCCTGGCGACAACCACTCCTTTCCCAGCGGCCAGGCCATCGGCCTTGACGGCCACTCCTCCGAATTCGGACAGGAAGTCCCGCGCCTTGTCAAGGGCTTCGTCCATCCGGTCCACGACGGCATAGCGCGGTTGAGGCACTCCGTAACGGGTCCGGAATTCGGAGGCAAACGCCTTGGAGCTCTCGAGCTTTCCAGCTTCTTTGTCCGGTGCGAAGACCGCCGTCGCTTCCCGTGCCAACAGATCGGCTACGCCAGCGGCAATCAGGCTCTCCGAGCCCGGCACCACGAGGTCGATCCTCTCTTTCCGAACGAATTTCCTCAAGGCATCAAAGTCCCCGGGATCAAAACAAACTGACTTTGCTGTCTCCGCGGTTCCCGGATTGCCAGGGATAGAAACCAGGTGTTCCACCGATTTTGATCTCCACAGGGCACGAATCAAAGCATGCTCGCGTCCTCCGCTGCCCAAAACGGCAACTTTCACGTCAATCTCCCTTGTTTCGATTGGGACCGGTCGTGGGTGTTCGGCAGAGGCGACTCTTCCTTCGGTCGGCCCCGACCGCCAATCAGAATTGCCACGCAACCACCGCGCATACTCATGTTCTTCGCAACATCCTCTTGGCTTGGCTCAGGACCGCCCGATGGTTTCGGTAGTAGTAGCTTGGGCCACTCCGTATGGTATCGATGGCTCTCAGGAGCCTCTTGCGCGCCTCCTCTTTTTCGTCCAGCCGAATGAGAACCGACGCCAAAAGCACCAAGGCCACTGGATGGCTCCACCTCTCCAGATGGTTCTCCAGATGTTCCCGAGCCCTTTCATGGTAGCCCGTCAGAACCAGCGCTTGCCCCAAGGCCAAGGATGCGTCCCCAAACTTGTGGGCTGGGTCCAGCTCCAAGAGATGCTCCAAGTCTTCCAGCGCTTTCGCCGGATCCCCCGTGGCCAGACGAGTTCGGGCCCTTTCCCAAAGAGCATCCAGGTTATTGGGCTCTTTCTCCACGGCTCGATCAAAGGCTCTGGCGGCCTTCTTGTCCAAAGCCAGCTCGCGGTAGAGCTGACCCAGCCGCATGAAATGATGCGCCTTGCCAATGGTCCGCGCCGCCGATTCCGCGGCTTGAAGCTCTCGGCTGCGTGTCCACCGCTTCAAGAAATTCGTCGGAGCGAATCCGGGAGTGTGGCGGGGCAGGAAACGAACGGCAAAATAGGCCAGTGCCCCGGGTAGACTCAGCAAAATGACAATCCAAAGCCAGGTCTCCCGATCAGGCTCATTCCGGGTACAATCGGCAATCATCCCAATCCACCACGCGATGAGCAGGAGCCCGAAGAGATGCTCCATTTTCTCTTCCTTCCCGACCGGGCCATCCCGATCTCCGAGTCAGGTTGCCTTCCGCTCCCGTCCTTCGCGGCAGTTTCGCACGGCGCTCCTTCACGAAAGCTCGGGCCGAATGAGAGAGGTAAAAGCTCTGTCAGCCTTCAACCCCGCTTCCCTATTGCGCGCAAAAAACTGCTCGATCCTCCCGCGGATCTCCGGGTATTTGGTCCCCAACTGCTTGGCCACTACCAAGGCCAGGTTCTTGGGCTTCGCCACCAGAGCCAAGGGAACGCCGGAAGGCAGATTCAGGCTGGAAAGCAGGTCGGCTCCCAAAGGCTCAAAGGAACAGTGATAGACCGGATTCAAAGTCGATGCTGAGATCATCGGTCCCTTGGCATTGGACAACCCCGTGACATCGACCCAAACGACATCACCAGGGTAGCGATCCGCCCATTTCACGAGCTCAAGCGCCCGCAGCGGGTCCCGATGAGCCGAAACGATCCTCCGCAAACAGGGAATCCCAAACTCCGCCAACTCGCGGGTGACCTGGTCCACTTCCCCTCTGTCGGAAAGAGACCCCGCGACCACGATGGCTACGTAACCTCGAAGATGACCCTCCCGGCGAAGCGCGTGGAAGATCTCCAGTTCCAGATCGATGGTTTCCTTGGGAACCATCATCTCCTCCCCCACAAGAACGCGATAAAGCTCTAGGTATCGCTGAGAAAGGGTTAGAAGCAGGTCCCTTGGCAGCCTTGGCTTCGGGATCTCCGCCTGCCCTGTATAGCCTTGATCCCGGAGCCACTCCCGCAAAAACTCCTTGGAAAGCTGGTGCGGCCGCTCCGGGTCGTCCTGGTAGGAGTCGGCATAAAAGTAGCGAGACGAATCGGGTGTGTGAACCTCGTCAATGAGCAGTACCGCTCCATTTTCGTCCGTTCCAAACTCATATTTCGTGTCCACGAGAATGAGCCCGCACTCCGCCGCATAGCGGCTCCCTTGTTCAAAAAGGGCCAGCGACATCCGCTCCATCTCCTGGTACTGGTCCGCGGGAACCATACCGGAGCGGAGGATTTCGCCGCGAGTCACGGGCTCGTCGTGCCCGGTATCGGATTTCGTTGTGGGCGTGAGAATGGGCGAGGGCAACCGCGAATTCTTGGAGAGCCCCTCCGGCAGCTCAACACCGCATATCGATCGTTCTCCACGGTGGTACGCGACCCAAGCGCTCCCGGAAAGATAGGCACGCACAATCATCTCCACCGGATAGGCTTTACACTCCTTCGCCACAATGACATTGGGGTGAGGGCTCGAAAGGTAGGCCGTGGGCACGATGGAAGCCGCTTTCTCCAAAAAGAACCGCGAAAGCTCATTGAGCACTCGCCCCTTGTAGAGCACCGGTTCGTCAAAAACCACGTCAAACGCCGAAATCCGGTCGGTCGCCACGAGGTATCTTACACCATCAGCGACATAGCAATCTCGGACTTTCCCTCTGTAAAGAGCACCCAATTCCGGGTAACTCGTATTCCACAAACGGTTTCCGCTCGTCATTGGTCGTCCTCCGCAAACGTCAGGTTGTGAGCGGTTTGCAGCGCGCCGCGACTCCGGAGGCGAAGACCGCTTCCGTTGACGAGATGACCGGCCACCCGCGCCTCATAGCCGTGAAGCACCGCCAATTCCAAGACCCGCTCCGGATCTGGAGTCATGAGCAACATCCCCTGGCCCATACACCAGGTTCCATAGGCCAATGCATCCGCAACGCCCCCCATTCTCTGGAGTTCCAGCATCCCCGGGGATGGATCGAAGAGACCATCCAGCTCCGCGCCAAGGCCACGAGGGCCAAGCAATCGCCCGAGCTTACCCGGAACTCCGCCGCCGGTGACATGAACGACTCCAGTCAACTCCACCGGCGGGCTCTCGGTCCCCCCGAAGAGTAAGTCCACGACCAGAGGCGCATAAATCCTCGATGGCCTCAAGAGTTCAAGGCCCCAGCTCAGCCCCGCCGGCGAAGCCG
Source organism: bacterium (assembly GCA_024278345.1). Lineage (GTDB taxonomy): Bacteria > CSSED10-310 > JAJRTK01 > JAJRTK01 > JAJRTK01 > JAJRTK01. Next base: position 20,076 of record JAJRTK010000399.1, on the reverse strand, counting down.
ATTTGTGCCACGCACAGCCCAACGCCTGTTGCAGGATCTTGCGAGCCAAAGTAAAGCCGTTCGACCGAAACCCCTCCTCCCGAAGAGCCACAATCGCCTGCCCAGCTTCAATTTTCGTCCCTGTGATGCTGGAATCGGGCTCTAAGAGACTCAAGAGTGTCCCGGCCCAGTTGACTCCTCCCCTGGCTCCCCAGCCTCCCACGCGGTCGCCCAATTCGGCAACCTCTCCGCCCACCACCGCGATTTCCGCCTCCCCCGCGGCCTTGACAAGACCGGCTGCAAGCTGCTCAACCACCTGCGCATCGGCGACTCGGCAGTCGAGGACATTGCTCATGGAAAGCGGTCGCGCCCCGAAACGAACGGCATCATCCACCAGCATCGCCACCAAATCAAAAGCGATGGTCCCAAAATCTCCCAGCCGCTCGGCAATCTCGATCTTCGTCCCTACTCCATCGCTGTTGAGCAACAATCGAACCGGCCCAAGCTCCGTCACCACTACCTGGTGAAGACCATCGTGTTCCAGAACCCGCGGAGCCCCAAATGCGCCCTCTCGAGCACGGATCGTCTCCAAACATGCCGCAAACATCGTCTTCGAACAGTCGTCGCCGCGACTCTGTATCCCCGCTTTCGCTTCCACAAAGGCTCCTTGAGAAATCGGCTGGGGCTCCGCGCCACTCGCCCGGCATCGCCCCTTGAAAACCTTGTGGGCCCATTGCCCGAATCCACAGGCCCACTGTCAAATTTCCTTGAATCCGTAAACGTCGTGAACGGTCCCCTCTTGCCTGGCCGCCGCCGTTTTCATCTCCACTCCTATCTCCCCCTTTTCAACAAGGGTGTGGTAGCCGCTAATACTCTGGGCGCCCAGCTTCTGCAACCCCTGGCGAACTCCCGCCATGAGATAGGGAACCCACTGGGAAATGGGGCCGCGCACCATCACGCGCCCTGAAACCCCTTCTGGCACCCGCACAATCTGTTTCTGCAACGAATATCGGACGGCACTCCCCGCCTTCATGGCATCCATGGAGCCCATCCCCCGATAGCTCTTCATCCGGACTCCGCCATCGTATTCCACTTCGCCCGGCGCCTCCTCGGTGCAAGCCAACATCGAGCCCATCATGACGCAGCTTGCCCCAAGACCCAGAGCGCAGACGATATGTCCCGTCCGGCTGACACCTCCATCCGCCAGGATCGGAACTCCATGCCTCCGGGCTTCACGGGCGCAGTGGTAGACCGCCGCCCCCTGAGCCCGCCCGACACAGCCCACATCCTGAGTGGTACAAATGGATCCGCTTCCCATCCCCACTCGAATCCCATCGGCACCAGCTTCGCACAAAGCCCGCACACCGGCGGCCGTCACCACGTTCCCGGCAATCACCTGGAGATCCGGGTAAGTCCTTTTTGCATGGCGCACGAGGTCGATCTCGAATTTCGAATAGCCCTGGGAAGTATCGAACACCACCAGATCGACGCCGGCCTTGACCAGTGCGTCAAGACGCTCCCGAGCCGTCTCCGGATAGGTTTCCACGGCCGCCCCCACAAGTAGAGACTGAGTTCTCGGGTCCGTCGCGGCACGGGGAAAAGTCTCCCGCTTCTCCAAATCGGAGCGAGTCACCAAATACTCCAGGTGCCCGTCGTCGTCCGTTAACAAGAGTACCGGCCGATGTGACTCCAAGAGTAACTGATTGGCCCGATCCATGTCGATATCATGGGAGCTCGGATCGATGAGCTCGCTGCGCGTGAAGATCTTGAGCTTTTCCACGGGAACCATCCGCTCAAAGACCTTGCTTCCCCGATGAAACGCCCGGGAATAATCATTCTGCGTCAGAAGGCCGACCAGCTTTCCCACGGACGAGCCATCCTCCGTAATGGGGATCAGGGAATATCCCCGTTCGTGACGAATCTTCACCGCCTCATCGATGAAATCGTCCGGAGACAAGGTCACCGGATGACTCACTAGCCCGTTTTTGAACCGCTTGACCTTGCGAATCTCCTCGATCTGATCCTCAATGCTCCGATAGTTGTAATGCAGAATCCCCAGGCCGCCCTGGAGCGCCAAGGCAATGGCGAGGCGAGCATTGGTCACCGTATCCATGGGAGAGCTCACGATGGGGATCTCGAGCCTCAGTTTCCGGGTGAGCTGGCACCCCAAGTCCACCTCGTCGGGAGCAAAATCGGCATAGCTCGGCAGGAACAGGAGATCGTCGTAAGTCATTCCCATTCCGGCAAACTTCTCGAACAGTGCAGCGAGCTTCATCCTCGGTTCCTCGGGCCTTGGGTTGGAGGTTGCCCTTCTTTTAGCCCGCTCCGCTTCCGGCGTCAAACGGCTCCCGGCATCTGGCGATAAGGAGAGCTCTTTCGCCTGCCCCTGACCGGAGCGAACGAAACCTCCATCCCTTTCTCCGGCCTCCACCCCCTTTCCATCGACCAAACCAACTTTCCGCGGACGAACGTCATCACCGGCCAGCCTCTCAAGTTCCACCCCGCGTATGGACTCCATCCACAGCGGCTTTTGAGGCTCCCGGGATCTACCCGCCGCTCCAACTCTAAATCCACCAGCGCCAGGTCGGCGTCACTTCCGGCCTCCAACCTCCCCTTCTCCGCGATACCGAAAACCGCAGCCGGCCCGGTGGCGCTCAATCGAACGACATCCGCCAAAGAAAGCCTCCCCTGCGCCACCAACTCCAAAAGAAGCGGCAAAAAAAGCTCCACCGAGGGCAACCCCGCGGGAGCTCGTTCGTAGGGCAACCTTTTCTCTTCCAGAAGATGAGGGGCATGATCCGTAGCCACCATGTCAATGGTCCCCTCCTTCAGCGCCTCGAAAAGCCCTTCCCTCTCCCCACGGCTCCGCAATGGCGGATTGACCTTCCCCAAACAGCCTCTCTGTTCCACGAAGGATTCATCCAGAAGCAGATGGTGCGGCGATGCCTCGCACGTGACCCTCACCCCAGCCGCCCGGGCACGGCGAATCATCGCGGCCTCGGTTCCACTGGAAGTATGGGCCACGTGCAGATGCGCAGCCGTCCGGGCGGCGAGATCCAAGGCCTTTTCCAATGCCGCCACGGCCACCCCCACACACCGGATGGCGCCGTGCGCCATCGCCTCTAGCCGGCCCCCGCGCCTGGAGATCTCCTGCCGCATCAATCTCTCGTCCTCCGCATGGACGACAATGGGAGACCGGGCATGGCGAAAAACCTTCTCCAACACCGCCTCCGACATCACCACCAGGCCACCGGTGGATGCCCCCAGAAAAACCTTGATCCCGGCGATTCCCTCCGCGGCCAGGGCCTCTTCCAGATTGCCATCCGTCAATCCGAAATAAAGGCCGTAGTCCACCAAGGATGACGAGGCCGCCACCCGCCGTTTTTCCCGCAGTGCCTTCAAGCTCGTCGTGGGCGGATCGGTATTCGGCATCTCAAGAACCGTCGTGACCCCGCCCGCGGCGGCAGCTCTCGACCCGGATGACCAATCCTCCTTCTGGGTCGCTCCCGGCTCCCGAAAATGGACGTGGGCATCAATGGCCCCCGGAAGCGCCACAAGTCCCGAGCCATCCAAGGTGGGAACCGACGAATCCACCGATTCCGACACTTCCAGGATCTTTTCACCCCGAATCAAGAGGTCCCGACGCACCAGATTGCCATTGTGCAACATGCGCGCACCCCGGATCGCAAACGCCTGGCCAAGCTCCCCGAGCTCCCCCGGCGCATTTCTTTTCCCAGAACTCCCTGTTCCAGACACTTTTCAGCCACCCTTTCCCACTTCGTCCCGCAACCGAGCCATCGCTTCCGCCGCCGCAGCTCCAACCCCTCCGCCAGCAGACTCATGAGCAAAAGCAAGGCTCCGTGATGCGGTGAACAGGCAGATCGCCAAATCGTATCCAACGCCGCATAGCCGCCGGGCAACTGCTCCTGCCGAACCTCCCTGAGCACCAATCCCCGGAAGAAGAAGGGAGACCGCCGATCCAAGCTCCAAAAACCTCGAAGCCACCGCCTCTACTTCCCTAGGGGCTGTCGCCCCCAAAACCGCACCGATACCAGGCCGGTACCACGATCCACCAATCCGGTCGGCGACCGCCATGTAGACTGGCCTGCCATCGGCCATCACAAGCCCTTGGATCTCTTCCGCTCCCGGGTTCGAGGTTCTGCAAAGCACGTAGACGCCTCGCCCGCGGCCACACCAATCCGTGAACGGCTTCAAGCTATCGCCGCCCATGTAAGGAGAAACCGTCAAGGCATCACAGTCCCACCTCCGAAACGCAGCATCCGCATAGGCCAGCGAACTTGAGCCTATGTCCCCCCGCTTCCCGTCAAGAAGAATCACCAAATCGAGATCCCGACAACGGCTCAAGATCCGCTCCAACGCCCTGGAACCAGGCAAGCCAAGGCGCTCGAAATATGCGATATTCGGCTTCACAGCCACCGGCAGCAGATGGCGAGCGTCCAGAGCATCCAGGATCTGGCTGTAATAACTCGCGATCCGCTCTTCAACATCTTCCGGGCGCCCGGGAATCCGCTCAAGATTTGGGTCGATGCCAAAACAGATCCCGCCCCCAAGCTGGCAATACCGCTCCCGCAGCCGATCCAGAAAGCTCCCGGTGACCATCGTTTCAGAATTCATTAGAAAGATCCCTCCACCCTCCCGCCCCCCTGGGATTGCTCTGCTTTCAGGGCCACCGATGGGGAATGGGGCGAAAATGTCGAGCAGCGGGCGACGGACTGCGCCCGATGCGAGCGGAACACAACAGATTGAGAAAAAAATAAGATTCTAAGACTCCAGCCCCTGTTCAAGAACAGCACCCGCTTCCCCTACTCGGTCTCCTCCTTTGGCCTCGCCACCGGCCACCTCTCCGCCAGACCTATGGTCACCACCCGTTCCGCACGAAGCTCGCCCCCTTGGTAGATCGACACGCGGATCGCCTCTGGTAATCCACGCCTCTCCTCTGAGTCAAACTCCTCCAGCCATTCTCCACCCACCAGAAAGGCAAAATCCAGTCCCCCCACGCTCCGGGTCAACACGAAGGCCATCGGCTGTCCCGTCTCGGCCAGCGCCGGCGCCGCCTCCAAAACTAGGACTCTACCTCCGTTTCGCTCTTCACGAAGCTCAAGGCTACAGCGAACCAACCCGCCACCGGTCTCGAGGCCGCCCAACACCCGTGAAGCCGTCGCGAAACGAATCCCATCCCGCGCCTCCGGGCCACGCCCGGCGGAAGACCAACCCACGAGGGTTAACTCCGGTCGTGACGGTCTAAAAAAAAGCGACTCCAACAAGCGGGAAAGAAGCTCCGAAGCCCGTCCCCCCACCTCTTCCGACTCCAATAAACTTCGGGCATCTCTTACGCTCGTCTCTGTCTGGATCACGACCCCCCAGGTGGCGGCGCTCACCGTGGCCAGAACGGCCAAGGCCACCATGAGCTCCAGCAGAGTAAATCCCTTCATTTCCCCAGTCTTCAACAACACCATCTCCCGAAGATCAGTGGTGGTACGCTTTCTGGGCAGTGGCTCCGGCCCAGGGCGATGAAAGGCGAGTGGCGGCGGACGGATTGCCGTCGCCGCGAGTGGAAGACAACCCAAAGAAAAGAAAGCGATTGACTTAATGGTGCCCTTGAGGAGCCCCACGCCCGGAAAATCGGAATCGTTCATTCCGAAAAGCGTTTTCATGGCAGGTGGAACGGAATCGCGGCCAAAGCTCGCCCGCCCATGGCCGATCTTTTGGCACGTTGCCGCTCAATTGGGGTTCTCCTGGAAAAGCACCAACCGGTAACTGACTTCAGTTCCCTCCTTGCCGCGCAGGATCTCGATTTCCAGTTGCCGGATCAACGGATGAGGCCCCCTGCCTATCACGATCCGAAATCGGCGGTTAGGATACCGCTTCCTGATGTTCAAGATCTCTCGGTCCTCGGCCGCTTCATCCTCAAGCTCCAGTACAGAGGCGACCTCCACGGCAAGCTCCGTATCCCGCCTTAGCTCACGGGCGATGGAGACAGCTTCCATACTTCGGCCCACCAGTCCGGAAACCGCCACCAACCCGATGGCCAAAAGCGCCAACGCAATCATGACCTCCAGCAGAGTGAACCCGCGCCCCCGTGGTTTCCAAAAGCCGGTGCAACAGCACCCTTCCCCGCATAATAGAGCCATCTTAGCCACCCCGGCTCTCGATCCGCCCGGATCGCACTTCGATCTTGCCCGTCAACGCATGAACCGACAGCGTCCAGATCTTGCCTCGGACCTCTACCTCGATGAGAGCGGGCTCTACAAACCCACCCGGCTCCACGAAAAAGGCACTGGTCTTCCCCCGTGGCGTGACGATCCTCCCGATCCGCTCCACCGACAGGCGCCGCGGACGACCAAGGATGTCGTCCATGGCCAGAAAGCCCTGATCGCTCTCTACCTCGGGGATCGAGATTGCCGGTGTGAGCTTCAGCCTCAACCGGTGCCGAAGACCTGCTGACGAGGCTTCTCCCCGCAAGAATCGGATCTGGGCCTCCAACTCCCGACCTGCTCGGCTGGCTTCGTACCGATCATACCCCAAAAGTGGAACCAGGACTCCCAGAAGAATCCCGATCAACGCCGTCACCACGACAAGTTCCACCAAAGTAAAACCGCGGCCAAGGCTGGATCGAAGATGCCGACAGCGGCCTTGATCCCACCCGATGCTCAACGAAGAGCCAAGAAAAAAAAACTGTCCGCCCTGGAAATTTTCCCGGCTCACCGTTCCTCCGCATCCCAATTGGTGATGTCCGCCGCGTAGAACTCGCCACCCACCAGGCCATCCTCTCCCAGACTGGCCAAATCAAAACTCGTGCGGTTCTGCTGCCCTGGCGACAAATAGTAGTAGGGATGGCTCCATGGATCTCGCAAGTTCTTGGAACCTCCCTTGAGGTAACCACCTTCGCGCCATTTAGGGGGCTCTGGCGGCACATTGGTGCGCCGGATCAGCGCCTCCAACCCCTGATCCGTCGTCGGATAGGCGCCATTGTCCAGCTTGTACAGCTCCAGGGCGGTCGTCAAGGCATTGATGCCGATCCTGGCGGCCTGGACCTTAGCGTCGTCCGTGCGCCCCACCAGCCGAGGCACCACAACCGCGGCCAGAATCCCCAGAATCACCACAACCACCATGACCTCGATGAGGGTGAACCCCCTATTTCTGGGCCGCCTGGCGGTGTCTAAACCATGGGAATCGGTGGCCATTTCCCTGTTCTGAGCTGGACTCACACTCTGCTCCTGTTTCACAATCTCACCTTTTTCTCATCGGGTGTCCACCTTTCTTCCGATGGAGATCGGCTAAAAAAGCCCGAGCAGCGAGAGGCTCACCCGGTGAAACCCTGATTGAGGCTCAAGATCGGCAAGAGGATCGCCAACACCATGAACCCGACGATGGCGCCCATGACCAAAATCATGAGCGGCTCCAAAAGGCTGCTCAAGGCCGAGACCGTTGTCTCGACCTCCTCCTCGAAAAGCTCCGCCACATAGAGCAGCATCTCGTCAAGACTCCCGCTCTCTTCGCCAACGCGGACCATGTGAATGGCCACGGGAGGCAACAAGCCACCGGAGCTCAAAGGCTCCGCCAGTGGCGATCCCACCCGGACCCTCTCCGCCGATTCTTTCAACAGGGCCTCCAAAACCTTGTTCCCCGCAACTCCACTGCTTGCCCGAAGTGCCTCCAAAAGCGGAACCCCGCCACGAAGAAGAACCCCCAGTGCTCCGGCGATTCTTGCCGTTGCCGCCTTCTTGAGGAGCCCCCCAAACAGGGGAAGCCGCAGCTTCCAGCCATCGACCCGCAAACGGACTCCTTCGTTCCGCAGCGCCAGGATTCCCCCAGCCACTAGAAACCCCGCCAGCAGAGCGATTCCAAGCCAGTGGTTTCTCAATAGGTCGGCCGTCCCCAGCAATAGGCGCGTTGGCCAAGGCAGGATCTGATCAGTGTCGTCGAAAAGCTGAACCACCTGGGGCAAGACAAAGGTCAACATCACCACAAGCAACCCCCCCCCCACGAGGCTCATGAGGATGGGATAGGCCAAGGCGCCCCAAATGCGCCGTCGCAGCCGCTGGCGCGTCGTGAGCATCTTGCCAAGCCCTTCCAAGGATCGCTCCAGGTTCCCCGTGGATTCGCCTGCCCTCACCAGGTTCACATAGAGCCCGTCGAAATCCGGATGCATGGCCAAAGCATCGGATAGAGAACTCCCCTGGGAAACCTGATCCCGCACCTGCGCCAGGACTTTTCGTAGCCGGCGATCTTCGCTCTGCTCGCCCAGAGCCTCAAGGCAGCGAGTGAGAGGCATCCCCGAGCGCAGCAAGACCCCAAGCTGCGTCGTGGCATTCACCAGGGCTCCAAGCTGGACACGCCGTCCAAAGTGAAGACCGCCACGGCCCGCGCCGGCCGGATCGGATCGCTCCTCCTCGACCCGAGTGGGATAGAGTTTTCGATCTCGAAGCGCCTCCCGCGCCGCGGCAGCACTGTCAGCCTCCTGGGTCCCCCGCGTCAACCTGCCCGTGGGCGACAGTGCCTCGTAACGATAGAATGGCATGGGTCTCCCTCAGACTTCTCCACTGACGCGGAGCAACTCTTCCACCGACGTGGCGCCTTCCAGAACCCTCTCCACTCCGTGGTCCACCAAAGCGCGTAGTCCCTTTCGTCGAACGATTCGGCGGATATTCGGAGCCGCACCGCCAACAAGGATTTCCGAGCGGATATCGTCCTCGACGGTCAAGAGCTCGTAGAGCCCGGTCCGTCCATGATACCCCGTCCCGAAGCAACTGGCGCAGCCCACCGCCCGGAAAACCCTCGAGCCCGCCGGTAACTTGCCCTGGAGCCGTCTCTCCACCTCTGGCGTCACCCGCATGGCCTCTCGGCAATCCGCGCAGAGTACCCGCACCAGTCTCTGCGCCAAAACACCACTGAGAGAGGAAGCGACCAGGAACGGCTCCACTCCCATTTCCGTCAGCCGGACCACGGCACTGGCCGAATCGTTGGTGTGGACCGTCGATAAAACCAGATGGCCCGTCAGCGACGACTGCATTGCCACCTCGGCCGTCTCTCCATCGCGGATCTCGCCCACCATAATGACGTCGGGGTCCTGCCGCAGAATCGAGCGCAATCCCGAAGCAAACGTCAGCTCGATTTTTGGATTGACCTGGAGCTGCCCCACGCCCTCCAAATCGTATTCCACGGGATCTTCTACCGTGAGGATATTCCGCTCCGTGCTATTGAGAGCCGAAAGCGCCGCGTAAAGGGTGGTCGTTTTCCCGCTGCCGGTGGGCCCCGTCACCAGCAGGATCCCGTGAGGTCTCTCCAGTAGGCGCTCGAAATCTAGCCGTTCACGGCGACCCATCCCCAATTCAGCCAACCCGAAGCGGATCGCCGACTTGTCCAGCAACCGTAAGACAACCCGCTCCCCATGATTCGTCGGCAACGTGGAAACCCGGACATCCACGAACGAGCGCCCGACCCGAAGCTGCAACCTTCCGTCCTGCGGCAACCGTTTTTCGGCGATATCTAGCCGGCTCATCACCTTAATCCGCGCCACCAGGGCGTTCTGTAGCCGCTTTGGAGGCGTCAGGCGGTCGTACAAGATCCCGTCGATCCGAAACCTCACCTGGAGCGTTCGCTCGTACGGCTCCAGGTGAATATCTGAGGCCCCCTCCTGAACAGCCTGGCTGAAAATGGCATTCACAAGCTTGATGAGGGGCGCATCATGCACCGCATCCAGCAGATCCTCCGGCTCCTCCAAATCCCTACCCAGCTCTTGAAACGACCCCTCCTCCATGAGATCGATCACCTGCTCCGCCCGTTCTCCCAAGCGCTCCGACCCCTCGATGCCGCTCTCCATTGCCTTAGGGGAGGCAACCAACGGCTCCACGGGCATCTCAAATAAGGTCGCCAAATGAAGGATCGGCTCCAGATTCAGAGGATCCGAGCAGATCACCAAAATCCGCCCAGCCTCTTCCCGAAGAGGCAACACCCGATGCGCTTTCATCCAAGCCCTGGGAACCCGCCTCAAAACCCGCAGCTCAAGATCTTCCTCCCGAATCGACAGGCAGCAACCCAACCCCAGTTGCCTCGCCAATCCCCGGGCCAATTCTTCCTGGCCAATGGCCCCCAACGCCACTAGAATTTCTCCGACGCGCTCGCCGCCACGCCTTTTCCGGGAGCCTGGTCCGCTGGCTCTCGAACCGCGCCCCACGCCGGCTGCGGTCGACCGCTGCCGCGCCAAGGCGCGAAGGAGATCCTCCTGCCGGCAAAAACCCAGCTCCACCAGGATCTCTCCCAACCTCCGCCGGGGCCCCCGGTCCGTTTGTTTTTCCGGCGCCTCAGACAATGCTTTCTCCTTGGCGAAGCCGTTGGCCGTTAGCTCGGCGGTCGAACTTCGAGCTGCTGGATAATTCCCTTTATTTCCTTCCCGATCCCCTTTGGTTGGGGCTTCGAGTCATCGAATTCTTTTTGCTTCTCCCGGCGGAGCTCCTCCAGGCTTTGGCGATCTGGCAGGATTCTTGGCTCGATGAAGATCAACAAGTTGGTCTTGCGTCGCGACTTGGACGACGACTTGAAAAGCCACCCGACAACCGGTACTGACCCAAGACAGGGGACACGGCTGGACGCCCGGTCGAGCTGCTCCTGCATTAGGCCGCCGATGACCGCCATCTGGCCGGTCTCCACAAGAATCGAGGTGGAGACCGAGCGCTTCGTTGTCGTCACCGCTCCCACGGTCCCTTGGGCTTCGGCGACGAAATTGGTAATTTCCACGGAAAGCTCTAGCCTCACGGTCCCGCCCACGCTGATGTGAGGCGTAAACTTGAGCTTGATGCCAATATCCTTGAAGTCGTAGTTGCTCACCAGAGTCCCCACATCGGTGGACTGCTGGCTCCGCAGGAAAGGCCGCTCCTCCCCCACCACAATCTCCGACTCTTCGTTGTCCAGCGTCGTTGTATGCGGCATGGAAAGCACATTGAACCCGCTGTCGGACTGGAGTGCCCGAGCCAACCCGGCAATGTTTAAGAACTCCACGCCATTGAACGATATCGTCCCGTCCACGGCCCCAACGACCAAACCGCCAGGCGGGCTCAGAGGATTCTGGATCACTTGGCCCACGACGCTAGGATCCGAACCCACGGGAAATGTCGTGCCACCGATGGGCGCGAGGCCCGGATCCGCCGGATCGCCCGTAAAACGAAGCTCGACTCCCAGCTTCTGCGTCGCACTGGCGCTCGCCTCCAGCATGAGGGCCTGGACGAAAACTTGCCGACGCCTGACATCCAGCCTCTCCACCACATCCCGCACAACCCGGTAGTCTTCAGGCGTCGCCCCGATGACCAAGGAGTTTGTCGCGGGATCGGCCGTCACCGTGACCTTCGACTCAAACTGTCCCACCACTACCGCCGATTTCGGCTTTCCCTCCCGAGCTTTACTTCCAGATTGCGGACCCGGTCTTAACGCGCTCTTGACGTGAGCCGTGAGAATCTTCGCAAGGGCCTCGGCATTGGCATTTTTCAAGGTGTAGACGTGGAGGCTCGTTCTCTCGATGGTCTCCTTCACATCAAGCTCGCCGAGGAGGCGCTCCACCAATCCGAGCTGTTCCGCCGTCCCCGAAGCCAACAAGACATTCGTTCGCGGATCGGGCACAATGATGACCTTGACGCCACCGGCCCCCAGAGAAAGGGCGACTCCCCCTTTACTCCCGGACAACCGGCGGCCACTCCGGCCCATGGACTGCTGATCCAACAGCGTGGAAAGGATTCTTGCCAAACTCTCGGCGCCAGAATGACGTAGAGAGAAAACGCGCACCTGACGCTGCGCCCCCTCCACATCCAGCGCTTCCACCAATCCCAGAAACCGCCTGACATTCGCCCCGCCATCCGTGAGGATAATGGCATTCGAGCCGTTCTCCGCCACCACGTGGCCGTTCACGGAAACCAACGGGCGCAAGATGTTTACCAGGCTCTCCGCCGCCGCGTAGCGCAAGAAAATCACCTGAGTGACAAACGAATCCCCTCGCCGCCTACTCTCTCGGGCAACAAGGGTCGGCATCCCCTCGGATTTCGCATCCCGCGCGGAGACGATCTTCACCATGTTCCCCTGCTCCACCATGGCAAAGCCGTTCAGCCGGAGAATTGCTTCGAAGATTCTCATGGCCTCGGCCTGGCCAACCTCCCGGCTCGACACCACCGTGACCTTCACGCTTGCCAGTTTCTCGTCGGGCACGAAGGTCTTTCCAGTCTGCTCACTCAAGATGCGAATGAGCCCCAGGATCTCCGCGTCCTGCATGTTGAAATTGATCCCTGCCAGAGCTTCCAGCGCACAGACCGCCAAAACCACCGATACCCCGCGGCAAGCTCCCGATAATCTTCGACCTCTCATACCTCGCACCCCTGCAAAGGAGGCTCCATTCCCAATCGATCTCCGCTCATCCGATCTTTCACTCCCAACAAATGGGCCATCCGCGTAAGGCGGGACATTTCGAGGATTGTGAAATTGCGAGCGTCCGGGCAGCGCCTCGCGCTGCTCGACGGTCATCCGGGGACTCCAGACGCGGCCCCTTGGGCCGCGTCTCGCTGACGCTCGGCATCCGGCCCCCGGCAGGGCTCTGCCCCGCACCCACCAGGGCGTTCACTCAACTTCCCGTTGCAACAAAGGGCAACGGGATCCCAGCCCACATTTATGTACGGTAGGCCTCGCTTATGCTCGGCATCTCGCTACGCTCGGCACCGCGTCTTTTTTTCTTTCGTCACATGTCCCGCGTTACATGTCCCGCGTTCAGTGGATACCCGTGGTGCCTTCGGCAGCTCTCGCTGTCGCTCGGCCCCGGCCACCCCGTGAAATTCGGACGCAGCGCCAGGGCTTCCTGCCCTGGAAAAAGCAACGAGTTCCCAACCGATTTTTTTTCGCTACGCGCTTTATGGGAGGGCGACCGCGACAGGTTGAATAGGCCGTATGCCTTTTTTGGCCTCGTCCATCGGTGGCGGAGCCGACTCTCTCTTCGACCGGCCCCGGCCACCGGCTTACGGCAACCTCGTCAGCCCGCCAAAGACGGCGCCTCGAAAATCTTGCTTGTGGCATCTCATGAGGGCTTTGAGCATGGGTGCGGGGCGATGAAGGGCGAGTGGCGGCGGACGGATTGCCGCCGACGCGAGCGGACCACAACTTTGAAAGAAGAAAGCCATGGACAACCATCATGCCCTTGAAACGTCCCACCTCCAAAACCTTCGCGCATGGAAAATAGCCCACTGGCTTAGCGGATCTCGTAAGACAAGACCGTGACATTTCCTCCACGGACGACCTCAAGCTGAAGGTTATTCTCGTTCCGGAGCAATTTGAATGCCCGGGCCGCCTGTTCGAAGCTCCGAAGCTGCATCCCATTGATGCTCCGCAATACGTCTCCGTTTCTCAGCCCCACACGATCGACCAAGCCGCCCTTCTTGATTCGTCGGAGCAAGAAGCCATCGGGGCGGGCAATCGCTCGAGCCTGTTTCATGACCTCCGTCATGTTGTTCAACTGGTGTTCGAGGTAGCGCTGGCTCACCTGATACCGCCCGGGAGAAACTTTTTGAATCTCCCCGCCCCGAACTCTGCCGCGGCGCCCGCTCCGGCTCGCCATGAAGCTGCCGTCTCGCCACTCCTCTGGGAAGACCAAGAGCTCCAACCCACTCTCTGTTTTGAGTTTCACGCCGATTGGAAGAATCTCCAGAACCTCCTCTCCCGACGGAAGGTGGTCCCCCGACCGAAAGAGGGTCTCACGCTTTGCCTGGCGATCTTCAATGATAGCGAACGCCCCTTGTTCACCGATCCAGGTTCCCCGGAGCAGGAGATCCGAACCGGCACGCAAAGGTAGCTGCTTGTCCGCATCCGCGGTCTTTCCTAAAGCAGCTCCAAGATCACTTGGGACCGCTGGGGATTCCGCCTTCACATTGAAAAGGTTTCTGGTGGCAATGGCATGGATGTCCACGTCGATCCGGGCGCCGGATTCCGCGGCGGAAAAAGCAGGCGCCAAGGAAACATCTCCTACCATCAACAAGCCCAGGAGATAAAGGCGAACCAAGTCCGATGCCAACCAAGCGATGGATGACAACAGGGCCCACACCACCACCCGAAAGATGCCCAGTTGTGCTTTCGCCGTCAGCACCATCATCGGAAAATCCCGCGTTGCGCCCCGTTACGGGGACTCCTACAAAAGGTTGCCGACCACGCGCTCCGCGGCCTTGAGCACGGCACCTGAAGCGATCAGCTTTCTGGCTGCCTCGATATCGGGCTGAAACCAACGATCAGAATTAGCAAAGGGCACCACCGAGCGCACCAATCGGTGGACCTCTTTTGTGGCTTCGGAAAGTTCCAGCGGCGCCCGGAGATCAATGGCCTGGCAGGCACACAAAAGCTCTATCGCCTGAATCCACTCTAGGTTCCGTGCCACGGCCAAGGCTTGTCTGGCCGCAATCATGCCCATACTCACATGATCTTCCTTCCCGGCGGACGTGGGAATGGAATCAACGGACGCAGGAAAGGCCAGTCCCTTGTTTTCACTCACAAGCGCCGCCGCGGTGTACTGCACAACCATAAACCCCGAATTCAAGCCGCCGCGCCTGACCAAGAAACCCGGAAGTCCCTCGCTGTAGTGCGGATTGACCAACCGCTCCACGCGCCGTTCCCCGATGGAGCCTAGCTCCGCCAGGGCAATGGCCAAATAATCGAGAACCAAAGCCACCGGCTGGCCGTGGAAATTCGCCCCGGAAATCGCCTGCCCTCCGATGATTACTGGATTGTCCGTCACAGAGTTGACCTCTGTTTCCAGCACTTCCCCGACGTGGCGCAACGCTGTTCGAGTTGCACCGTGGACCACGGGCATTCCGCGAAGGCTATACGCATCCTGGACTCGGGAACAATGGGCATGGTGGTCGATCATGGGAGATCGCTCCAATAAACGCCTCAAGTTCGCCGCCGAATCACAAGCCCCCACGTGAGGCCGCAGCTCCATGAGCCGTTCGTCGAAGGCCCGACAGGTGCCCATCAAAGGTTGAAGGCTCATCGCTCCCAAAACATCCGCCGTCTTGGCACACAATCGCCCACGGAGCCACGCCTCAATGCCCAGCGCAAGCATCACCTGAGTGCCATTGAGCAGAGCCAGCCCCTCCTTCATCTCCAGGCAGAGCGGTTCCAGCCCCGCCTCACCCATGGCATCCGCCGCGGAACGGCTACCCGACCCATCCTCTCCCAGCAATTGTCCCTCCCCCATCAACGCCAAAGCAACGTGAGCAAGCGGAGCCAAGTCCCCAGATGAGCCCACCGATCCCTGGCTGGGAACCACTGGGTGGAGGCCCGCCTCCAAGAAATCCAACAGCGCATCGATCACCTTGGGACGAACCCCCGATGGGCCACTGGCAAGGGCGTTGGCCCGGAGCAGAAGCACAGCCCTCACTTGAGCTGCTTCCAGAGGCTCTCCCACCCCCACGGCATGCGAGCGAACAAGATTCTTTTGAAGGTCCGAGAGCTCCTCGCGAGGAATCGCCACGGACGCCAGCTCCCCAAAGCCCGTGTTGATCCCGTACAGGGTCCCCCCTTGATCAACCAGGGCATCGAGCTGTCGACGACCTTCCTTCACCGCGATCCGAGCCGGTTCGGCCAACCGGACTTTTCGCCCACAAACCGCCACATCCCGTACGGCATCCAGGGTCAACGACAGTCCATCCAGTTCCAAGGGGCCCGCAATCTTGGGTGTGCCACCATGTTCACCAGTTTCCCACACTTCTCAATACCTGTATTCTGTTTTGACCTCAGTCGCCTTCCAGGTGACACGAACACCGACATCACCGAAAAAGGGGTTGCGTCTCACCTCTAGATTGTGCTCTTGATTCAGGGCCTGGTTTTCGAGAATCTACTTTCTCTCGATCTGTTGCGTTCCGCTCCTATCGTGCGCCGTCCGACGCCCGCTACTCGCCATTTCCCCCCTTTCCCTGGCGGTGTCCCCGAAAACGAAGCACCGGCCACTTCCCAAACTTGCAACAAACAGAAATCCCGGCGCACGACCTGTCACACTCGGCGGCCCTGGCGCCGGATTCCATCAAACCGGAAAGTAGTTTTTCTAAAGGATAAGGGGAAACCATGGACCTGATTCTAGCCTCGGCCTCGCCCAGACGAAAACGACTCTTAGAGATGCTAGGTATCCAATTCCGCGTCTCTCCCCCCAACATAGACGAATCGCTGTTTCCTGGCGAACCCCCGACCGAAGCAGCGATTCGTCTGGCCAAGACCAAGGCTGCCTCCGTTACCGCTGGACTCTCCAAAGGAATCGTCCTGGCGGCGGACACCCTTGTAGAGATCCGCGGCGAACTCTTGGGCAAACCCCGAGACACCCAAGAAGTTTTCCATCACTTGCACCTCCTCTCGGGCCAATGCCACAAAGTGATCACCGGAATATCCCTGGCCGATGCGGCCACGAATCAGCAAGTATCCGCTTGCGAGCAAACGCAAGTCTATTTTGATAAGCTAAGTGACGCGACGCTTGATTGGTACGCCCGGACCGGGGAAGGTCTGGACAAAGCTGGGTCCTACGCCATACAGGGCCGGGCATCGGCTTTTGTCCGCAGAATCGACGGATGTTACTTCAACGTCGTGGGACTTCCTCTCTCTCGGCTCCGGAACCTCTTTTCGGAACTCGGTCTCAACCTCTTTGACTTTTCTCCCGGTTGCCCTGGGAAATCGCTTGCTTCCCCCCAAGGAGAAAACAGATGCTAAGCCCGGAAGAAAGAATCGATGAGCTCAAGAGTCAGTTGCGGGACTCTGCCTATCGGTACTACGTGCTCGACCGCCCCACGATCACGGACCGCGAATACGACATGCTCCTGGCCGATCTCCGTCAACTCGAGCAAGAATTTCCCCACTTGGTCACCGCCGATTCTCCCACCCAGCGAGTGGGGGGGCAGCCGCTGGAAGGATTCCGGAAGACCAGGCATGAAGTTCCCATGCTCAGTCTGGCCAATGCTTTTGACTCCGAGGAGATCGTCGCTTTCCAACAACGAATCCATCGTCTGTTGGATTCAGCCTGCTCGCTGGAGTACGTGGTCGAACCAAAGATCGATGGTCTGGCCATCAGCCTCCTCTACGAAAAAGGCTGCTTGGTCCGTGCAGCCACCCGAGGAGATG
Organism: bacterium; assembly: GCA_024278345.1. GTDB lineage: Bacteria > CSSED10-310 > JAJRTK01 > JAJRTK01 > JAJRTK01 > JAJRTK01. Next base: position 2,955 of record JAJRTK010000399.1, on the reverse strand, counting down.
GGACGATTGGCGAAGAGGTCACGGACAACATTCGCACCATCTCTTCCATCCCTCTCACGCTCCGGAAAAAAACAACCGGGGTCCCAAGTCGGCTGCACGTTCGTGGCGAGGTTTACATGAGCCTGACCGGTTTCCTAGAAACCAACAAGCAACGGTTGGCCAAGGGCGAAGCGCCCGTTGCCAACCCAAGAAACGCCGCAGCCGGCTCAATCCGACAACTCGATCCAAAAGTGGCTGCCCGGCGCCCGCTCGAGTACCGCGCCCATGGCTATCTGAGCAGCGAGGAATGGAAACCATCGACTCACGTGCAAGCTCTGGATGCTCTCCGAGGTTTTGGTCTCCCCACCAGTGAAGAGCTGAGACTCTGCCACAACGCTCAAGAGATCATGGAGGCCCTGAACTCCATCGAGGAAAAAAAGAGCAGCTACGATTATGAAGTGGATGGCGCTGTCATCAAGCTCAATTCGTTGAACCTCCGGAAGCGCTTGGGCGCCACGAGCCATAGTCCTCGCTGGGCCGTGGCGTTCAAATTCCCCGCGGAACAGGCTCGCACCCGAATCTTGGAGATTATCCCGCAAGTCGGTAGAACCGGAGCCATCACGCCCGTGGCCGTCTTGGAGCCAGTGACGCTCCGCGGAGTGACCGTCCACCGAGCCACATTGCACAACGCCGATGAAATCTCGCGAAAAGACATCCGGATCGGGGATTCTGTTTTCGTACGACGAGCGGGGGATGTCATTCCAGAGATTGTCTGCTCGATCCCGGACCTGAGGACTGGAACAGAAGAAAGATTCTCGTTCCCAACTGCCTGCCCCGCTTGTGGATCGAGCCTCAACCGCCCTGAAGGAGAAGCCGTCGCCCGCTGTACCGGCCTTAGCTGCCCGGCACAACTCAAAGAGCGACTGCGACACTTCGCCACGCGATCCTCCATGGACATCGATGGCCTCGGCCCAAAGCTCATTTCCCAGTTGGTCGATCGAGGAATGGTGAAGAGCTTCGCCGATCTCTATCGACTGGAGGCCGGACACCTTCTCGCCTTGCCCAGGATGGGCAAAAAGAGCACCGAGAACCTCCTCCGAGCGCTTGAATCCAGTAAGAGCCGCCCTCTTCACCATTTTCTTTTTGCTCTGGGGATTCGATACGTCGGCGAACATTTGGCCAAGGTCCTAGCACTTCACTTCCCCACCCTCAACGCCCTGGAAACAGCGACCATCAAGGAACTGGACGAGATCCCGGAAATCGGGCCACGAGTCTCTACATCCGTCGCCCAGTTCTTCCAGCAACCAGCCAACAAAACGATCCTCGCCGACCTGAAAGCCTGTGGAGTTACGCCCACTCGTGTACCGGAAAAGCAGCAAGCGGGAGGCGCCCCCTCCACGGCGCCATTGGATTCCAAGACATTTGTCCTCACGGGAACTCTCGAATCGCTCACCCGCCACAAAGCTCAAGAGCGGATTCTGGAGCTCGGCGGTCGCGTTTCCACCTCAATAAGCACGAAAACTGACTATCTTGTGGCCGGAAAAAAAGCGGGAAGCAAACTCCGAAAAGCAAGTAAACTAGGAGTTTCCATCCTTGGGGAAGAAGAATTCCTGAACATGATAAAAAGCTCTCCATAGCCACAACATCCACGGTTCGGCACCCGTTTGCCTGTTCCGCACGCACGAACCGCTGTATGATATTCTCCTATGTGGTGGTGAGAAAAAAGAAAAAGGGAGAATCCGGAGATTCTCCCTTTTTTTCTGATTCCGGCGATGTCCTACTCTCCCACAAGGTCTCCCTTGCAGTACCATCGGCGCTGGAGGGCTTGACTGCCGTGTTCGGGATGGGAACGGGTATAGCCCCTCCGCTATGGTCACCGGAAAAACTTTGAATCGGGCTGGTGCTCCAGTTTCTCCGGAGCATCAAAACTAAGAGATGCTAAATCAGCAGCTTGGAGAGTGCGCGCTAAGCCTCACGACCGATTAGTACCCGTCAGCTCCACGCATCACTGCGCTTCCACCTCGAGCCTATCAACCTGGTAGTCTTCCAGGGGTCTTTAGCGAGGCGTATGCCTCGAGGGAGATCTTATCTTAGGGTGGGCTTCCCGCTTAGATGCTTTCAGCGGTTATCCCTTCCGAACGTGGCTACCCAGCAATGCTCCTGGCGGAACAACTGAAACACCAGAGGTTCGTCCACCCGGGTCCTCTCGTACTACGGGCAGCTCCCTTCAAATCTCCTACGCCCACGGCAGATAGGGACCGAACTGTCTCACGACGTTCTAAACCCAACTCGCGTACCGCTTTAATCGGCGAACAGCCGAACCCTTGGGACCTGCTCCAGCCCCAGGATGCGATGAGTCGACATCGAGGTGCCAAACCTCCCCGTCGATGTGAACTCTTGGGGGAGATAAGCCTGTTATCCCCGGAGTACCTTTTATCCTTTTAGCGACGGCCCTTCCATACGGAACCGCCGGATCACTAAGCCCCGCTTTCGCGCCTGTTCGACTTGTAAGTCTCACAGTCAAGCTCCCTTGTGCCTTTACACTCTTCGCCCGATTTCCATACGGGCTGAGGGAACCTTTGGGAGCCTCCGTTACATTTTTGGAGGCGACCGCCCCAGTCAAACTACCCACCAGGCAATGTCCCCTGCCCAGATTCATGGCACAGGGTTAGAATCCTAACGCAATAAGAGTGGTATCTCAAGGACGACTCCACCAAAGCTAGCGCCCTGGTCTCATAGCCTCCCACCTATCCTGCACATACTACGCCAAAATCCACTGCCAAGCTGCAGTAAAGGTTCACGGGGTCTTTCCGTCTAGCCGCGGGTAGCCGGCATCTTTACCGGCACTACAATTTCACTGAGTCCCTCGCTGAGACAGCGCCCAAGTCGTTACGCCATTCGTGCAGGTCGGAACTTACCCGACAAGGAATTTCGCTACCTTAGGACCGTCATAGTTACGGCCGCCGTTTACCGGGG
>JAJRTK010000398.1 GCA_024278345.1 bacterium | reverse complement strand
GCTTTGCCCTGCACCCACCAGGGAGCTCGCTCATCTTCCCGTTGCAACGAAAGGCAACGGGATCCCAGCCCACATTCATGTACGACGCGTTGCGTCTTGGTTTTGGCGGGTGTCCCGGCTTACGTTGATACCCAGTAAAGGTCATTCAGAGGAGCCCGGAAATCGGGGGGCAGCCCGTGGGCTGCGAAGGCGATATCATGACCGGCCCCGCTTCCTCAACGACCTCGGTCCAAGAAGGAGGGAGAATCATCGGCAATCCGGATAGGCGACAGCATGAGAGTGATTAGCGCCAGCCGGCGAACCGATATTCCGGCGTTTTATACGCCATGGTTCATGAAGCGGATCGACGCCGGGTTCTGCCACTCCGTCAATCCCTTCGGCGGGCAGGTTTACCGCATTTCCCTCCGGCCCGAGGATACTATCGCCATCGTCTTTTGGACCCGCAACCCCAAGCCCTTGCTGCCCAACTTGAAGTTGTTGAGACAAAAGGGCTTCAAATTCTATTTTCACTTTACGGTCAACGGATATAGCGGTCTTTTGGAATCCCACAACCCACCACTCAAAAACGTCATTCCTCTCTTCCGGCAGTTGGCTGACTCCATAGGCCCGGATCTCGTCCATTGGCGCTACGACCCGATTCTCCTCAGCCGAAAAACGCCCCCAGACTATCATCTGGAGCAGTTTCGGGTCCTGGCGGAGCAACTGGCGGGGGCAACTGGCCGTTGCTATTTTTCCTTCGTCGATTTCCATGGCAAGACCGAGCGGAACCTCGCCAAGGTGGAAGAGCAAGAAGGGATCGTCTTTGCCCATCCGTCAAGGGAGGAACGCCGTGGCCTTGTCCGGCAACTGAGGGAAGTTGCCGCAGCCCTTGGCATCACCCTTTTCACCTGCTGTGACGACGATCTGGTTGGTGATGGCGTGCAAAAAGCGCACTGCATCGATCTGGACATGCTTCGCAAACTGCGTCCCGATCTATGGTTGGATCTTCCCGGCGCCCCCACCCGGCGGGATTGCGGGTGCGTCAAGTGCGATGACATCGGCTGTTACGACACCTGCCTCCATGGATGCACCTACTGCTACGGGACGAATAGCCGCCGGGCGGCACTGAGACGAATGAAAGGACACGACAGGAACGACACGCTTCTTTGGCGGCCAGCGGCGCTCCAAGGGGTGGACCTCGTCCAGCGGGAATTCCAACCCAAGTCCAGTACTATCGAGCCAAAAAGCAACGCCACTCAAGTGAGGCTCGACTTTGGCGTTGGCTATGATTAAACGTTTGGACTCGGGATTCGGGGCCATTGATGTCAAGTGGGGCGAAAATGGCGAGTAGCGGCGGACGGATTGCCGCCGCTGGGAGCGGAAGGCAACACAAAAGGGAAAAAAGGGTACCGAAAAATATGTGTCAACGTAGGAGCATGATTCGGGATTCCTGGATTCCTTTTTCGTGGACTTTCCATGATCGAGGGCTGAGACGCTTTATGGAGAGCTCTTTTTGAGCTTTGACCGTGACTCCTTCTTTCTGCTACTTTGGCGCGGCGTTCTACGACGACCTTGCCGATGCCCATTGTAACGGGCGTGGCAGCGACTCTACCCATTTATCCCCGACGGCCATTATGGACATCAAATCACAGATTTCCCGGATCGTGCGCCATGCGCTCCTTCGCTTGCACCCCAGCGTTGACGGTCTTGGGGACCCGCGGATCACCTTTCCTCGCAAGAAGGCCCACGGCGACTATGCCGCGGTTTGCTTTCCTCTGGCAGCGAAAGTCGGGCAAAGGCCCAACGAGTTTACAGAGGCGTTGGCCCGGGAGCTTGAGAGCGAGGAGTTTTTTCTGGAAGTGACGCCAGCCGGTGGCTTTCTGAACTTCCGCATCAAGCCTTCAGCGATCTGCCGGATGGCCGTGGAAGCAGTTCTGGCGGAAGGAAGCCAGTACGGGAGCTCCAAGAGGCATGCTTCGGAATGCGTCATGGTGGAGTATTCTTCGCCCAACACCAACAAGCCGCTCCACGTGGGCCACGTGAGGAACAATCTTCTGGGTATGAGCCTTTGCCACCTGCTGGAGGCCGTGGGTTACCGGGTGGCTCCCACCTGTCTGGTGAACGACCGGGGCATCCATATCTGCAAGTCGATGGTGGCTTATGGAAGGTTCGCCAAGGGTCAGACGCCGGCCACGACGGGTGAAAAGGGCGACCATCTGGTGGGCCGGCTCTACGTGGAGTTCGAGATGGCCGTCCGCAAGGAGTTTCGGACATGGGCGACAGGTCCGGGGCAAGAGGATCTCGATGCGTGGGTATCGGAGCATCGGGCCGAGCTGGACATTGCGGTGGCCTCGGCGCGGCGCAAGGCCGAAGAGACCGGCCGAAAGCCTCCGGCGGTGGAGGATGTGAAGATTGGCCGTTTTTACGACGCGAAGGGGCAGGAGTTTTTCGCATCGAAATCGGGGCTCGGGGAGGAGGCACGGGATCTCTTGCGCCGATGGGAGGCCGGCGACCCGGAGGTCGTGGAGCTTTGGAAGACCATGAACGGCTGGGTCTACGAAGGTTTTGACGAGACCTACAAGCTTCTGGGATCGCGCTTCGAAAAGGTCTACTACGAGAGCGAAACTTACTTGTTGGGCAATTCCGTCGTGGACGAGGGACTGGAGAAGGGCATTTTTTACCGGAAACCGGATGGTTCGGTCTGGATCGATTTCGATGACCCGAAGCTGGGGAGCAAGCTGCTCCGCCGTTCCGACGGGACGTCGGTCTACATCACGCAGGATCTGGGGACGGCCATCGAGAAATTCCGCGGCTTCGATCTGGACCTATCGGTCTACGTTGTGGGGGCGGAGCAGATCTATCATTTCCAGGTGTTGTTCGAGATCCTCCGCCGGCTGGGCTATCCGTGGGCAAAGGATGGCCTGTACCACATGGCCTACGGGATGGTCTATCTGCCGGAGGGCAAGATGAAGAGCCGGGAGGGGACCGTCGTCGATGCCGACGATCTCATTGCCGAGCTGACGGCTCGGGCAAGGGAAAAAAGCCTGTCAGGCGACCTCCGTGTGGCCCGGGAAGAGATTGACAAGACGGCCCATCAAATCGCCATGGGCTCGCTGAAGTTTTTCTTGCTGTCGGTGACGCCCAGCCGGGACATGAACTTCAATCCGGCGGAGCCGATTTCGCTTCAAGGGGATACGGGACCCTCGGTGCAATACGCCATCGCCCGGATCAACTCGATCCTGGAGAAAGCTGGGGCATTGGTGGAAAAACCCGCCGACCTCGGGAGCCTGGACCGGCCGGAAGAGGTGGAACTCGCCAAGCTGCTCCTGGACTTCCCAAGGAGCGTGGAAAAGGCCGCCCACCACCGGAATCCCGCCCTGATCTGTCAGGCGCTTCTAGCCCTCAAGGACGCCTTTTCCAAGTTCCACCACAACGTCCGAGTCCTGGCGGGCAAAGGGGAACCGGTGGATGGCCGCCCGGAGCTTGCGTCGGCACGCATCGCCCTCTGCCAGGCCACCAGGGAAGTCCTCATCAAAGGACTGGCGCTCCTGGGGATCGAAGCGCCAGCAAGGATGTGAGACAAAAAGAGGCCAGCCGGCCCCTCTTCCAGTCATTCGACTTCGAGCTTCTCTGCTGATGCCGGCGGCGGGTCCGACGTTCCACCGTCTCTGGTCACGAAGCGGCCACACTGGCCGGAGCTCTGTTGGATGGGCGCTGCGCCGGGGCGCCTTGGGATGGGTTCCACCGTCGTTCCATCCCGGGTGTGGAAATCGCCGTCCTTGATCCAGCCCTCGGCGTGGAGAACGAAATCCCGGCGCCAACCCGTTGGAAGCTCAGGCGCGAGGTCGGCCAGGTACTCCACGGCGATATCATCGCCGTGGTCGAAGATCACCATCTGTTCGTCGGCCCGGTCCAAGAGATGAGCCACGGGCCCGTACTCGGTGTAGCAACCAGTATGGTGGTCGAATGGGGCGTCGTGGACGACATCGTCGTAGTCGTACAGCTCTGGAAGGCGACCGTCGGGGCTGATGACCCTGGAGTAGCCCCGGTAACGGAGGTCGGCGGAAAAGGGTTGAAGCCGTGTGACGCGGATGGGATCCTTGGCCGCCGATGCCAAAAGAACCTGATCCCAATAGACCTCCATGTTGGTGGCAATCCGGAGCTTAGTGGTACCCTTTGGCAGCCGCCCTTCCAAACTGACGAGCATGGTCTTGTCGATTCCGGCGGGGAGGCCGATGGATTCCTGGATGGTTGTCCAGCCCAGGGCGGGGCTGTAGGCTTCCAGCGATGGCATCCGAGCTGTGAGATCCGGGTTTTGCCAGGCCGCGACGTTGACGGTGGCATCGCCCCAGCGCGTCCAGCCGGTAAGCACCAGGATCGGGGCGTCCGGGAGTCTGCCCAGCTCTAATTCCAGGACGTGGAGCGTGGCCAACCCCTCGTACTGAGCGGGTAAGAGGTCAAATCCGCCCGCATAGACACGATCCCTTGCCAAGATCTCCCGAAGCACGTTGTGGCCGGCTTGATCGCGAGCCGCCAGAGGAGGCATCTGATCCCGGAGGGCCACCACCTGGCCGCCGGCATAGAGAGGTTCTTGTCCAAAAACATCGTTGACCTCGACCCGCACACCCTCGGGGTGATCCACCACCCAAAGCTCCAGGACGTCAAGGTAGGTGATCTCCCGGAGCTCCTCGGTAATCCGCAGGGAGTAGAAGTTGTCCCGCACGGCCAGTCTGGAGCCGGGAATCAGGACATCTTCCACCGGGATCGGCTGGTACTCGATTCCGGGCGCCATGAAAACCCCGATGGGCGCCACGTCCAGAAAATCGGTAACAAATTCGAACTTTTTCCCGTTCCAGACGTAGAGGAACGGGCAGGAGCCGGCGAGGCCGGGCCTCTCTTCCACCCGGATGGACCGCTTTGCCCCGATGTCGAAGACCGCCTGGGAAATCCCGTTGGGCCATTTGATCCGCAAAACCTCGATGATATCGTTGCGGCCAAGGCCCAGGTGAAGAGGTGGCGAAAACAGCTCCCGGCGCAGGAAAAAAGCGCCTCGGCGTACCTCCACCTTCGCCCCGATTCCGGAGCGGTTGTTCTTCTCCCCGTCGAGCCAGACGCTGATGGATCGATTGCTGTTCCGGCCCTGGTTCCGAAGAACCCGCGGCGGCCCGCCGAAATGCGTCACCACCAGATCCAGATCTCCGTCGGAGTCGATATCCCCTGCCACCACGCTACGGGTGGGAAGCGCGGGAAGCGTTCCGAGCCCAGCAACCTCGGTTATATCGGTGAAGCTCCCGTTGCCGTTGTTCCGGAAAAGGCGATCCACGGAACCGCTAGCGCTCTGCCCGGCCTTTTCGCCAGCCACGGCCTTTTCGCCAGCCACGGCCTTTTCGCCGGACGCGGCTTTCTTCCCGGACGCGGCTTTCTTGCCAGCGCAACCCAAGTAGAGATCGAGATCTCCATCGTTGTCCGCATCAAAAAGGAGCGGCCGGCTAATCCTGCATCCGGCGGCAGCACGCCGGAGGAGCCCGGAAAAAGCATCCTCGGCGAAGCGGCCTTCACCAAGGCCCTTCCAGATGGATACTCCCCTGGGACCGGCGAAAAGGAGGTCCACCATCCCATCGTTCTGGAGGTCCCGTGGCAGGATCCATTGCGCGGCCGGAGCCTTCCCCAGCCCCGACCGCTCGGTCCAGTCTTCGAACAGCCCCCGCCGCCGGTTGGCCATGAAGAGCGGCGGCCCGGAGGAATCAGCCATGATGAAGTCGATGTCGGAACCGTCATCCAGATCGCTCACAGCGACGCCCTGGCTCGTCGAGCGGCCCTCCAAATGGTGCTGGCCCGCCACTTCGGTAAAAGTCCCGCTCCCATTGTTCCGGTAAAGTCGATTCGCTCCACGCTCCTTCTTCCCGGAAGCTCCCTTGGTCCGGCCGTAAAGATAGAGATCCAAATCTCCTTCGTGATCGTAATCGACGAAAAACGCCCCTCCGCTGGAAACCTCGATCCCCGCCGACGCCGTCACGTCAGAAAAAATTCCGCCGCCGCCATTCTGGAGGAGCATTCCCTTCTCTACCCCACTGAGAAACAGATCGGGATCTCCATCGTTGTCGTAGTCTCCCGCGGCGGCCGACACGAAGCGGCGGCCAGCCAAAGCCTCGCCAAACGGTGTCACCTGCCGGAAACGGCTGCCCTCATTCCGGTACAGGGCCGCTCCCTCCCCGGCCACCAAGAGCAAATCGAGCTTCCCATCCAGATCGAAGTCGAACAGAAGGGCCGCATTCCCAACCCCGGCCTCCCCATCTTTTGGAAATCGCCCGGCGTCGCTCATCCCAAAGTCCGCCGTGGCGTCGGAGAAGACGATCTCCGCCGCCCCCGAATCCCCCCGGACCGGCGCCGTCTCCAGAAAAAGAGAACTGTAACGGCTCTTCTCTAGCGCCTGAGCCGCCCGCTCTCCCGGCGTGGTCAAGCGCCGGAGATCCTGGAAGATCTTCATTTCCCGTTGCGCCTCTTCCCGCCGGTGCTCACGCGCCGCCAGCAGCATGAGCTGGTAGTGGGCCGCGGGCTGCGTGGGATTTAGCTTCGTCACCTGCCGGAACTCCGCGGCCGCCTCCGCTGTCTGCTTGGTCCGAAGGTAGACCATCCCAAGATTGTATCGGGCGGGCGCACAAGCCGGATCAATCCCAAGGAGCGCCAGGAGTTCCCGGATCGCTTCCTCGCTCCTCCCCAACCGCTTATAGGCAATCCCCAGATTGTAGTGAACCGCGGCGGCCAGATCCGAGGAAAGCTCGCCAGCCCGAATCAATGGACCCAGCGCCTTTTCGGATTCTCCGGTCTCCAGAAGGGCGAGCCCCAGATTGAGGTGGTGCAAAGCCCGCTCAGGCTCCAGTTTTACGGCTTCCAGGAGCTCGGGCACGGCTTTCTCCGGCTGCTCGTTGTCCAGATGGCCCAAGGCCCGGTTGGTATGGAGAGCCGCCAAGGCTGATTCATCAGCCGCCATGACCGTCCCGAGCCAGCCAAGAGAGACAAGAACTGCCGCCATAAAGCTGAAGGCGGCATTCCAGTGACAAGAAAACTGGGAATTTTTCGTTTTTTTCACCACAAGTCCATCCCTCTTCGTCCATATCTTGAAAAATCAATCAGCCCCGAGCATCAAAATGGCGAGCTGCGCCACGGCCGCGGAGCCCAGGTGGCACTCCGCCAAGACCGCTTTTCCAGCCACCGTGGGCACGGCTTCCCGGAGGGCGGTGCCCAGCGCGGCTTCAAGGGCTGGTTTTCCCTGAATGGACAACTGAGCCATGGCACTCAGCCCATTGAGGGTGGTCTGGACCTGGACCGCCGCGGTGGGGTCTTCCGCAAGGATCTTGAGGCGCAGGCCGATCTGGGTGTCGAGTCTTGCTTCAAGGATGAAACCATCGATCTTCGCTAGGCTGCTGATGACGTTAGAGGACTTGAACTGGGCCTTGATGCCGGGAGGAAAAACGCCCGCGACAAGAGCTTCCCCTCGTCCGTGGGACAAGAGCTTGCCCGCCACTGATCGCCGAGCGTCCGCAGCCTGACCGTCCACGGTTTCCACGAACTGCTGGCGGGCCTCCTTGAGCAAGACTATGGTGTGCTCATCGGGAAGCGCAATGACGCCTACCTCCGCGTCACCAGCCGTGGGACGGAAAACAGACACGCTACTCCCGGTTTCCGTTCGGAGGAATTTTCGCCGCGTGAGAAGCCGCTCAACCGCTGCGCTCTCGAAGCTCCCCCGAGCGAGCTGCACCAGCGTGACGCGGCTGGGCGGATCGCCACCAACTCCCACAAGGAGGTCTTTGACCTGGGTTTCAAGATCGATACCAAGGACTTTCCAGACATCGGTAAAAGAAGATGACGGCAACCCGCCGGAAATCCGGATGAAGTCCCGGTACACCTTGCTCTTCGTCACCACTGCCACGTCGATGGCCACAAGAAGCCATGCGTCACCGGGGACTAGCGCCAGAAGCGGTTTTGGGGATTTCGGCGGTCCCGGCCTGCGGGCCGCAGGCCTTTGCGGCCGCGCTGTCGGATTTTGGGGACGCGGCGCACGGCGCGGGGGCCTCGCTTTGGGAAGCACGGCCTGCGCATTAGAAGAATCCGCGGGAGGGTAAGGCCGGGCGGCGCCTTGGGACGAAACGGCGCCATTTGGAGGCAAAAAATAGAAATCCCCTATAACGCTGGAGGTGGACCAGGGAGTTTGAGCTTGTCCCGAAGCCCCATCGACCTTCTGCCGAACCCGGTTGAAAACCTGATCCAAGGAAAGACCGGGGATTTGGATCGTCTCGATGAGGAATCCCGTGTAAAGGCCGTTTTGCGCCGCGGCATTGTCTTCGGCAGTCCTCCCGGGCGCCGTGGCGAAGGCGATATAGGTGCCCCTTCCGGCGTTCATCCCGGCCAATCCCCCGGAATTCGCCCTGCTGGTGGAGAAAGGGTTGTTCCGGCAGGCGTCCAGAACGATGATATTGAGACGGCTTCCAGTTGCCTCCATGGCCTCGCGAACCCGATCCGCCGCATAGCTGTCATACTTGGCGGCCACGGTGGTGGTCATCTTGAAGTCAACGGGAACCAGGTAATTCAACCCTTCTACCTGGAATCCATGGCCCGCATAGTAGAAGAACCCCACGTCCCCGCCTTGGAGTTTCCCCGTGAACCGGTCGATGGCCATTCCCATGCCCTTGAAGTCCGCGTCCAGAACGGACTCCACTTCGAAGCCCACACTTTCTAGGGCCGCGGCCATGCTCTTGGCATCATGGACCGCATTGACCAGCGGCGGAGCCGCCTGATACCCGTCGTTGCCAATGACCAAGGCTAGACGCCGCTCATGAGGCACTTTCCGACGAACACCCATCCCGCGATCCGTTTCTTCCCTCTCCCTTGCCAACGAAGCACCCGGCTTCTCCCTCATGGAGCGGTTTTCCCCCTTCGGCCGAGTCGTCGTGCGGACCAACCACTGGGAAGTCCAGCCCTTGACGCCATCCGGGCGCCGGATCTGGACCCAACCACGGCGACGCTCCAGAACCAGAGCCTTCTCCCCCGCGCCAAGCTGCCCCGTCACCAACGCCGCTGCCTCTGGCCGCTCCCTAAGATTGGCCGTGGCCACCGCTTTGATCCATTCTTCAGCATCGGCTCGCCGGGGCGTGGATACCAAGGTTATTCCCAATCCCAACAACAGGTACAAACAGCCATGGGACATACGGTTCATGAAAAGCACTCCATCGTTTGGGGGGAGCCGGCCCGGAGAAAGCTCGGCGAACCCCGTTCAGATCCTTGGTTTGATTTTGGAGCACAAGGAAAGCGCCCGTCAAGATCGGATGGCGTTCCGAAGCATGGCCGACATCGCCCAGACCCACCCAAATCGCCTTGTCCTTGCCTCACGGGAGCGGATCCTTCCCGTGGATATCCCATGAGCCGTTTCAGGCGGTGGGACGCCCAAGGAAGAGCATTCACCAGAAGTCCATTCTTTTTCGGGTTGGCTTCCGCTCCCGTCGGCGGCAATCCGTCCGCCGCCGTCCGCCCATCAGCACCCGTGACCTCGGCGCCGTGACCAAAACTGGGGTCTGCCCTCAATTCGCGTTGTTTTTCTTCCCGACGCCCCGGAGAACCTCTAGGATCCGCTCCAAACCGGGGGCGTAAAACCAATTCAGGAGAGGGAGGTGGTCATCGGTGGTCGGTGAAGCCGACTCTCCCTGCGGTCGGCACCAGCCACCCGTCCAAAAGAGGCGTAGCGTACAAAAAGATGTGGGTCCAGATCCCGTTGCCCGAAAGTTGCAACGGGAAATGAGCGCACTCCCTGGCGAGGTCCTGAACCGGAGCGTAGCGGAGATAATGGCCGCGGGCCATAACCAGCGCTCCTGGCCGGAGGTTCGGAGGCCGACTCCGCCAGGTTCCAGGGCCGGAGGCCCTGGCGGCGTTCCCAAAATCATTGGGTGGCCGGGTCCGAGCGACAGCGAGAGCTGCCGAAGGCACCACCCATGACCGAGGCCTCAGGAGAGTATTATTAGAAAAATGTGACCGAGCACCCAGGATGAGCCCCTATGCTTAGTGAACCCGTTCGCACTCATGAGTCCACTTTTTTTCCGAAGAACTTGCCACTGATGGGTTCCTAAGGAGGTTGGAGATGCAGCCATTCAAGTGCATTTTTTTCATTGCCATCGGCTTCCTTCTTGCCGCAGTCTGGTTCGATTCGAAGAAAAAACCCCCACGCCGACGCCTACGGCCATGCCTATGCCTTCCGACACCACCACGCCCGCTTTGACGCCCACCCTCACGCCCACCTTCGCGGTTCCATCGGTGTCCGGAGCCGAGCGAAAGCCCTCTCTACTGCCAAAGAGAACTGCTCAATACACCCACTCCCCTGGGTCACCGACCGACACACGGGCCAGTCCCTCTCATGGACGTTCATCCGGGACCTATCAAATTGTCGTGTTCTTGCTTTACAATTTTCTTCGCCGAAACGGTGGTACCGGCATCTTGCCGGTGTAGCGCCCTCCGGGCTGCACGGAGCCGGGAAGAAGGCCCGCCCCAGCGGTGATGTTGTCAACCGGATCTGATAGGTCCCGATCATGGGCAATGAAGAAGCCACCTTTTATCAGCGCCGAACCGCCGCGATCCTCGAATGGCTGTCTGAAAATGGTGCTAATATGAGCATCCGGAAGCAAGCCACTATCTTGATGGGGACCCGCCAACGAGGTGCTTGTTAGGGCGATTGGGGGCCTCAGTCATCGGTGGACGCTTTGGCGGCTCTCGCTGCGCTGCTGCGCCCACCTTCCGGCGGGATCAACTCAACGAAGAAGAATTCGGCGGGGGAGTTCCGCTTCCTGCCTTGGCGGAAAGGAAAACTTGGTGATAGGAGCCTCAAGGAAGACCTTCACGGTCACGGACGCCAAAGCTTGCAACGCGACGGTTTCCCGTAACAATCTCCATACGGAGCCTGAACCTTTCGCCGGGTTGTCCCGCTGCTACCAGGAGGATTTCCTCATGGCCCGAACCTTCACCGTTGCCGGTCCTTGCGATCCGCGGCGACACTATATGTTGCCGCCAGAACGCCGGTTGCCCGGCGTCCGGGAGCTCATCGAGCAGGAGTTCTACTTCGTGATCCACGCGCCTCGGCAGGTGGGCAAGACCACCTGCTTCCGAACCTTGGCGCGAACACTGGTGGCCGAGGGGGAGTTTGCGGCGCTCCATGCCAGTTGCGAGATGGGGCAGGCCCTGGGAAGAAACCTGGAGGGCGCCATTCAATGCGTCGTGGAGTCCATCCAGGAAGAGGCGCGGATCCAGCTTCCTCCAGAGCTTCGGCCAGGCG
>JAJRTK010000397.1 GCA_024278345.1 bacterium | reverse complement strand
TGCCTCCGGACCTCCGCTGGGAGCGCCGCTCCCAGACCCACGCCAGGGAGCCAGCTCCCTGGACCCACATCTTTGTGCGCTGCGCGCTTTTTTCGGGTGGCCGGTACCATGACCGAGGCCAAGGCACCCGTTTTTCGGGATTGGGCGGTGATGCGCAACACGCTCCTGGGCAAACATGCCTTGTATGGTAAAGTATTGACCTTTGATAAAGGAAAATACCCTCATCATTTGTGGGAGGCCTTCGTGGAGAAGCTGGGACGAGAACTTGGACTGGTGAGCGTCGTTGCCATCAGCGTTGGCGCCATGATCGGCGGAGGCATCTTCGTGCTTCCGGGACTTGCCGCCACGATGACCGGGCCATCCCTCTGGTTGGCATACGTGATTTCAGCGATCCTCGTGCTTCCGGCTACCTTGAGCAAGTCGGAGCTCGGCACGGCCATGCCGGGCTCCGGAGGCACCTACCTCTTCGTGGAACGGAGTCTTGGCCCCGTGGCGGGAACCGTCACTGGCATCGGAGCATGGCTCTCGATCCTTTTCAAGGCTTCCTTTGCACTCATGGGCCTGGGCGGCTACCTGGCACTTCTGTCGGACCTTCCACTCAAACCTGTGGCCATTGGCATTCTGGGGCTGGTGACGTACATCAATATCCAGGGCATTTCCAAAGTTGGACGCCTGCAAACAGTACTGGTGGGCATCTGCCTAGTCGCACTCACTGCCCTGGGTTTTAGCGGCCTCGCGCAGTTCCAACCTCAGCTTCTGGAGCCCCATTTTCCTCACGGCGTCAGCGGGCTTTTCGCCTCGGCGGGCTTCGTTTTCGTCTCCTATGCCGGTGTCACGAAGATCGCCGCCATCGCGGAAGAGATCGACAATCCCTCAAGGAACCTGCCCCTGGGAATGCTCTTATCGCTGGGCTTCATGGCGACTCTTTACGCCCTTGTATCCGTCGTGCTCGTGGGTACGGTTCCCTATGGCGATCTTTCTGGAGACATCACGCCCATCGCCACGATGGCGGAACGGCTCGGAGGACATGAAGTCTCCCTCATCGTGGCCGCCATCGCGATCCTCGCTCTCTCCTCCATGGCCAATGCGGGCCTCCTTGCCTCTTCCAGATTTCCCTTCGCCATGGGCAGAGACGGACTCCTCCCGCCCTTTACAGGCCGCCTCCACACCGAACTCCTGACACCCATCGGATCGATTCTCATGACCTCTGTCACTATGGGGTTCGTCATCCTCTTCCTAGACGTGGAAAAAGTCGCCAAACTGGCCAGCGGCTTCCAGATTTTCATTTTCTGCGTCGAGAACTTTGCCCTCATTATCTTCCGGGAAGCAGGGACCTCCTGGTACCGACCAACTTTCCGCTCACCCTTCTATCCAGCAACGCAGATTTTCGGAATCCTCGGGGGAATCGCACTCCTTGCAATGCTCGGAACCATGGCAATTGCCAGTGTGTTGGGCTTCACACTTCTCTCTCTTCTATGGTTTGTCTGCTACGGTCGGACCCGTGTTCGCAGAAGAGGACAGCTCCAACAACTGGGACATCGGAAAGATCTGGTGCAGTCTCCCCCACCGGGCGAAACCGATCCCCTCGACAGCGGAGCGGGCCCCACCTCGGCACCAACGCTCGTGGCACTCATTGGCAAGGAACGATCACCTGAGAGCCTCATGGAGATCGCTTCCGCGCTGACGCCGACTCCACTAGACGTCGTGGAGGTAGCCTATTTCCAAGAACTCCCGGAACAGACCGAACTAGCGGACGCCACTTTCGTCGAGCACAAGATCAAGTCGATCCGGCGAAGAGCTTTGGCTATGGCTGAAGACCTGGGAATCAAAGCTCACTTTCAGACGGTTGTCACCAAGGATACTCGGCAAGCACTTTATAGAAAAAGCCGCAACCTCTCCTGCCAATGGGTCATCCTGGAGCACCGCTATAGACGGCAAGCCGTTCTTGTGAGCAATCCCCTCGAGTGGCTGCTCCACAACCTTGGTTGTGACGTGGCGGTTTTTCGCGACGCGGGAGTCCGCGTTTACAAAAAAATCCTTGTCCTCGCCGAACCAGGCCCTCACGATGCCCTGGTCGTGAAAACAGCCCACCGGCTCGCCGCCCGTAGCCAGGCAACCCTCACCTTCATAGGAGTCGTGCCGCCCGACATTCCAGCCCTGGAAATCCAAAACCTCTTAGATTATCACGACCAATTCAAACAGCTCTGCGACGCGCCATCCCAAAGTGCGATTGTCAAAGCCGACAACCTCGTGGAAGCCGTCGTCAAAGCGAGCGTAGCCTACGACCTCCTGGTCATGGCCGGTGCAGCGGAGCGCCATTGGCGAAATATGCTCGTCGGCTCCCCGAAACAAAGCATCGCCGCCCGGGCCGTCTGTTCTGTCCTCCAGCTTCGAACACCCCAAGAACAGACCCACCAGGCCCTGGCACCGGATCCGGGGGGGCTCGACCAACTCAGCCTAGTGGATGTGCTCGCGCCAAACGCCCTCCAAACCGGACTTGAGACTCCCACAAAGGATGAGCTTTTCGCCTATCTATCCCGCGTGTTCGCCCAAAACCTAGGCCTCCCGGAGAAAGAGATCAACGAAGGCTTCTGGGATCGGGAACACCAGCAAAACACCGGAATCGGGCAAGGCGTGTGCATCCCCCACGCCACCATCGCGGCAACCGAGGGCACTCACGCGGGGCTCTTCGCCCTGAAAACACCCATCCCCTACCAGATGGCCAGTGGCGAACCCGTACACCTCTGCCTCGCCACCGTCGGGCCACCGTCTGATCGCCACGCACACCTCCAGATCCTCTCCAAGTTTGCCAAGCTCGTGATGGAAACCGGTTTCCTCCAGGAAATCGCACTCGCCACGTCCAACAAGGAACTCCAGCAAGCGATCCGAAATGCCGAAAAGGAATACGCCCGAGCCACTCGTACGTAGTCCCGGCCAGCATCCATCAGTCTATCGGAATCCCACATCCTGAAGGCCTGTAATAAGCAATCGACTCTCCTTCTTTGGGTTGCTTTCCGCTCGCATCGGTCGCAGCCGCTCCCGCTACTCGCCCGAGGTCACACCAGAGCATACCCTCAAGGAGTCGGCGGTGTTGTTCCGGAAATCGCCCGAAGCCGGGTCAACTCTTCCAGGACCGATTCCAGCCTGGGCGCCATCTCCCGAGGTGCCACTGGCAAGTCCTCTTGGAGCATTGCACTGTCAAGAAGCAAATGAGCGGCATGCTCGATGACCGGGGCATTCGGCTCTTTGTCGTGGATTTGTGCCAACCCGCGGATAATGGGGTGCTTGCCATTAATCTCCAGGATTCTGCGGCTAAGCTGGAATTCCTTGTCCATCAGGCTCATGAGTTTCTGGATCCCCGCCGTAGCGCTGTTTTGGGGATTCACAAGTGCGCACGGGCTCTTTTTGAGCCTTTTCGACTGGCGAACTTCCACCACCCTGGATTCCAGGAGCTTTCCCATCTTGACCAAGAGGCGATCCAGCCTGGCGCGAGAGGAAAGGGGCTCTTCTTCTTCGTCTTTCTCCTGGACAGTGAGGCCAAGGTCAGCCTGATCGGCGGCGGCAAACGGTTTCTCCTGGAAGGTTTGCAGGGTGGTGAGGACCAGGTCGTCCATGGGATCGGTGAGAAAGAGAACCTCGATCTCTTTGGCGCGAAAGACTTCCAGGTGGGGGCTTCGGAGAAGGCTCTCTCGATGGGCGCCACAGAGGTAGAAGATCTCCTTCTGGTCGTCCTTCATTCGTTGCACATAGTTTGCCAGAGAAACAGAGAGATGATCGTCGTCGCAGGTTGAAGAATTGAAACGGAGCAGGGGAACAATTCTGTCGCGATTTCCGAAATCGGTTTGGAAACCTTGTTTCAAGGTGTGGCCAAAAATACGGTAGAACCGGGAATAGAGGTCGGAATCCTTTTTGGCGGTCTCCTGGAGATGAGACAAAAATTTCTTTGTCAAGAGCTTCTGTAGGAGCTGGAGGTTCCGGTCGCGCTGGAAGCCCTCTCTGGAAATGTTGAGGGGAAGATCTTCCACGTCAACCAAGCCCGCCAGGAAGTGGAGATAGTCCGGGAGGAGCTCCTTGCAGTCGCGCTGGATGAGAACGCGGCGGGAGTAGAGGCTAAGGGTTGGGCGCATTTCCGGGAGGCCCATGAAATCCAAAGTCTGGGGCGGCACATAGAGAAGCGCATGGAGCTGATAGGGGGTATCCAGGGAAAAGTGGAGGATCGACAGGGGGTTTTCGGTGCGCCCCGTGATGAATTTGTAGAACTCCTGGTAGTCCTCCTGAGCGATTTCCTGTTTTGGACGCCGCCAAAGGGCGCTGACCTCGTTGATGGCCGTTCCGGCCAACTTGATGGGGTAGGGAACGTAGTTGGAATGTTTCTGGACGATCTCGCGAATGGTCTGAGGCTTGGCGAAGCGGTTTTCGTCCTTCTTGAGGTCGATCTCGATCCTTGTGCCCCTTGGAGAATCAGCGTGTTGGGCGATTGTGTAGGTGCCTCGGCCATCGGATTCCCAAAAGACCGGAACCGAGTCCGGGCGGTACGAGCATGTGATGATCCGCACTTTCTCCGCTACCATGAAGACCGAGTAAAATCCTACGCCGAACTGCCCGATGAAATTGGAATCCTGCTTGGCCTCGTCGGAGAGGTGGGAAAGGTAGCGGGCAGTACCTGAACGGGCGATGGTGCCGATATTCTCCACAAGCTCGTCCCGGGTCATCCCCACTCCAGTATCAGTCATGGTGAGGCGGCCCTTGGTCTCGTCACACTCGATACGAATCTCCAAAGGCAGGCTGGCGGCATCCGAGCTGGAGAGGGTGAGCTGTTCAAACCTCATTTTGTCCAGTGCATCCACGGCGTTGGACAGGAGCTCTCGAAGAAAAATCTCCTTGTGAGAATAGAGAGAGTGGACAAGGATATCGAGAAGTTGTTGTACTTCGGCCTGAAACTCATGGGATTGTGGCTGTTGTTCTTGGGAAGTTGCAGAAGCGTGTTCAGTCATCTCACGACCTCCGTTGGCATAAGGATGAAAGATCGCCGGCTCAATTGGCTCTCGTTAGGGGGCTACAAATAGATGCATTGCGTGGTCTGCGTCAAAACTCTTCGACGTTGGCCCGTCGCCCCAAAAAACCTTGAGAGAAACTTCTGGTTCCCACTTGGAAGTAGGCGCGGCCTCTTACATAGAGATTCCGCAGGACAACGGTGCCGCCCGGACTTGCGGAAAACCCCACGCGGATGGGCGGTCGCTGCTGAATTCCTTGGCCCGGTTTCAGAGTGTACACGGTGCGCCAGGAACGATGATCAAGCTGTACCAGTTGATCCGATCCTCCGATTTCGATGTCGTATCTGGTTAACTTCACGGATCTGTCATTGGGATTAAAGAACTCAAGGGTTGGCGTCAAAAAGAGAAAGGGCTGTGCGCGGCTGACCATCTGTTGGGACAGCTCAAATCCCGAGAATGTGATTTCTATGGGGTGGAGGCCCAGCTTCTTAGGTCCAGTCCGACCGGCGAAGCACGAAACAAGAGGAAGGAGAACCATAAAAGTGAACAAGAATGGCCGAGGCAAACGTCTCTGTTGTTTTTGGGAGAAGGAAGTTTCGTAAATCGCTCGACGCACGTTGTTACCTCGTTTTCGGGGACACCATAGCACGACGGGGGGGCCTTCATTGACACCGGACCGGGCCGGTGTCTATGCTGGGAGCTGTTGGATGCTGAGGTCAAGGTCTCTTTAACCTTCTGGATCTTGCATGTCGAGCCCCGGGGTAACGGTGAACATCATGAGCCCACTGGCCCGGCTTGTTCCGGCATTGCAAGAAGCACCGGGAGACTCCCTGCTTTGAACGTGCCGCCTAACCGACCGGCCATTGGATCGACTCTCGCTGGCCGTTTCGAGCTTATAGAGTTTCTGGGTTCCGGGGCGTATGGTACCGTCTTCAAGGTCTACGATCGGATACTAAAGACACATTGCTGTGCCAAGCTCCTCAACCCCCAAGCAAGCGCACGCCCAGAGAACCGTGAGAGGTTTCGGCGAGAAATCCTTTTGGCCAGAAGGATTGCCCACCGCAATTGCTGCCAGATTTTCGATCTGGGTATTGATGGAGGCGTCTACTACATCCTGATGGAGTTCGTGGATGGGCGGGATGTTCTGTCCATCCTTGAGCAAAAGAGAGTCATTGCCATCCGCGATGCGCTGAGCATTGTGTATCAGGTTTGCTCTGGACTTCGGGCGACACACGAGGCAAAGGTGATCCATCGCGACATCAAGCCTCAAAACATTATGGTCACTCGGCAGGGCATCGTCAAGATTATGGACTACGGGATTGCCAAGTCCCCCGATCTCCGCACGATGACGGCTCAGGGCATCGCCGTGGGAACCCCCTCCTACATGTCGCCGGAACAATGCCAGGGACATCCGGCCGACCCGCGCTCCGACATCTATTCCCTGGGTATCGTTCTCTTCTACATGTTGGCGGGCCGCCAACCATTCCGAGCCGACACCATTCCCGAGCTCATCGGGATGCACATTTCAATGCCGGCACCTTTGCCGTCAAGCGTGAACCCCAAGATTCCGACGGAAGTGGACAAACTCGTCCAACGATGCCTCACAAAAAAACCCGAAGAGCGTTTTCAGAGCGCGGTGGATGTACGCCGGGCCATCTCCAGGATTTTCCAGAGCTTTGACAGCTCCCGGAGCCTGAGAGAAACCACTCGAGCACGGGTCGAAGCCATCGTCCCCTTGAACGGAGTCTTTTTACCCGAATCCGGGACGGGTCTACGAAAGCCCGACAACTCGCGACTCCTCAGAAATGTGCTCCCCGGCGGTCAAAAGCCCGAAACCTCGGAAGTGACAACCTCCGCTGAACTCCGAATCCGCCGTCTAGGTGCCAGGCCTTCGGATCCCACCGGCACTTTCCAGCGACCGGAAAGGGAATCGGTCGTGGATCTCTCGGAAAGTTCATCAAGAGACGCTTCCGCACCCAGTCCCTTCGACGACGACCCAACAACGGAGCCTTTTGACCTCGAAGCCGGCATCTCTTCAGCGGTTCCCGATTTTCCCGTGCCACCACGGCTGCACAAGCCCACTGCCACCCAAGCTCCGGCACGGGCGGAATCGGGTAGCCAAGATGTTGGGACTGGAAGAGCTTCGCAGCGGGAAACAGAGGATCTGGAAGAGTGGTCTGGTGCCAAGGATGCGAGGGAACCCTCAACACGAGACGCCCTGGAAGAGATGACCGAGAGCTGGGAGACTGTCACCTCGGAGGCAGCCGCCCCTTCAGAATTGGGAACGGCTCTTCCCTACCGGTTGGCCTTGCTAGCCTTCCTGGCCACCATGGCGATCATCGCCACCGGGCTCCTCGCCGCGTGGGGGTTGGACATCATCAACCAGGGAACCCTCCACGCGGCGAAACGTCTATTCCAGGCGTTACTCCGGCACCTGTAAACAGAGCGGTCCTTCACGCGGCCTTTGCCTGAACGTAGTTGGCGATTTTGGCTCGGGCTCGGCGGAAACGCTGATCAATCCGGAACACCGCGTGGTACTGGCGACCTGCTTTTCTCATACGATAAAGCTTGGCGCGAACTTCCACGCACTCCGGTCCCAAAGCCAATGTCACGAAAGAGCTCACGCCTGGGTACACCGGCCCTTGGAGTTCTACGAGAAGTCCGCCTTCACTCAAGTTCAGTACCTTTCCCATGGTCTGATAGCAGACTCCTCTCTCTGCATCCTGCTGCTCCAAATAGACCAGAAGCTCCGTATCCGCTCTAGGATATGCTCGCTCAACCTTGAACTGCTCAACCATTTCCATCTCCTTGGGTAGGGACCATGTTGCGCGGGTGGGCGTTGGGAGGTTTCCCACGAGACCACCTGGGTCCCGCCATCCGCTAGCTGCCAAGGGAAGTAGCAAGCCTCATGCCAAAACAATCGAGACCCACGAGAGCCCCTGTTTTCATGGGGATCATCAATCTCTCAACGCTGCTTCGGACAGCGGAACCTCAGTGCCCCCGTGGCAAGATCTTGCCAAAAAGCGGCACAGTCCCGCCATGAGGGAGCGCCTGGAGCAGGGTGAGCTTTGCGCCTAACGGCGGAGGTTTCTGCTGGCTTCGTGCAAGATTGAGCGCTCTTGTTCGGTCAAAGAGTGGAGGCCGGAAGCAAAAATCTTCTCCAGGATGGCATCGACGTCGGTGAGGGCTTCTGGAGGAGTCTCTTCGCGCGGCGCCGCATCAAGCTCCTCCAGAATCAAGTTTTCTATTCGTTTGGCTTCTTTTCGCGGCACTTCTTCCGCCTGCGGCGCAATCGCTTCCTCCCGCGGCGAATCCAGGCGCCGGAAAAAGAGCGCGCCATCCAATGGCCAAACGGGAAAAAGATTGACTGTTCCGACGATGGCGTGGAATAAGGCCACTCGCGGCAAGGGCAACAAACCGATTGTCACGACATCGCTCAACAGCCAACAGATGGCAGCCACGGCCAAGCTCATGAGGGGACCGCCAAGAGCGACACGGGCCAAGTCCCGTGGGTTTCCCCTCACTTGCCACTCCTGAACGGAGAAAACTGGAAACAGATGAAGAACAACCTTGCCGCAAGTCAAGCCACGCCCTCGGATGACCAAAATGTGCCCACCCTCGTGAACCAGAAGCACGCTGGCCCACAAGAGAGAAAAAACCAGGAAATTGACCAAACTTGCCTCGTTCAGGAGGGCGATCTCCCAGAGCAGCCCGAGCAGGAAGAGAATCGGCAACGACTTGTGAACAAAGAGTCTTGCCCCGGCCAGCCCACCGACGTAAAAGAGCCAACCCGTGGACCCTTTTTCGTGCAGAGAGTGGCCACAGAGGAAGCAGGTTTCCTGCAGCTCCGAAACCTTGTCACCACAATTGCGGCATCGCCTCATGCCAACCGTCCCTCGAAAATGTCAGAAGCCGATCATTCCATAGTTCTCAAATGGTTTGTACCGCTTCCAGTTCCCATCCGCTAGTGAAATCAGATCAGAGCTCGGGGCGCCTGTCCAATCCGCTTTCCCGCATTGGGACCTATCAAATTGTCCTGTTTTTGCTTTACAATTTTCTTCGCCGAAACGGTGGCACGGGCATCTTGCCGGTGTAGCGCCCTCCGGGCTGCACGGAGCCGGGAAGGAGGCCCGCCCCAGCGGTGAAGTTGTCAACCCGATCTGATAGGTTCCTTTTCTTTGGGACCTGTCAAATTGTCGTGTTTTTGCTTTACACTTTTCTTCGCCGAAACGGTGGCACCGGCATCTTGCCGGTGTAGCGCCCTCCGGGCTGCACGGAGCCGGGAAGGAGGCCCGCCCCAGCGGTGAAGTTGTCA
>JAJRTK010000396.1 GCA_024278345.1 bacterium | reverse complement strand
AGGCTCCGCCTCCGGACCTCCGCTGGGAGCGCTGCTCCCAGACCCACGCCAGGGAGCGCGCTCCCTGGACCCACATTTATGTACGACGCTCCGCGTCGTATGGTGGCCGAAACGATGGACGGAGCCGTTCACGATCTTGCCTTTGCCGCGTAGTTCAGGACGAGGGCCTCCGGGATCCGTCCCCTCTTTCCGCCGTTGGAGTTGATGGACCTTCGCGCCTGGATGGGCTGGATGTGGAATTCGGCGTAAAGCTCTTTCACCAGCGGCGTCCAAGAGTTGCTGAGCATGGATGGGATGCCGGCGTTCCGGAGCCGCCCAAACAGGTCCGCAAGGTGTCGCTGGTCGCTTTCGGAAAAACTGCCCCGCGTGTAGCTCGTGAAGTTGCTCGTCGTGTCCAGGGGCTGGTAGGGCGGGTCGAAATAGACGAAGCTGCCGGCCTTGATCCCCGCCGGGTCCAGTTCCCGGAAGTCGGCGACCTTGAGTTCGACCTCTTCCAGGGCCCGGGAGACGGCCCGAAGGTTTTCCGGGTCGAAGATTCCCGGATTCTTGTAAGCGCCCATGGGGACGTTGAAACGGCCTTTGCTATTGACGCGGAAGAGTCCGTTGAAACAGGTCTTGTTCAGGTAGATGAACATTGCGGCATGTTCAATCGTGTCGGGGTTCGTGGCGTTGAACCTCGCCCGTTGTCGATAGTAGTAGGCCGAATCCGCGGGATCGTGCTGTTTCTTGTGGCGGGAGAGGAGTTCGACGAGTTCGGCCCGGGAATCCCGCAGCACTCGATAGACGTTGACGAGGCCGGGATTCTGGTCCCACAGGTGGGCGGTTCCTCGAATCATTCCGCGAAATGCGAGGTCGAAGAAGAGGGCGCCGGAGCCGACGAACGGTTCGTAGTAGTCCGCGATCCCGGTCGGAAGGTGCGCCCGGAGAATGGGCAAGAGCTGGCGCTTGCCGCCGGCCCACTTGAGGAAGGGCGCACATTTCGCGGCTGGGGCGGTCATCGTCGGCGCCTCCGGTTGCTTGGGCTGGCGTTCGGTCCCGGCCAATTCGCGTTGATTCGATTCGGTTGTTTGGCGAGTTCCGCGGATCCCCGGCCAGGCGGCGGTCGCCGATGCGGTGCCTCGTGTCGCCGCGGGCCGGGGCTAGTGGCTGGATCGCAACCTACCAGGTTTTCCCGGGAGCCTGCCACCGGTTCCGCTCCCGCCAGCACCTGGCCGGTCCGTGGCTGGCCGCTCTTGTTTACCCCCGGGGCCTGCCCTACAATGGCGCCTGCCGCGCCCAGTGCCGCAGGGCAGAGAGAGCCACGAGGGGAGGAAGCGGAACGATGAGCTGTAAGAAAACTGTTAGAGGGGGCGCGGAGGCACCTTTGGCGCCTGGGACGCACATCCGGGTGCGGGACGAGGTCTGGCGGATTTTGAAGGTGGAGCATACCTCCACGGGGGGGCAGGCGGCGCATGTCGTAGGCATGACGGAGCTGGTGCGGGATCAGGAGGCGGTTTTCCTTTCGGAGATCGAGCCTTCCATGGAAATCCTGGATCCGGTGGAGACAAAACTGGTCCGGGACAGTTCCAGCGGTTACCGGGCCTCCCTTCTCTACCTGGAGAGCCTGTACCGGCGGATCCCGCCTACGGACGAGCGCCTTCATATCGGGCACCGGGCGGCCATGGATCTTCTGGAATATCAGTTGGAGCCGGCGGCCAAGGCGCTCCGCCAGCCCAGGCAGAGGATCCTCATCGCCGATGGCGTCGGCCTCGGGAAAACCCTGGAAGCCGGGATTCTCCTTTCGGAGCTCATGGCCCGGGGCCGGGGAAAACGGATCCTGGTGGTGGTCCTCAAGAGCCTGCTGACCCAGTTCCAGAAGGAGATGTGGTGCCGCTTCACCATTCCCCTGGTGCGGCTGGACTCCGTGGGCCTGGGCCGCATCCGCCGCCGGATCCCCACAAACCACAATCCATTTCACATCTTCGACAAGGCCATCATCTCCATTGACACTTTGAAGCAAAACAACGAGTACCGCCACTACCTGGAGACCGCGCACTGGGACGTCATCGTCATCGACGAGGCGCAGAACGTGGCCGTCCGGGGCACCAACTCCTCTCTCCGGTCGCGACTGGCACGGCTCCTTGCCAGCAGGTCGGACAGCCTGATCATGCTGTCGGCCACGCCCCACGACGGCAGAGCCAGGAGCTTCGCCAGCTTGATGAACATGCTGGGTCCCACGGCGATCGCTGACGAGGACGACTACACCAAGGAGGAAATCGACGGGCTCTACATCCGGCGCTTCAAGAACGATATCGAGAATCAACTGGGAAACGCCATCCCGGAGCGGGAGACGACCTTGGTCCGAGCCGCGGCCACGCCGGAGGAAGAGGCGGCCTACGGGATCTTCTCGAAGCTCCGCTTCGGCGCTGGGGAAAGCCACCGAGGCGGCCAGCGGCTCTTCAGAACGACCCTGGAGACGGCGCTCCTTTCCAGCCCCGGGGCCTGCATTCGGACCATCGAAAACCGGCTCCGGAAGATCCGGCGGATCCGGGATTCCAGGAGGCTGGAGGGCGGTGGCGACGGGCCTGGAGCGGGCGCGGGACGCGCCCGATGTGATCGATCGCCGAGCCGTGGGCCCGGCGGGCAAAGAGACGCAACGGGGAAAGAGGGCGCGAGCCTGGTCCCGTGGGACTGGGAGCTGGGGGTATCCACGCAAAGCGGGACAATGGTCGCCGGGGAAAAAACTTGGCCTCGGACAACGCCGCGCTCCGCTCGGCGGGTCACGTTTGCGTGACTCGAAGGTCGTCCGGGGACTCCGTCCCCGGTCCCCTGGCAGGGCTTCACCCTGCACCCACCAGGGAGCGAGCTCCCTGGACCCACATTCTTGTACGCTTCGCGTTTTCCCTCTTCTTTTCCTGTTCCGTCCCGCCTTGCGTGGATACCCGGAGCTGGCGCGGGACGGCGAAGAGGTGCCCCCGGCCTCCCTGGAGCTGCCGCGGGAAGGCGAAGAAGTGCCCCCGGCCTCCCGGGTACTGGATGGGGATTGGGGGGAAGAGGGGCGAGGAGCGGGCGTGGGACGCGCCCGATGCGAGCGGAACACAGCAGGGAGAGAGGACATTCGGCCGGTGGAGATGAGCGAAGGAAGAAGAGCTGGGCGGGAACCGGACGCGGAGGGTCTGGCCGGGAGTCGCGAGCTGGGGGATGGATTGGACGCGGTTTTTCGGGGGGAGTCAAAGGAGGCGCGGATTGGGGGGATATCCGGGCTTTGGAGGATCTGGCTCGGGCGCTGGAGGCCGTGGTTCCGGAGCGGTTCGGGAAGTACCGGAAGCTGCTCGATGTGATTCGGAACAAGTTTCGGTGGCGGGGGCGGAAGACGGGGGATCGGCTGGTGATTTTCACGGAGCGGATCGAGACGCTGCGGTTTCTGCGGGCGGCGCTGGCCAAGGACCTGGGGCTTCCGGAGAAGCGGGTTGAGGTGCTGCACGGCGGGCTTTCGGACGTGGAGCAGCAGCGGGTGGTGGAGGATTTCGGGAGGGATAAATCGCCCGTGCGGCTGCTCATCGCGTCGGACGTGGCGGCGGAGGGGATCAATCTCCACTATTTGTGCCACCGGATGATCCATTTCGACATTCCCTGGTCGCTCATGGTGTTCCAGCAGCGGAACGGTCGCATTGATCGGTATGGGCAGAAGCGGGCGCCGGAGATCGTCTATCTTCTGACCGAATCGGGGAATCCGCGGCTTCGGGGCGATGCGCGGATCCTGGAGATCCTGGTTCGGAAGGAGGAGCAGGCTCGAAAGAACATCGGGGATCCGTGCGCTCTCATGAGGGTGTACGATGTGGGAGCGGAGGAAGAGATCACGGCCCGCGCCATGGACACCGGGGACGCGGAGGCGTTCGAGGGGAAGTTGAGTCTTGAGGCGGGGAACTTCAACCCGTTGGACCTGCTTCTGGGGCTCGGTGAGGAGGCGCGGGAGACGCGCCCGGCGGTGGAGGTGAACCGGGAGGCCGTCTCAATCTTCGCCAGCGACTTCGAATATCTGGAGCAGGGGCTCACCTTCTTGCGCCGGGAGCGGAAGCTATCGTTCGAGACCGACCCGGTGGGGAAGCGCATCGAGATCGAGATCCCCGGAGACCTGCGGCGGCGCTTCAGGCAATTGCCGAAAGAGCTGGACTTCCGCGATGGGCGGGTGGTCCTCTCCGGCGATACCGACGCCGTGGGCAGGGCGCTCGAATCGGCGCGAAGGCAAGAAAATACCTGGCCGGCACTCCACTACCTCTGGCCGCTTCACCCCATCTTCGGGTGGCTGGGCGACAAAATGGCCGGCAACTTCGGGCGGCACGCCGCGCCCGTCCTGGATCTGAACCACGGGCTGGAGCCGGGGGAGGAGGTCTTCCTCTTGTCGGGGCTCATCCCCAACCGGAGGAGCCAGCCGCTGATCCACCACTGGTTCGCCGTGACCTTCCGGGGCCGAAGGCAGCCGCGGCTGGAGGATTTCGGCGCTTTCCTGGACCGCACGGGCCTGGGCCGAACGAAGCTCGCCAACCGGGAGACGCACGTGGCCATCGAGCGCCTGGAACGAAGGCTGGAACCGGCGATCGACGCGGTTAGAAAGCGGATGGTGGAGCTTCGCCGGGAGTTCGATAATCAGATCAACGAAAAGCTCGACGCCCACCTGAAGAAGCTGGATCGCTTGAAGGAGCGGAAGCTCAGGGTCCAGGTGGCGACGGGAGAGAAAGACGGCCTGGAGGCCGCGGGGGCGGCAGGGAGCGAGGATACCGCGGGGAGCGGGGAAACCGCGGAAGGAGCCCGGGGGCAAAAACCACGGCGCGGGCCGAAAAGGCCGCAGCTCTGCGACCTGGAGATGGAACGGCGACGGCGGGAGATCGAACGGGTTTTCGACGAGTACTACACCTGGATCGAGGAGACCATGACCACGGAAGAATCGCCCTTCATCCAGGTGGTGGCGGTCTTTGTGAACCCCTCTTCCCACCAGCCAAAGGGAACTTCACCATGACCACCCACTTCACCGGCATCGAAAACGTCCAGGAATTCTATACCCACCACTACCTCACCGCCATCATGGAAGGCGAACTGAAGCGAAACCTCGTCCCCCGGTGGCGCCAGCAAGCCGAAAAGGACGGAAAATCCACCCCCGAGGCCGCGCTGCGGCGCGTGGCACGCCCTTTCTTCAAGTTCCGGAACGATCTGGAGCGGGAGCGGGACCAGCGCCAACGCAGCGATCTCCACCGCGGCTTCTTCACCGAGCTCCTCCATGCCCTGGGCTACGAGCCCCTGGCCGGTCACGCCCCCAACGCCGTGGTCCCTCTCCCCCAAGGACCCCTTCCTCTCCTGGCCCACGTCCGCCGCCACGACGGAGCCCCCCTGGTCTGGTGCATCCCCGCCCTGGCCGCCGACGACTGGGCCACCGGAACCGCCGCACGCGCCACCGACGCCGCCCCTCGGCCCTCGCCCTCCGCCTCCCCCCTCGACCTCGCCGGCGCTCCCGCCGATCCCCTGGACTGCCGCATCCAACCCTGGCAGCTTCCCCCGGCCCACGAACTGCCCCTCGCCGTCCAGAACCTTTCCCTGGAAGAACTCCTGAACCAACAGATCTTCAACCTCCCCGAGCCGCCCCGCTTCATCCTTCTCTGCGGCCTGGAACAGCTCCTCCTCCTGGACCGCTCCAAGTGGCCCGAAAAACACATCCTGCGCTTCCACCTCCCGGAAATCCTTGGCCGCCGCGAACCCGAAACCCTCCGCGCCACCGCCGCCCTCCTCCACCGCCAAAGCCTGGCCCCGCGCGACGGCCTCTGCCTCCTGGACGGACTCGACGAAAGCTCGCACCGACACGCACACGGCGTCAGCCAGGACCTCAAATACGCCCTCCGCGAAGCCATCGAACTCCTGGGCAACGAAGCCGTCTACTACTGGCGCGAGGTGCGCAAGCAAAGACTCGACGAACACAAACTGGGACAAGACCTGGGACGCGAATGCCTCCGCGTCATGTACCGGCTCCTCTTCCTCTTCTACCTGGAGGCGCGGCCGGAACTGGGCTACGCCCCCATGGGCGAAGAGACCTACCGCAAGGGATACAGCCTCGAAAGCCTCCGCCGACTCGAACTCGTCGAACTCACCACCGACGAGGCGCGCAACGGCACCTACTTCCACCAATCCATCGCCCTCCTCTTCCGGCTCGTCTACCGGGGAACCCGCGAAAACCGCCAGCTCGCCCTCTCCGATGACGCCGCGCCGCTCCACAAAACCTTCCACCTCGACCCCCTCCGCTCCCACCTCTTCGACCCCCGAAAAAACGAGATCCTCGAAGCCGTCACCATCCGAAACTTCGTCTGGCAGCGCATCATCGAACTCCTCTCCCTCTCCCGACCCGACTCCAGGAAAAACCGCCGCCGAGGCCGCATCTCCTACGCACAGCTCGGCATCAACCAACTCGGCGCCGTCTACGAAGCACTCCTCTCCTACCGGGGCTTCTTCGCAAAAACCGACCTCTACGAAGTCCAACCCGCAAGAGGAACGACCAACGCCAAACACGACCCCCTGGGCCCCGCCTACTTCGTCTCGCGCCGGGAACTGGAGAAATACGCCGAAACCGAACGCGTCTACAACGACGACGGATCCTTCAAACGCTACCCCAAGGGCTCCTTCATCTACCGCATGGCCGGCCGGGACCGACAGGAATCCGCCTCCTTCTACACCCCCGAACCCCTCACCCGCTGCCTCGTCCATTACGCCCTCGACGAACTCCTCCACAACGAAAAACACCGCCCCGCCACCGCCCAAGAGATCCTCCGAATCACCCTCTGCGAACCCGCCATGGGCAGCGCCGCCTTCCTGGGCGAAGCCATCGACCAGCTCGCCGAAATCTACCTCCAACGACGACAAAAAGAACTCGACCGCACCATCCCCCTCGAGGACTACGCACACGAAAAACAGAAAGTCAAGATGTTCCTAGCCGACAACAACGTCTTCGGCGTCGACCTCAACCCCACCGCCGTCGAACTCGCCCAGGTCTCCCTCTGGCTCAACACCATCCACCAGGGCGCCTATGTCCACTGGTTCCGCCTCCAGCTCAAGTGCGGCAACTCCCTCATCGGCGCAGGCCGACGCTTCGTCGATCCGGAAAACCCACACGCGCCCGCCGCCCCACAACCTCCTGCCACCGCCCCCCACGTAAAGCCCGGTCGTCACCTTGCCCCGCAGCGCCTCGCTTCCGTGAACGAACCGGCCCAACCGCTGCGCCTGGTCCACCGCCAACGCGTTCACGGGATAGACCAAGATCGCCTTGATCCCCGGCAAACCCAGATTCTCCAAGCAATGCGCCAAGACCGGCAACAGAAACGCCTCCGTCTTCCCGCTACCCGTCCCCGTCGCCACCAGGGTGTTCCCCTTGGCCCGCCCAGAAAGCCGCTGGAAAACCCGTTCTTGATGCAAGTGAGGCGGAAAGCCAAGAGGAATCCCGGGAAAATAACCCGGCCCCCGCGTCCCCTGGCGAAAGGGCAGCCCAAGAGAGAGGTAGGATCCCTTAAACAACTTTCCCGGCTCATCCAGAAAATCGCCGATGAGCCCAGAAAACTCCGGCGTGCTGGACCAGAAACTGGTCTCCAGGAAGTCGCGCATCCCCTGGCGAAGCTGGGAAACAAGAATGGACGGAAGCATGGCCCCCCCAGAAAAACGGTAAGTGGCACCAAAGCCAGGCTAACAAAATCGAGGCAAGGAGCGAAACGAAAACATCCTCCTCCATCAAAACCCAGTAGTGGAACGCCTCCAGGACAGATGCGTCCGAAACACCCTCCTCCATCAAAACCCAGTAGTGGAACGCCTCCAGGACAGATGCGTCCGAAAACGCTTTTTTCTTTTAGGGTTGAGTTCCGCTCGCGGCGGCGGCTATCCGGTCGACCGCCGGGCCTCGGTCATGGTACCGGCCACCCGAAAAAAGCACGCAGCGCACAAAGATGTGGGTCCAGGGAGCTGGCTCCCTGGCGTGGGTGCATGGCACGACTTTTGCTTTGTGGAGCAAGGTCACAGCACGCCGTGACGCTACATTCCAGGACCCAATTTTTTGTACGCTGCGCGGGACCTATCAAATTGTCGTGTTTTTGCTTTACAATTTTCTTCGCCGAAACGGTGGCACCGGCATCTTGCCGGTGTAGCGCCCTCCGGGCTGAACGGAGCCGGGAAGGAGGCCCGCCCCAGCAGTGATGTTGTCAACCGGATCTGATAGGTCCCCGTTGCGCGGGTTTTTTCGACGGTAGGCCTCGCTTGTGCTCGGCTTCTCGCTTCGCTCGGCACCGCGTCTTTCTCTTTTTTCATGCTTCCGTGGTGGTTCGGAGTGTTTCTGGCCAGGCTCCGACGTAGGTCCCTGAAATCCATGTTGAGCCTTTTTCTTTTGTTTTTTTGCTTCGTCCCGCCTTGCGTGGGTACCCGGCAAAGTGAAGTGAGGCGCTCATGGAAGGTCGCCAAGCCTTTTCTTTATTCCATCGCCGGCTTGCTCGCCAGCTTGGGTTGCACGCAGGCCCGCCGACTCGTATGCAACCGCCGGTCGTTGATTCCCGCATTCGCTCTTGTTAGTTTGTCGGATGCGGGGGAAGACCCCAACGAGTTCGCCTGGAACCGCCTGACCGGTAAGGATGCCACATGAACGATTCAGAGACTTCCGGAATCCGATGGGGCACTGTTCTTGCTGGGGCGCTCGCGGTTCTGGCGACATCGACCGCCGCATGGAGTGCCGTGGGCATCACGCAACGTGTGGGCGCCTGGGAGATTTCATTCGCGCTTCCGGATGGATTCGGAGCGGTGACATCGGAACGGACAGCCCCGGGATACAGGATCGCGGCCTTCTCCGATGGAAGGTACCGCATTCTCTTCTGCGCACGACCGGCTTCGGGGAAGGAGGGGGCAGATCCGGAGGAGTTTTCGAGGCTAGTGGAGGAACTGTTTCCGGGGGGCACGTTTCTTCCACCGTCACCTGGCGGTGATTTCGGAGAAGGCGTGGCGAGCCGCATCTGGATGGGCGGAGCTCCGGCGAGCGGCGGCAACACGGCCCTCAAGCCAGTGATGGTGGTGGGCAGGTTCGGTCCCGGGATCCGCGGCTATTTCTTCTTGACAGGTCATGAACTGAAACAGGGCAAGCTCTTCGGGGCGATGTTCCACAACATTCTCCGAAGCTATGCCGCGAAGGAGGCGCCGTCGGCGGGAAGTTGGTATCGCGCCGGGCGGCGCGCCGTCGCGCCGCCTGACGCGCCTGGTCGAAGAGACGATTCACCGTGGAAGCAGGGCAGCGAGGTGGCCGTGGGACAGCTTGGTGCCACCGGCGAAGGTTCCACGGCCATGGGAGAAACCGGGTGGGAATCGTTTGTCACCGTCACCAGCACCGGGAATTCCAAGCGGTTGGCCGAAGTTCCCTTCCGGATCCTCTGGTTCCAGCGCCAGACTGCCTACAAGACGCTGGAGATTGCCACGGATCGGCAGGGAAATCTCTACTATCTGCCCCTCAACGAGTATGATCGCACCGTGTGGAAATACCCGGATCGAAGCCAGCGCGCCACCGAGACGCCCATCGATGGGACACATCTTTCGGCGGCCTTGAAAAAGAGCGGCCTCCGTTCCGCCATCTACGAATTGAAAGGATTCGACGGAGATCGGAACGGGAACCTCTTCATAGAGGTCAACCTCCCGGGCAAATCCGAGGCCGCCTACCTGGGCTGGAATTCCAAGAATGGTCTCCTGGAGATGAGCATCGCTCCCGATTGGCTCCACAAAACGGGAAACGAGGGAAGCGATGGGGAAAGAGAAGTTGCCACGAGCTTGAGAATGGCGCCCACGGGTCCGGCGGCCTGGATTTGCCTGCAAGGGCGATGGTCCGGACAATCTCTTGGAATGGCCTATCTCTTCCGGAGCGATGAAGGCGGTTGGCGCGGCAACCGCATCGTTCCCAGGGTGCTCGCCGAGGAAGCCAGGCCCCGCTCTCTCAACCCCTGTTGGGGAGCGCCGGACTGGCACGGGAACTGGCTTTTTCACGATCAGGGGATCTTGTGGAGCATGGACAGAAACGGAAACACCAGGCCCCTAGTGCGCATCGCCATCGACATGGAGCGGGTCTGGTATTCGAATCCAGTCGTTCTTCCGAACGGTGATTTTTGGTTCGCGGTAAACCGGGATTACAGCGTCAATTCCTACGGGAAACTCGATGCCAACGGTAACTTTGAGACAACCCAGATCTGGGCGATGGTGGGGGATCGCTCGCGCTGGATCCGTATTCGGCCAAAGGGGAAGGCGGCGGTGGAGGTCCGGGAGATTTCCGGTGGAACCCTCATCGAGCGCCTCAACCTGGCAGGCGCGAACCTGGGCGGTGGAGTATGGGCAACCCTACGCCTCAAGCCCGATTATGCGTCGGGAGGACTCGCCGCATGGGATAAACACCACGGATTGCTCTTCGTAGTGAAACCCACGGATTGACGCGGCAGACCGAAACTTGGCGGGGGCCGACACCGGGGTCCGGTCAAAAATTGGAAAGAGGGCTTCCCTTGATTCCCGGGCATCCACGCAAGGCGGCACAATGTCGCGGGGAAAAATTTTCGGGTTGGAGCGGTCCCTGGACGGAGCTCCCCTCCTTCTCCTTCGAGCATCGAACCCGGGTTCCAATGCATCCATCATCGGACAGAAAGCGGACTCCGTCCCAAGGCCCCATGAAAAGGTCTTTCCCATGAAACTCGCCCATGACCTGGTCCCTGCTGTGGCAGTGAAACCCCGAGGTTTCCAGGCTGGCCTCGATCCCGCCAGCCGACCGGCCACCGGGAGGATTGAGATAAAAAGGAGGCGGAAGCCGTTCCAGCGGGAATCGAGGGCCGCGAGGAACGCCATCCGTGGCGAACTTGTTGGAGAAACCAGTCGAAGCGTGGAACGGGCAGTGGAGGGATTTCATCGGTGGCCAGCCTGTTGGAAGAACTAAGAACGGTCATCGACGCGCTGGAGTCGGCACGGTTGGGCTACGCCCTGTGCGGTGGCCTCGCCCTTGCCATCCACGGAGTCCCGCGAGCCACGCAGGATATCGACCTCCTCATCCGGGAAGAAGACTGGCCCGCGGTCCGGCAGGTCGCCGTCGCCCTTGGATTCGATTTGGAATCCCGTCCCATGAGCTTCGGCCATGGAGAAGTGGAAATCCGCGGGCTCTCCAAGCTGCTGCCCCCGGCCCGATCCGTCCCTGGAGCCGGAACTCCTACCCCTGGACTTGCTTCTGTCACGCCGGCCATGGAGGCGGCCTGGGCTTCCCGAATCCGCATCCAATGGCGGTATGGCCGGCTCACGGTCGTGTCGCGAGCCGGACTGATACAACTCAAGCGCCTGAGCGGGCGGCGCCAGGATCTGGCCGATATCGAACGGTTGCTGGAGTGCGGCGAATGACCCTGGACATCTCCCCTGAAGCGGTAACCCGGCGCCTGGAGCAGGCCTCACACCTGCGCGACCTCTGCCTGGAACTCGGTCGTGCCCGACCTCTTTCGGTCGGCCCCGGGGCGGGAAACGGGTCCGCGGTGCCAGGGAGCAGGGAGAACTCACAAGAGCTCGGGGATGAGGAACAGAACACCCGGAAGCGAAAGTGAGGATGGCATCCGTCGAAAGAAGCGGCCCCGGTATTCAGCGGCACCGCCGGTGGTGCGAGATCTGTTGGTGGAAAAAGGGTATCCACGCAAAGCGGGACAATGGGTCGCGGAAAAAAAACTTGGCATCGGGCAGCGCCGCGCTCCGCTCGGCGGGTCACGTTTGCGTGACTCGAAGGGTCACGTTTGCGTGACTCGAAGGGTCACGTT
>JAJRTK010000395.1 GCA_024278345.1 bacterium | reverse complement strand
GGAAGCAGGCTGAACCTCCGAGCTCAGGTTAGCCGGGGCGACCCGGAAGGGGAGGAGGTCACTTTCACCCTCAGTGGTGAAGGCGATACTTTCCCGGTGACGGAGACCGCGCGGATCGAATCGGGCCTCCACGGTAAGTTCGCCGAGCTCAAGGATTGGGAAGTTCCGGATGTGCCCGAGGGGATGGAAAACTATACCTTGGAATTCAAGGCTGAGCTTGACGGCCAGGAGATCGACGGCGCGGCTTACACCGTCTGGCCCCATACGGTGACCGTCGAAGCGAAGAATCCCGAAGACGATTCGGCCTACCCGGGTTTTCGCTTCCATGTGTTCCAGGAGAAGCGCAGGGTGGCCACCCGTCAGACCGACGCCACCGGCAAGTCTGTTTTCCAGTTGGAGAAAAAGGCGGATTTCGAGATCCGACCGGTGCATCCCTACGACGTGGAGTGGGAGGATCCAAACGTTGGCCGGAAGCGCGTGGGCAAGGTGAGCCGGCACATCCGGGTCGAATTCCTGGCCCCGGAAAAAGGGAGGATCCGCCAGTGGGTCAACTACGATGTCCGGGAACAGGGCCAGACCGGTTTCGGTTTCGAGGTGACCATCGAGATCAGGGTGCTAGAGGAGGATCGGGAGGGGCTTGGCGTCGGCGCGGAGCCCGAAGCTTCGTTCCGGGTCACCTATGGTCCGCCCGCCGGGGAAGATGTGGTGAAGAGCGAACGAAACGACGCCGATCATCCCACCAAGGTCACCAAGGTCAGCGAATCGGATACCGCCACCATCGAGGAGGTGGAAGCGAACAAGAAGTACGAGGGCAAGGTCACCATCAGCGGCGGAGTCGGCCGGTTCAAGGTCGGCCTGGGCAAGGCGGGCGGCGATACCTGCAAGGTGGAGATCGCGGGTGCGGACAAGTTTCTTACGGACGACACGATTGATCCGGACGAGGTTTTGGAGTTCCAGAACTGGCGGCGGGTCCACTACGAACTGATGGTCCCCGACATTCTGCGGCGCCAGGCGCTGGATCCGGCCTCCTCCGGTTTCCAGGAGGAGGCGCTGGAGCGCTTGAACGGGTTGGGGCGGGATCTCTTCATCGAGTTCGTCCACGATGCCACCCACGTGTTCGACACGGTGGCCCAGGCCGATGAAGGGACTCTGGCCCCCCGCCGTTTTCTGGGTGGGGACGACCCGCTGGACCGCCCTACGGATCCCGTTTATATCCTCAGCGGCCGCAACTGGCGGGTTCCCCCGGAAGGCGAGACCTGGGCGGGGGTGCATCGGCCGAGAATGCTCTATGTCTCGTTGTGTCATCGCCTGTTCAAATGGCGGCTGGATACGGCGGACGAGCAGGCGGGGACCCGGGACTACAGCGGAACGTTGACTTCCGCTTCGGGAAGTTTGGACATGGGAGAGAGTTTTGGCGGCCTGCTGATGCCCTTTTCCGGGTTCGATGGCAAGGATGGTCTCCTCGACGTGACCTGGGTCGCGGATATCAGCAAAGACGATGATGTCTGCAAGTTCATGCCGGAGCTCACCATCGAGGAAAACCGATATGAAGCTTCGGTTTTCAGTGGATTGACCGTAACTCTTGAACCGGTCCAAGCCCTGCCCGCGCTTCCCGCTCAGGTGCTCTTCACTCGCCTGGGGTATCCTTCCTTGGAGCTCGAAGAGAAGTTTACACCGGCTGGAGCTGAAGACGGGGATGACGGCAAAGTTACCATCAAAGAGCCGGTTCTGGGGAAGGAACTGCTTTTACAGTTTGAAGTCCCGGGCACCCTGGAGGAAGACGAGGAAGAAGGGGAGGAGGCCACGGGATCGGCGGAACCTGGGGATTCGACCGTCG
Organism: bacterium; assembly: GCA_024278345.1. GTDB lineage: Bacteria > CSSED10-310 > JAJRTK01 > JAJRTK01 > JAJRTK01 > JAJRTK01. The sequence goes on along the minus strand of JAJRTK010000395.1, from coordinate 8,174 downwards.
TGGCTGTTTTCGACGAGGAAGACGATTCCTCGACCGGGGGTCCGGAACCTGAAGGAACTTACTCGGATTGGGGGCCAGTACCTGGAGCCGAAATCTCAGGCACTGCCGGCAACGACGGGCGCTGGGGTTGGATGGTTACGGGCGAGCACGAAGCACAACTGGACGCCTTCTTCCAAGGTCTTTTCCAGGATGGCAAGGGGCAGTTGGGAGCCAGTGAAGAGGCCAACCGCTTCCAGGTGGAGATCCACGGAAAAACGAGCCTCGACATTCGGGGCGCGCGGCTCGCCCAGGTGAAGAGAGCCGTTCTGGAGGCCTACTCCCGGACCCAGGGAGATGGAGGTTACGATTTCACCCCCGAGCTGGCCGAAAGTGACTCTAGCAAGCTCCAACGTTTTGTGGCCGACCTCTTGGTGGACCCGGTGGCTTTGGGGGAGATCGAAGCGAACGTGTCGGTCCGAATGAGCTGCCCGGCGGGATCGGATTATGGCGAGGACGATTGTTTCACCGCTGTCAAGGAGAAGCTCCAAGAGTTGTTCGATGCCACCAAGGCAGAGATCTACCTCCATCTCGGGTTGGACCCGGACAACGAGTTCTCCCCGCGCCAGGGTACCTTATCGCTGGCCGAGATCACCGACGTAGAGACAACGACAATTGATCAATGGCACTTCGAGCTTCCAAGAGCACTCGCTGACGGCTCATCTGGGCCGGGAGCTTTTGTGGGACCGGAAAAGACCCGGGACAACTGCCCGATTCAGATCGAGTTTTCCTTCCAGGCCCACGAGGCGTCTCCGGGGGAAGCAGACGGAAAGTTGATCGCTTGGGTGGCGGAAGGAGCCGACATCGAACGGCACTTGCCGCGACTGATCCTAAGGGGATTTCAGGGCGATGGAGACGAAGCCGCTCTGGAACATGGGCATGGCGAGGAAGGGTGGCCCGGCGATTGTTTGGACGAGGGTGACGCCTTGTGTGCACAGTGCATCCAGCACGGCCGCTCCATCGACCTGAGCCGCATTTGAAGGCGGATTGGAAACGCGAGGATAAAGCGATGCCGACAACTGATGAGTTCAACGCAAGACTCGAGCAGGTCCACTCCGGCCTTCACACGAACCGGCTTAGTTACGAGGATCTACGCGAAAAGCTGGAAAGGGTCAAACCCTGGGTTGAAGAGCGGGTTCGCGATCTGCAAGGCGAGATCGCCCGGACCCAGGAGCAAATAGCGAGCTTGCGCGGTGATGTCACTGAGGCCGTCGAGCGAGTCGATGCTGATATCTCAAGGCTTACCCAGAGCCAGGAAACCGCGGAGACCCGCCTCACGGAGCGGATCGAGCGCCTTGAAGAACGTTTGAGGAGCGAGATCGGCAGGGTTCGGGTGGAGAGTAGCCAATTCACCGTGCAACTGGCCAGCCGCGACGCCAGCCGCGATAGAGACATTAGAAAGTTGCTCAAAGATCGAAGAGAGTTTCGCACCTTGTGGCAACGGCAGAAGCAGTTGCACGAATTTCGGGCTCGGCTGAAAAGTGGTGCGGAACACCACTTGGGTGTTCGAAATCTTGTCCGGCAAAAGGGGCTCGAGGTTTTGATCCGCGAAGAGGAAATCTTCCAGCTCGTCCAGTCGGCGGATGGCTATCGCGATATTCTGCGCCGTATCGAGGCCGCCACAAGCGTCGAGGGACTTTCCCGGGATCTTGAGGAGAAAGCGAAGCTGGAAAGGCTCCTGGCCAGCCTGAGTTATGCGTACATCCTCATGGCGCAGCACTACAAGGTTGCCAGCGAGCATGTCTTGGCGGTTTCCGAAGAAAAAACCAAGGGCGACATGTTCAAAGCCGTGGCCTGGGGGATCTTCAAGATCGCCCTCAATGCTTCCGTGAGCGTGCTCGTCGGTGCGGCCACCGGCATGGTGGCGATGCCGCTGATTAGCGGCGGATTCGCCAGTGTGCTGAAAACGTTTGGCGAGTTTTGGTCTGGCCCACCGACTTCGGAGGACGATTTGGGATCCAGAGTCGGGAGCTTGGAAAGACTCTCGGGAGCGGGAATCGCCAGTCGTGAAGCGGCCCTGGGAACTTTCGTCTCTTCGGTGGTGGGCCAGGCCGCGGGCCTGATTGGCGTCTCAGGCAGCGATCCTTCCACCTTGATGGATCCTTACGAGTTCTTCCTGGCAAGGGAGTCGGAGTTACGCCGGGCGACCGCTTTTATACTTGGGCTCCAAGACCCGGCGGAGTTCCAACAGATCCGTGTACGGTTGGAGCGAGAGAGAACTTTTGCCGAGCTCAGGGAAGACCCCTTCTGGAGCTGGTTCCAAGAACAGCATTCCTATGATGAGCTGGACCGGAAGTGGGAGGAAGTCAGCCGCCTGCTCAGCACCTCCATGCGCCGGATGTGCTGGCAGTTGTACTGCCGATCCCAATGGCAGAACCTCACGAACTCCCATACTGTCGGCTTCAAGCGGGAGAGTTTCGCCGACTGGCCGTTGATAAGCTTCCCAGAGAGGGAGCCGTGGACTTGGACGGGTGAGGACTGGGAAAGGGATGCCTCGGAGTGGCCGTACACCGTCTGGGATCACCGGCATTTCGTGACTCCTCGGCACTGGGCCAAGATCTGTAGTGATTTTCGGGGACCGGAACACGACCCCGGCGATCCCTTGACCACAAGCAGAGGGGAAGACGAAGTTGAGAAGGCCACAAAGCGCCTCCCTCGAGCCGCCTGGATCTCCATGGCTGTCAAATACTGTTGCCAGATACGCCGGCCCATAGGCGATTCCTCCTGGAACATCGACCTAATGAGGCACCGGCAATACGCCGGCATCTCCACGGGCGACACAGTGGATTTTTACTGGCAAAATGATGGCGCTCGGGGGGGCTCGGTGGATGACGTGAGCCTCGTGCTGGACGGTCGTGCCACCCGGAAGGTGCGCTGGAACATGAACAATGGGCCGGCCTCCTCGGACGAATCCGGCCAGTTGATGGACGGCTTGATGTTGATTCGCTCCAAGGGCGGCTCCCTGGTGCGGATCGAAGAAATCCGCTTTGGCAAGGGAAGTCGCACCGGGGCCACTGGCAAGAAAGGACGTCTCTCGGAATCCAACAATTTTGCAACGGCTCTGCCTGTAGGAGGCGGGTGCCGGGTCAGTGTCACCGTTCGATCCACCAACCGTTTGGACACGGTGACCGCTGACATCAGGATCTATGTGCAGGATGGCGGTTTTCACCCCGGCGATGTCTGCGGACAAGTCCAGTGTCCCCGCTGTAAGCACATTTTCCGGACGGATCGCCCCGAGATCGATCAGATTCGCTGTACCAACAGGGAGTGTGGAAGGCGGACTGCCTTGCCAAATCGAAACCCCAAGCGGTTCCGCGTCGGAGATCGGTACACCTGTTTTTATGCTTGCCAGGACCTCTCTGAGGAGGAGCGAGGGCGTTTGGCGACATCTCCCATGATGATTCCCTACAAGCGCGGCGACAAGAGTTTTGTCGCCTTCCGCGAACGGAACTACAGCTTCACCATCGATGACCAGAGCGGACTCTATTGCGTCCGCCTGCAATCCAGGAAAGATCTCCTTGGCCGAAGCTCCAGCCGCTGGCTGCGTATAGGCTCGGGAGCAAGGTACCACCAGTGGGACGAGTGGTGGTTCCGTGCTCACGTTCTGAGCAGCGGTCGGAGTGCGTTCCGATCAGGAGACGGGGCTGGGTAGAGTGAATCTCCTTCAGAAACCTCTCCAGGTTGCGGCTACTGGCATCGCCACCACGCATCCGAAACCCGTGGGCAGGAGAAAAACGTTGTTCGAAGACCAATTCGGGTTGGCCGATGAAGAATACTGGATCGATCCCTGGCGAACCCGCAAGGAACTGCAGCGGCCGTTCATGCGCCGTGGCCAGGAAGCCCTCATCATCGGCGCGCCCAGCACCGTCGCCATCAGCGAGCACCGCCGCTTTCCCGTCGCCGTCCTGCGAACCCGGAAGCTGGCCGATCCAAACTGCCTCGACCTCCAGCGCACCGCCATCATCACCGCCATGGACCTCGACACCGACGCACTCACGGCCGCTCCCGCATTCCTCCCCACCCGGCGCCCACCCCGGTCCCCCAAGCCCCCCAGCAAAAACGGATCACCCGCCGCACCCGATCCCAACGCCATGACCAGCGAAGGGCACACCCTCGACCTCGCCCAACGCCTCCGCCTTCCCACCCGCCGAGCAAACTACCTCATCACCCTGATCCTCCAGGACCGCACCTCCAACCGCTGCCGCATGAAGGTCGTCGAATCGGCCATCTACCAGGACCCGGCCGTGGACGAGTTCCTCCAACGATACCAGGCGACCTCCCTGAAACCACCCCCGGTCCATCCGCCTCCAGCGACTCCACCCTCCCCCGATGCGCATCCCCACCCGCTCCCCGACTACACCAGGCGCCGAGATTCCCCAGATCTCCCGGACAAACCAGGCCTCCGCCTCTCGGCCAAACGGGTCATCCCCATCGAAAGAAAGACTCGCTGCCCGCTCCTGGCCAGTTTCCGCCTGCCCGTTCAGCCTCACCATATCGCTCAACAACCAACCACCGGCTCCGATTCTGACGCTCCCGAAACGGCAGTGGTCCCCATCAGCCTGCTCCTCACCGGGAGCGTTCGCGTTGCCCCCTGTCTGCTCCGGCTCGCGGTTCCAAGCTACGAACCCTTGGAAACCCAGAACGGAATTTCCATGGCCACTGGCTATTTCGCCCTGGATCTGTGCCGCATGCTCGACCTGGTGAGCACTCCCCAAACTCATTTCCTCTACGCCTTCGCGGGTGAATCCATGACCGGCCCCACCACCTTCGCCCTGGTGGGAATCCCCGGAAGCTGGCGGCAAGCGTGACTTCCTTGCGTCGAGTTCCGCGCGCATCGACGGCAATCCGTCCGTCGCTGCGCGCCCCTCCACGCCCCCGAGCATTCTCCAGGAGCCGCCACGACCCCGCCGCCGTCCATCCTCTACCCCACCACCGGATCCGGCTCGGGATCCAGGTCCACCAGCCCCGCACCGTGGAGCAGCGAAAGGAGCGCACCCGCCAGGAACAGGCTCCCGAAACAAAGAAGCGTCGGGTACCGGTCCCGCACCGCCCACCAGCTCCGCCACGCCGCCTCGACGCCGGGGCAGACCTCCACAGGGCATCGGCTCATTCCTCGCACCAGGGCACCCAACTCCCCGGGCGGCAGGCTGCGAGGCCCGGGAAAACCCGTCACGAAAATCGCGTCGAAGAGCGGCAGTAGCGGCGCCAGGATCCCTGGTGCGTCCTTGTTGGCCGATACGCCCAGGAGCAGGGCCCTGGGGCCTGGCGCCAGCCCCGGAACTCCCCGCGCCACCGCCCTGGCCGCAGCCGGGTTGTGCCCGCCGTCCACCCAGACCGCCGAGCCGCCGCACAACCCGATCCTCTGCAGCCGACCCGCCAGCCTGGTCCTCCTCACGCCCCGCCGGACCGCCGCCTCGTCTAGATCCCCCAGGAGGGCGCGGCACGCTTCCAACGCCACGGCGGCGTTGGATGCCTGATGGGGACCGGGCATGCCCGGCTGGAGCCCCTCGTATCCCAGGCCGTCGCCAAGGCGAATGGAAATGGACCCTTCTTGGCTGGTGACCCGGAAGTCCCGGCCCTCCACTAGCAGCCCGCAGTCCCGCTGCTCCGCCTCCCTTTCCAGAATTCCCAGGACTTCCGGAGCCTGCCGGGCCGCGATGACCGGATGCCCGGCCCGGATAATTCCCGCCTTGTCCGCCGCGATCTCCTCCAGTGTCCCGCCAAGGACCTCCGTGTGGTCCAGGGCGATGGGACCGAGTACCGAGACGTCGGTCTCCAGCACGTTCGTCGCATCTAGTTTCCCCCCCAGGCCAACCTCGAAAATCGCCACATCCAGGGCTGTTTCCTTGAAAATGATAGCCGCCGCGGCTGTCAGGATCTCGAAGACGCTTCGCATGGGTGAACCACCAGGATCGGGCTTTTCCGCCAGGATCCCCTCCACCGTCTGGTGGAAGAGTTCTTTGGAAACTGGCCGCCCGTTGAGCTGAATCCTCTCGCGGTAGGAAACCAGGTGTGGAGAGGTGAACAGTCCCACGGTTAGACCCAGCTCCCGGAAAATGGCCCCGGCGTAAGCCGAAATCGAGCCCTTTCCGTTGGTCCCGCCCACGTGGAGAACGCACGGGGCGGTTCGTAGTGCGTCAAGGCCAGCAAGGTAGTCGCGCAACGGCGTCAGGCTATAATCGTTCCGGGAGAAGAGAACGCGCCCCCGCTTTTCAGAGTCGAAAAAACCAGCCAGTTTGCGGAGTGTCCGGGCATAGGCTAAATCACCCATTAGAGGGAATGGCCAAGAACTTTTGAAACAGCCTTAGGAATCGCGTTCTGCTTTCTAAAGAACTCGGGCAACCCCTTGATCGCTTGCCACGCTTCCGGCTCAGTGGAAAATAGGCCGATACAAAGGTAATACCGATCCTTTTTCTTGCTCAGCATCAGAGGTACTCCCTCTCCGTGGCCAAAATAGCGGAGAACCGAACTCGATTGGCTCACGACTCCAACCTGGATCGTGTAGGCTCTTGGGCGTGCCGAGAAGAGCTGGCGAAAATGAAGTATGGCCGTATCGAGATCCTTCGCCATGACCGCTGTTCGGCCATCGGCCAGAGGATTCCCGCTTTCTTCGGCTTTCTCTTTTTCCAGGACTTCGGTTGCGGTAGGCCGCGCAATGGCCTCACGATTGGTCGTGTGCGGTACCGCAGAGGGAGCCACCGCCGAATTTCCGGAAGCCGGCTTCTTTGCCAGGGGCTTGGACTCCGGTGTTTGCCGGAACTCCCGGCTCACGACTCCCTTGGCCCTGGAACTCGATGCGAATCCCGAGCCCAGACCAGTCTCCCCAAGGCCTGCTTGCCCCAAAACGGCCGACCGTCGCCGAAGCTGTACCGGATGCCTCGGCGCCGACTCTGAATCCCCTTTCCACAGGAGTGGGGCCAGATACCAAAGAGCCAACAAGAGAAGCCCGGCCACCAAGAGGAATAGGGCCAGGCCCGGAGATTGCCTGGGCACCGGCGAGCTTGGCGAAGGTGCCACCAACTGCTTTTGGATGATCTCCTGGATCTCCGCTGTATGGATGGGGCGAGTCGGCCTTTCCTGGGCGGCAGTCGTCGGCTCCAATTTCGACTCCGAATCTTCTCCATCGATACGAAGCAGCAGGTAGCCTTCGCCCTCTTTCTGAACGCGTGGCCGCCCCAGACGTGCCAGGCGGTTAGACGTTTGTTCGAAGGGGCTCCCATTTTTTGGGATAGAACCAAGAATCCCCGGCCAGTCCCTCTTTTCAAACAATCCCGGGGAGGTCAGGAGCAAGAAGTCCCCTGGAAGGTAGCTGGAAGTCGCCACTTGCATGGCCGATGCATCCGGCCAGTGCGCACTCCCGCAGGCTACGCGTGAAGCGTCAAACTTTGAGGAAGGCAACTCGATCCCCAGGGTTTCCTCAAGCTGTTGAAGGTTCGGCGCTAGAACCAGAGGGTGGATGGTGCGTCTTCGGATGAGATAGACATCGCTGGTACCGAAATGCGGGATGAGAAACCGGTTTTGCCGGAGCAGCACCAAATGGAGGTTGCCAAGAAACTCCATAGCAGCGGCTGCTTGAGAATGGACGTAGCTGAGCGCTTCCTCCAAAGCTCTGGCATGCCCAAGCATGTCATCACCTAATTTCCCGGAAATGAGCAAACCCCATCTCACTGTCAGAGTGCGCAGAAGAGGCTGAGCTTTTCGGGGCGCCGCCGCAACGATCTTGCCATCTTCGAGGTGGGTTGTCCGGGTCGAGAGGCCGCTTTCGGGACCTGGCTCCGGACAGACCGCCGTGTCAATTCGTATGCCGCTGTTGCTCAAAGAAAGATTATCAATTGTCATGACCATGGTTCACCACCAGTTCGGAACAACGCCATTGTACTAAACATACCGAACTGGATTGGAGTTGGAAACAAAAAATGTTCGATCATGATCGAACCAATGAGATGTCTCACCAATGAGATGTCTGGGACCTATCAAATTGTCGTGTTTTTGCTTTACAATTTTCTTCGCCGAAACGGTGGCACCGGCATCTTGCCGGTGTAGCGCCCTCCGGGCTGCACGGAGCCGGGAAGGAGGCCTGCCCCAGCGGTGAAGTTGTCAACCGGATCTGATAGGTCTCAGATGTCTCAAAATTACCG
>JAJRTK010000394.1 GCA_024278345.1 bacterium | reverse complement strand
TGCACCAATTCCGGAGGGCGGAGCCACAAGACATGGAATCGCCCCCAACAGAAGAGCCCCGAAAATCCCCGCCACCAACTCCGGCGTCGTTCCGGAGAGAAACAACACTCGATCACCCTGTCCGATCTTCCACTGAGAGAAGAATTTGGCGGCTTTTTTGGCACGGTTCAGGAGCTCGCCGTACCCGATTCGTTCCGCTTCTCGGCCGGGAAGAAGAAACGTCAGTCCACGTTCCGGTGCTTCCGAAGCGGCGCCCACCAAACCCTCCACAAGCGTTTCATGAGCCCAAGTGCGCCTCATCACGATTTCATCCTCGCATTCACCGCCGCCACAAGCTCCTCCACCATCTCAATGCCCACCATTTCCTCCTCGGGAAGCTCCACATCGAACTTTTCTTCCAGCACCATCAGAAGCTCCACCAGCTTTACCGAGCTCAAGCCAAAGTCAAACAGGGAGCTTTCCAGCCGGATTCTGTCTGGCGGGATTCCTTCTTTTTTCTGGAGCTCCATCCGAATGGCCGCAAGGATTTCGCAAGAGTCCGCCATGAAAAAAATTCCCAAGAGTTTCTTCCACCACTGTCCAATGAGCAGCTCAGGTTGACGGTCAAGCTCGCGCCCGCCTTTGGCTGGCCGCCGGTAGCTGGCTTGCCTTCATGGCGTCTCCACGCAAGGCGGGACAGAACAGGAAAAGGGAAAACGTGGTGCCAAGCGCCGCGAGACGCCGAGCATCAGCGAGGCCTACCGTACAAGAAGGTGGGGAACGGCGGAACCGTCCACTGGACGCTTCCTCTTCTCCGTTCCCTCCCGTTGCCTTTCATTGCAACGGGTCCTTGGCAGCTCCCTGGTTTTTTCCCCGGCGACATTGTCCCGCTTTGCGTGGAGCCCCCCTTCATGGAAGCGGGAAGAAGAGCAACCGACCGCTGGGAGGATCCCCCAAATCCACATTGCCCCCGCCACTGTCCGTGAGGAAAATCCCGTGCCGGCCTTGCCATTCTCCCACGGCGATGGAGGAAAGGGAGTCGGGGCCGACATCGGTCTCGAAGATGCGGCTCACGCTACCGTCAAGTTCCACTTCCAAGACAGTCCCATCGACGCGATTCGCCACGAAGAGCGCCCCTAAACTAGCGTCGTAGGCAATACCCACGGGCTCCCGGAAGGCTGGCCCCGTGAAGCTCAGCATGGCATTCGTGTCCGGCGCTCCCACCGCCACGCGGGTTCCAGCGGAGCCCACACTGCCCGCCGGCTCCAGCCGCATCCGCGTGACTCCCGAGTTCCCACTTTCGCTCGATCCGTGAACCACCCAAAGAAAACCCTGCCCAGTGCTCTCTCCGGGAACCCAAGCCACGCCCCGAGGATCATGGAAATCGCTGATCTGGTAAACCTCTCCGTTCAGGTCGATGGCGACGACGCCTTCCGTATTGCTGTTGGAAACAAAATAAAGAAGGCTCGTCGGGGCTGGCGCGTCGGGAGCCTCACCGCCAAAGGCGATGCCGGTGACTCCTCCGCTTCGACCCGGAAGAGATGGTCCCCCTATCATTCGACCGGTGTTGTTCGTCGAGCCGATGGTCGCTCTCTGCTTGTTGAAGTCCCGGCCATCATTGTTCGTGTCGATGCCGTCAGGACGCCGGGCGATTGCCTCATCCGCCGTAGAGTTGGCATTCCCATCGCCGTTCCCCGGAGCGCCGTCTCCGTTCCCGTCGTTTTCCGGGTCATCGCCGATCTCTACGTCGTCAATCTCGTTTCCCTGGTTGTCCCGAAGCACGATATAGACGTCGTTGTTCAGCGTTCCCGACGGGTTGCCGATGACCACGCGGGCTCCCGGAGGAAAGGACGAAACCGAGCCGGCCGAATAAACCTCAAACGTGCCGCCGGGCACCGATCCCAAGGTATGGGCGCTGGGGCTTGTGTCCCGAAACTCCAGCGACCAGTTCCGTAGGTTCAAGGTGGCGCTGCCACTGTTCAAAAGCTCCACCCATTCGTCGTCCGACCCGATCTCTCCGGCATTGCTTCCCGGTTGATCGTCGAATGGCACGCCATTGCCGCCGCCCGAGTCATTCCAATCCCGCTGGGGATCAGTGATCACTTCATTGATGACCAGCGGCGTCGCCGCCACGTCGAAACTAGACTGAAAAGTAGGGCTCAAGGAGTTTGCCGCCAGATCCAAGACATCGGTTGTCACAAGGACATCGTACGTCTTGCCATCCGCCAGCTTCGAGCTCGGTTTCAGCGTCACCACCCGATTGTCACTGCTTAGACTGAGCGTTGCATTCAGACGGGTTCCCCCCTGCTCAAGCCTTACGGCGCTCGTTGTCACTGACGTGGGGTCCACAGGCTCGGAAAAAGTGATGGATACCGTCGTCTGAGGCGGCGCCGTCGAACCGTTGGCGGGATCCACCGATGCCACCTCAGGCCCCGTCGTATCCGAACCGCTGCCCGTGGTGAAACGGCTGACGAAATCGTCCGGCCCTCCTCCGGGCTCCGCGTCCAAGGGGTTGCCCGCCTGGTCCGTCACCTCGGTGGTCACCCGCACGTCGATCCTGGATCCCCCATTGTACTGGCCGCCGGGAGCGAAGATTGCCACCGTGTTGTCCGAAGAGAGCGTGATCGCTCCATCCAATGGCTTGCCTCCCATGGAGACGATGTAAGTCTCCGGCGTGACGGTGGCTCGGTCCACCCCCGTGGAAAACTTGACGAAGACTCGCGTATTTCGGGCCACGTTCTTGGCATTGTGCTCCGGATTCACCGACTTTACCCGCAAGACCGGCGTCGATCCCGAAATCCGGAACTGCGATTCGAATTGCTGCCGCCCCGGAGTAAAAGGATCGGAGTCCATCCCGTTACCAAAAATGTCCTTCACCGAGGTGCGCACCTTGATCTTATAAGAGATCCCCGGAATCAGGTTTTGGTCGGGAGTCCAGGACATCGCCTTCCCATCCGCCGCAATAGAGATCGTCCCCTCCGGATCCTGCGTCGAGCCCACCCGGTCGAGCCAAAAACGGATCGGCGTCACCGTCTCGGGGTCCACGGGCTGCGACAAAAAGACCTGCGCCGTGATCTTCAACTGGTTGACGATGGAACCGTTGGGCGGCCTCACGCCCGTCACCGAGAACCCAAAATCGCTGGCGTCTAGCACTCCTCCACTGATAACTCCCGTGGAGATTGCGCCGCTCCCGTCGAAAAAAGCCACTGACCCCAAGGCGTTAGCATAGTTCGATACGGACACGAAAGGGCCGCTTGCATCCAGCGCTTCGCTCCTGTCCACTGCGGGAATCCCGTTGCCATCCCGCACCGAACCATCCGCGAACCTCCGCAATTCCCCGGCCTGAGACAGGGCCAGAATCGCGTTGGCATTGGCGCCGGTCCTGCCCGCCAAGCCCACCAAAACCTGCCCCGCCTCCAGCCCACCGCCCACGGACTCCACCACCGTTACCGCCGTGGGGTAACTCAGTCCCTCCAGCAAGCTTTCCACCTGGACGCTTTTCGACTCGGGCTCCGCAAGCTTGTCGCCTACGTCGTCTCCACAACCGGCGGCCAGCAAGATGATGCATGACCCTAGAATCGCTCTTCGCATTTGGCTCACTTTCCAATCGCCCAGGCCACGCCGTCATAAGGGCAATAGCCGCTCGTGATTCCCCGCGTTACAGCAAACTTCCGGCCACAACTATGGCAGACGATGACCAGAGGTTGCGGCAGCGGCTTGCCCGGTGCCGTCCGTTCCAGGATCGCCGACATCGCCTTGCTCATGTCTTTCGCCGCCTTGGAGTCAACCTCGCGGCTCAAGGCAGACCGCAGGGCACCCATGGCCTCCGCGTTCCCCACATTGCGAAGCGCCTCCGCTGCCGCTTCCCGAACACCGGCATTCCGATCCAGAAGCGCCACCAATAGCACGGGCCCGGCCACCACATCGTTGTTCCGCCCCAATGCCCGGGCCGCTGACGCCCGCTTTCGAGCATCCAGGGCGTAGAGAGCCTGGTTCACCAACTTGTGGTGCTGCGCCGCCGCCTTCTGGCTCATGCCCGCTACCGGTGCATACGAAGTGTACGACCGGATACTGGGATCCGGCCGATCCACATCGATCTCCGAAAGAATATCTTCCGGGTCCACCGAATCCAGTTGCTCCAGTACACCGCTGCCACCGAAAACACCTTCCAGGACCGCATCCACGTCACCGACGGATCCAGCATCTGAATCGATCAGATCTTCCAACTCTTGCCCCGTCGCCGAACCGACGAAACAGATTCCCATGGCCAGGAACAAGAGCATCCATCTCCCATGGCCCGTCATTCTCCACCTCCACTCAGCTTCCACCGGACGCCGGTGTAAGGACAGAAACCCTCCGTCGTGCCCTCTTCCACGTAAAAAACCTCTCCCGTCGTCCAGCTTGTGATGGCCACCATCCCTTCCGGCGGCCCAAGCGCCGGCGCTTCTTCCTCAACGATTTCTCGCCTGGGCGCAGGCAATCTCGACAGGTCGCCGACGGTAATCAGAGCACGGATCCGATCCAGCCGGCTCCGGCCAAAGCGCCCGATCCCCAAAAGCTCATCCACCCTCCGGTACGGCCGATGCTCAATGATTTTCTGTGCCGTAACCCTGCCGATCCCGGGAAGAGACTCCAGATCCCTCTTTGACGCACGGTTGATGTCGATGAGATCCGCCAGCGCAACCGTGGCCTGCATGCAGAAAGCCAGCGCCAGAAATCTCGCCACCCGTTTCATCTGCCTCCTCCAGTCATGTTGGAGAATTTGCCGCCCGTCAGGACATCGAGCTGCGCCGTCAGCTCATCGATCCGGAGCTGTTTCTCCGCCTTCACAAGCTCATCGGAGGGCGCCAGCATCGCAAGCTCGATCTGGTGGCGCCGCCGCTCCGAATAGAGGCCGCTCACCTGTGTCAACAACTCGTTTCGCATCTTCAATACCCGCTGGGCCGTCAGCGTCATGTCCTTCACCGCTGCCCGATCCAAGATAATCGCATTCAGATCCCAGGTCATGGTGAGATCCACATTCCAACGGTTATTGTCCGCGATGGTGGCATCTGGCGGCCCGATGATCGTCCGATCCGGATCCTCACGAATCGAATAAGTATCCGAGACCGACTTATTGTCCTGACCCGTCCAGTCCGCGTTGAGCTTCAGCTCCGGCCATAGGTTTCGCTTGCTCGCCTTCTTCATCCACGAACGGATCCGATCCACACGAAGATCCGCGTGCTCCGCCGCCAAAAGGAAAACCTGTTGCAAGGTGGGCTCGTTGGCAAACTGCTGCCGAGCCGCCTCCGCCGACAGACGATTCACCGGAAAACTCTGCACGGCACCTGAACCGTCCGACTGAGCCATGACCATCGATGCGCTGCCTGCAAGAACGACCAGCAGGAGCCTCCAGGGGTGTCGCAGTTTCATCTCCTCGCGCTCCTCGTTTCAAAATCATCCCCACGAAAGGGGTTACCTACACAAGATAATCTATCCCACGCTACCAGAGTGAAGTCAACGCGTTGCAACGAAAGACCATCGCGGGACTCCCCAAAGAACACAATTCAAGCAAACCACTTTCTTTTCTTCCGGTTGGCTTCCGCTCCCGGCGGCGGCAATCCGTCCGCCGCCACTCGCCCCTTTTTACCGCCAGCGAAGACCAAAAACCGCACACCTTCCTTCCCCGCTCTTCCCCCTCACCCGACCCGGCCTCCGTAGCCCTGGGATCAGGCCCAACGGCGCCTGCCGCATATTCTCCCCATTTCCCGAAATCGCTCCTCGAGAATCTCCCGCCGCGAACCTGATTCTCCCATCTCCCGCGAACGGAAAAGATCCGCTACCAGCGCCGCCTGCGCTTCATACCCGTAACTCGAAAACGGAGCCTCCGGCTCCAGGGCATAGGCATAGGGATCCGCATACCAAAAATGCTCCCACAATGCCCCGGGGATGTAGCGCTTTCCAAGGACTTGGTTTTGCCACACGTGGGTCAGCTCGTGGACCAGCCAGCACCGAGAGTCAAGGCTCTGGTAATCCCCCAAATACCGCATGGGAAACGCGATGGTGTTTCCCAGGGTCCGGGCGTAGCCGCCAAGGGTCAAAATCCCCCCGAACACCAGCCGGACCCGCCCAAGATCCATCCGGCCCTGGAAAAAGCGTTCCATCTCAGATCGCTCCTCTGGCAGGAGGCACGGACTCTCTGGGCGGATAGTCGGAATCTTCACCGGAACACCACTGGGCTTGATCACCGTTTGGCCGTGGTTATGGAAATCGTGCTCAAAAAAAGTGCCGAGTTGCGTTTGCGGTGGATCCCACCGATCTGGATAGAATGCCCCTGGACTACTCAAGAGAATTCCAGTTTCAAATAAGGGAGAATTCAGGATGCCAACTCAGACCATTAATTGTCCAGTCTGCACGCAACCCATGGCGAAAGAAAATGTGCCCCAGGGATTTGAGATCGACTATTGCGACGAACACGGTGTCTGGCTCGATGCCGGCGAGTTTGAAGCCATGGCGAAAAAGCAGGGCTCCACCGGAGGTACCGGGAACGAGGTCATGAGCCAGATCGGAAAGAGCATGCTTTCAAGGGGAAGCCGAGGCCGAGGCCTCGTAGGCGCCCTCGTCGGGATGCTCTTCTCGGGCCGTTTTAACCTACGCCTATAACTTCCAGCGGTGGCGTATATTAGACCCTATCGGAAAATACTCTCAGCCGTGAACCGGCGTCAGGTTCGTGGGGGTCGGAGCTATCGGATATTGGGTTTTCCGATAGGGTCTATTCCCAACCCGGAGAGGGAAGCGTTTCACCCTGCGCCTCCAACTTTTAGCTGGCGAACCTGAAATACAACGGAACCCTCCCTGTTTCTTGGCCGTTTGAGACTGCATCATCGTTTTGATACTCTGTTTCGCGAAGCTATTCGGGCCGTCGCTAGCCCGCATTCCCCAACTGGGAGGTCGTTATGGTGCTGGTACAAGCACAACCCGCCGTTCACACGCGAAGCCAAGAGTTCATTACCAAGGTCTATGGCTTGATGGCCGGAGGCCTTGCCTTGACCGGGGCCGTCGCCTACACGACGGTCCAGTCCCCGGAAGTCTTACAGGCTGTCAAGAGTATCTTCTACCCGCTTCTTCTAGGGGAACTCGCGTTGGTCTGGATCTTGTCCGCCAGCGTTCACAAGCTCCCCGCCTGGGCGGCGGCTCTGATGTTCGTTTTCTACGCGGCGCTCAACGGACTCACCTTTTCCATTCTCCTCCTTATCTATACCGAGGAGTCCATTGCCCGAACCTTTTTCATCACGGCGGGCACCTTCGGAGCCATGAGCCTCTATGGACTGACCACCCGGCAGAACCTGACGTCGGTGGGAAGCCTGGGCATGATGGGGCTCATCGGGGTCATTATTGCTTCCGTCGTGAATATTTTCATCGGAAGCAGTGCCATGGGCTGGGCGATTTCCTTCATCGGGGTCATCGTCTTTATCGGCTTGACGGCCTACGATGCCCAGAAGCTGATGAAAATGGCGGACTCTGTGGATCCAGGGTCTGAAAGGGGCAAGAAAGCTGCCGTTATGGGTGCCTTGACTCTCTACCTGGACTTCATCAATCTCTTCCTGATGCTTCTCCGGGTCTTTGACCGGAGGTGACGCGCTCCGTCCGGCGGCATGTTTCCGACGAAGCTTGCCACCGGATTCCGTCGCCCAGGATCCACTTGACGCGGTCGGTGGGTCCGCCCGGGTATCAACGTAAGCCGGGACACACGCCAAAACCAAGACGCAACGCGTCGTACATGAATGTGGGCAGGGATCCCGTTGCCCTTCGTTGCAACGGGAAGTTGAGCGAGCTCCCTGGTGGGTGCAGGGCAAAGCCCTGCCGGGGACCGGGGCCG
>JAJRTK010000393.1 GCA_024278345.1 bacterium | reverse complement strand
TCAACGCCCATCGGTCGATGTCGTCGATGCCTGCCCCCTGGATCTTGGCCACGATTTCGTCGGAAAGGGGCCCGAAGCGCCGTTTAAGCTGGTTGAGCAAGACTGTTCTCGCGCCTTCCTTCCTGCCTTCCTTCCTGCCTTCCTTCCTGCCTTTTTGGATGCCATCTTCCTTGCCCTGGAGGTAGGAGCCTTCGGTGAGGGTCTGGTGGAGCTCGACCCATCGTAGGCGAGCCTCGTAGCGTTCTCGCATTTCGTGGTTGCCGCCCAGGCGCTCCAGTTCCTCCATGGCCTCGAGGATTTCCGGCGTGCTCCAGGAGTCGATGACGTTTCTTGGCATGTTGGCGCCCTCCTTGAGGAATGTGAGCCACTGCTCTTCCAGGCTCCGTGCTTCCTCCGGGCGCTTGAGGTAGCGTGGGAACTGGAAGAGGAGGATGGCCAGTTGGGGGGAGAAGAGGAGGTTGGTTTCTTTTCCCCGGAGTTCGAAACGTTCCCGGTAGTGCTCCAGGGTATCGAACAACTGGAAGTTGGAAAAGATCACCAAGACGAGAGGCTGCAGGAGGTGGTATCCCATGCCTCTCTTGAATCCCTCGGTGTAACGGCGGGTGGCGTAGTAGAGCATGCGCTCCGTGAAGGCCCGGTGGTTGGCGCATTGCATCTCGACGATGTAGCGTCGTCCGCGGTGGTCCAGGACGGAGAGGTCTAGGACGGCTTCCTTGTCGTCGGAGGAGCGGAGTTCCAGGAGAGGCGAGAGGATGCGGACGGCAGAGATCCGATCATCTGCCCGCAGGTCCAGGACGCCGTTGAGAAGGCTCATGAGGATGGGTGCGTTGCGTGGTTGTCCGAAGATGGCGCGGAAGACGATGTCGATTTTCGGGTCCAGGTGAACCGGCAGGTCAGGCAATGTTGTCCCCTCTTTCGGGAGTCGGGTTGTGGCGCGGGGTGGAGAGCCGCGCTGGTTGGGCGGAATGACTCGTCGCATGTTTGCATATAGTTGACAGTGTTGCAATTGTATTATATGATGACCCGCTGAGCCTTTTGGTTGGCTTCCCGCCGGGCTTTGCGAAGAATGCGCATGGTTCTTTAGGAGGAGATTCCATGGAACAGGAACAGATTTTTTCGCTTCTCCGGGCCTACCGGCCATGGAACGCCGAGGACGCCCGGTGCCGGGAGCGCTTTTTGCGGTTCGTGGAACAGGAGCCCGGTTGTCTTTGCCGTTCGCTGGCCCCCTTGGGTCACGTCACGGCCTCGGCCTGGATTGTGGATGCCGGGGGAGAGCGGGTTTTGCTCACCCATCACCGGAAGCTGGAAAAGTGGATCCAGCCCGGCGGGCACGCCGACGGAGACCCGGATCTTCCCGGCGTGGCATTGCGGGAGGCTTGGGAGGAGACGGGGCTGCGGGATTTGGCGCTGCTAGAGCGGGTGCCCTTCGACCTGGACATCCACGAGATTCCCGGCTACCTTGGCGAGGCAGGGCATCTTCACTACGACGTCCGGTTTCTTTTGCGGGCCCGGGGTTCGGAACTCTTTCGGGTGAGCCGGGAGTCGTTGGACCTGGCGTGGGTGGGTCTTGACGAGATTTCGCGGTACACCCGAGAACGATCTGTTTTGCGGATGGCGGAGAAATGGCGTTTAATTGGTGCTTGACGGGTTTTTGGGATGGGAACGTGGAGGATGCTGATGGGCGGGGCTTGGTCGGCTGGATGGGTGGATTCCCGGCGGGTCGTGATGGGAGGTGAAGGCCTTGTCCATGTTCCGGGCCAGTCGCTGCATCCGGCGGTATGATTGGGGAGGGGCGGGAGCGGCCGCGAGCGACCCGACCGGAACGCAACACAATAATGAGGAAACTCCCCGGGGCCGCTCACTGGCAAGAATCGTTGAAGGCGCCACGGCATGGCCCATGGGATGGACGAGCCTTCATCGGAGGACTGGAGTTCCAGGAGAGGCTGTGTGTTTCTCTCGAGAGTCCGGATGCGGAGCAGGTTCCAAAACGAGCGGGAGGGGAGCCGCTTGCTCCAAGCCTGTCGCCGGGGAAGCATCCGCTCTCGGACCCGTTGACACCGATGGCCGCCTCCTGTAGAGCTTTCTTTTCAAAAGCCGAGCAAATGATTTCGCTTTGAACGCCGGGTTTTGCCCTTGCCCCGGGCCTGTCCTCTGCGAAGAAGCCTAGCCGGAGCGACCATGAACACGTGCATGCGGGCCATCCGTTCCAAGATCGATGCCCATTCCTCCACCTACAAGGCGAATTACGAAGCCATGGCCGCCGCCTGCGTCGAGCTGCGGGAAAGGCTCGCCCAGAGCCGGGCCGGCGGCAAAAAAAAGTATATCGACCGCCACCTGGAAAAGGGGAAGCTCTTGCCCAGGGAGCGGATCGAGCTGCTCCTGGACCAGGACTCCTATTTTTTGGAGCTTCTGCCGTTGGCGGGGGTCGAGCAACCCGGCGTGGCTCCCGGCGCCTCGGTCATCGGTGGCATCGGCCTGGTGGCTGGCGTGGAGTGCATGGTCACCGCCAGCGAGTCCACCGTGAAGGGCGGCGCCATCAACGAGTTCGGCGTTCGGAAATCGAACCGGCTTTCGGACATCGCCTTCCAGAACCGGCTGCCGGCCGTGAGCCTCATCGAGAGCGCCGGCGCCGACCTCC
The DNA here is from genome assembly GCA_024278345.1 of bacterium. GTDB lineage: Bacteria > CSSED10-310 > JAJRTK01 > JAJRTK01 > JAJRTK01 > JAJRTK01. The sequence goes on along the minus strand of JAJRTK010000393.1, from coordinate 1,676 downwards.
CCAACCAGTCGAAGATCTTCGTGCCCGGTGGCCGAGGCTTCCGTGAACTCACCCGCCGCTCCAAGGCCCGGATCCCCACCATCTGCCTGGTCTTCGGTTCCTCCACCGCCGGAGGCGCCTACATCCCCGGCATGAGCGACTACGTGGTCATGGTGCGGAACCAGGCCCAGGTCTACCTGGCGGGGCCGCCGCTGGTGAAAATGGCCACCGGCGAGGAGAGCGATCACGAGTCCCTGGGCGGCGCCGACATGCACAGCCGCGTTTCCGGCGTGTCGGACTACCTGGCCGTGGACGAACTGGACGCCCTCCGCCTGGGCCGCGAGATCGTCGAAGCCCTCCACTGGAAAAAGGCCGGCGAAGAGCGGCTCCGACCCGTGGAAGAGCCCCTCTACGACCCAGATGAACTCCTGGGCATCGCGTCGGCCGACGTGCGCATCCCCTTTGACGCTCGCGAGGTCATCGCCCGCATCACCGACGGCTCCCGGTTCCACGAGTTCAAACCCGCATACGGCACCACCCTGGTCACCGGCTGGGCCTGGATCCACGGCTATTTCACCGGCATCCTGGCCAACAACGGCATCCTCTTCTCCGAGTCCGCCAACAAGGGCGCACAGTTCATCCAGCTCTGCAACCAGAAGGACGTGCCCCTGGTCTTCCTCCAGAACATCACTGGCTTCATGGTGGGCAAGAAATATGAGGAAACTGGCATCATCAAGAACGGAGCCAAGCTCATCAACGCCGTCTCCAACTCCACCGTGCCCGCCATCACCATCATGACCGGCAGCTCCTACGGCGCCGGGAATTACGCCATGTGCGGCCAGGCCTACGAGCCACGCTTCCTCTTTACCTGGCCCAACCACCGCATCGCCGTCATGGGGCCCGATCAGCTCGTGGGCGTCCTGGATATCATCAAGCGCCAGGCCGCCGCCAAGCGCGGCCAACAGGTGGACGAGGAACAGCTCGCCATGATGAAGGAGATGGTCCGCCACCAGATCGAGCAGGAGTCCAACGCCTATTTCGCCACCGGCCAGTGCTGGGACGACGGCATCATCGATCCCCGCGACACACGGACGGTCCTGGGCATCTGCCTTTCCGCAGCTTACAACCGCGAGGTGAAGGGCACCACCGCCTGGGGCGTCTTCCGCCACTGAACGCCGACCCAAACCGCCCCCGACCCCGCCTCCGAGAAGCCCAATCCAGCCCCGGCCGGCTTCTTTCAAGAGCACCAGCGTGGAATTCCGCTCCCATCGGCGGCCATCCGGCCGACCGCTGCTCGCCCATCCACCCCGCCGGTCCCCGCCGGTCAGCCGCGGGTCCCTCCTCGCCGGGTCCGCCCCGCCCTCCCGCGTCACGCCGCCCTCCCGCGTCACGCCGCCCTCCCGCGTAGCCACCGCCCTCCCGGTCCCCCCCGCCCCCCCGCGTAGCCCCCGCCCTCCCCGTAACCCCCCCCCTCCCCCGTCCCCCCCCCCGTCCCCCGTCCCCCCCGCCCTCCCCCGCACCCGCCGCCCCCCCCCGTAGCCCCCGCCCCCCCGCGTACCCGCCGCCCTCCCGCGTAGCCACCGCCGTCCCGGTCCGCCGTCCCGCGTAACCGCCGCCGTCCCGCGTAACCGCCGCTCTCCCGCGTAGCCACCGCCGTCCCACGTAACCGCCGCCCTCCCGCGTCACGCCCGCCCTCC
>JAJRTK010000392.1 GCA_024278345.1 bacterium | reverse complement strand
GGTATAATGTGAAGGAACTGGAAGAACTGGAGATTCAGGAAAATCTGGGTTCTTTCGGTTTTCGTACCGATGGCAGGCTCAAGCACCTTTTGTGTGGCCGGGAAAATGGGTAGAAGCATCGTCTCCCAAAAGCCATGCGTTTAGCTCCGATCCTGATGCCTTCGGAGGGGGAGGACACGTGACCTTCCAGGATCTTATTTCCTCCCTGGAAGGCTTGGTTTTCGAAGCCTTTGGAGAGGTCGGATTCGGGAGTCTCGATGTGTTTGGTGACAGCATTAACTATACGACCGCGCAATTTGGATTCATTGCTCGGTACGAGTTCCCGCTGAGCGACAGCGTAGTCGCCTACCCGTTGGCGGGTCCTTCTTACATGGCTATCAGTTTCAATGACTGTGACCTCTGCGAGGTTGCCGATGGGATTGGCCTCCAACTGGGCGGCGGCGTCCGCTTTGGCGCAATCGGTGTTGAAGCAGCCGTCGGCATTGGAGACAACCAAGACTTCCGCGTCGTGGCGAAGTACACTTTCGGGCTGGACTGATTCCGCACCCATCGAATGAGTTGAAGGCCGGAGAATTGACTTCTCCGGCCTTGCCTTTTTGGAACTGGAGCAGCTCCTCTAAACTCTTGCCAGGGCTGGCTGTCCGACTGTTGAGGCAATCCGCGAATCGGTTCAACCCCATGCCCCGTGGTTGACAACCGGGATCTGGATTCCAGAGAATCGAGGGGATAGGTGCTCAGCGACAACCTGCGATCTCGACTTCACTCGCGTATCGAGGAAACATCCATGAAGCGACTCGTCTACTGCATCTCCATCAGCCTTGCCCTGATTCAAAGCTCTGCGCATGCCTACGAGCCAAGGCTGGAGAAGCTTTCCGAGCACTGCTACGCATTTTTCACGGGGGACGGTGGCCCCAACGCTGGATTCATCGTCACCGAAGAAGGCGTCGTGGTCATCGACACACTGGACACACTCGTCCATGCCGAGGATATGCTGGCCGAAATCCGGAAGATCACCCAAGCCCCCGTCTATTACATTGTCAACACGAATTGGCACTTTCAGCATGTGACCGGCAACCAGGTATTCGTGAAGCAGCTTCGGGCGATCATCGGACATGAGAAAACGCGCCTCGCCATGGGCGATCAGGGACAGACGGAACGCCGAAATATCAAACAAAACTACACTCTCGCCATCGAGCAACACCAGAGAACGCTTCGTGAAGAGGCTCTCTCCGCCAAAGAACGAGCAGATGTGGAGAACCTCCTAGCCGACGCTCAGAAATCGGAGTTCGCCTTCGATCGGACGCGTTTGGTCCCGCCCAACTTGACGCTCCAAGGGCACGTGGTCCGTTCCTATTCCGCCAAAGGCCGTAACTATGAGGTCAATGGCTCATTTCATTTTTTTCCTGGTGGCCCAGCCGGCCACGAAATGATCTTTTCTACTCATGCCGGCGCACCCGACCTGGAGCTTGTTCTTGGGGGTGTGCGCATCCACGTCATGGCCATGGGCCAGGCTTTCACGGATGGGGACTTGATCGTACACGTGCCGGAGGAAAAGGTCGTTTTCCTGGGCGGTTTGCTCACCACCCAATCGCTCCCCTGGCTCGATGGATCTCATATTACGAAATGGCCCAAGACCTTGGACGCGGCTCTTCGGCTCGAATTCGGAAAAGCCCTGGGCGGAGAAGGCGTGATTGCCGGCAAAGACGATGTCATTGCCTTCAAGGGGTACTTGGTTGACCTCTACAGCGCTGTCAAAGACCAGTGGGATCAAGGAACCGCCAAAGATGATATTCGTTGGAAAATCGATCTTTCAGCTTACGAAAACTGGAACAACTACAAAACCTATCTGCGGTACAATATCGAGCAGGTCTACGATCAAGTAGAAGCGCTGCGACGACCGTAAGCTCGGGGGTTTCGATAGAGCTCAGCCTTCGGACATTTGCTCGGGGTTTCCCAGCAAGCGCTGGAAACTCGACAGGAACTGCCCGCAGGTTCGGCCATTCAATTTCCGGTGGCTGGCATGCAGTCGGAAATCCGCACCCCGGCTCGACCGAAGTTGACCCTCTTCGTCAAGGAACAGCCGCTTCCTGACGACGCCGCCCACTAGAAGCGTCTCCACCACAAGAGGAACCGACGCGGCGTCAATCCCGAAATGGCCGATGTTGGAAAACTGGAGTGTCCCTGAAATCTGCCGCCGGAAACGGGGGCTTCGAAGTACAAGTCGCGTAAAAAACCGCCGCAAAGCTGGAAATGGAAAGAGCCACAGGAAGCGGTTGATCTTGGCAATGTCCCTCGGTTCCGCTTCTCGGACCTGAATCGCTTTTTCCCGGAGTTCCCGTGCGATATCTCCAAGGCTCTTTCGATCAGCCTCCTTGATCACGACGACCGGCGAGAGAATCTGCCGGCCCTCTACTGAGACACCGATATCTGCGTGACCGGGCTCAACGACGCGCCATGGCCCATACATCCGGTGCAGCATTGGGGCGTCCAGGATTGCATGAGCCGCCGCCTTGATGATCAGATGGGTGAGGGTCAAGCGTTCACTGCTGGATCGCTCACCCCCGTCCAACCAGCAGAGGGCCTTCTCCAGATCGATCCAGAAATTCCCCACAACCACAGGGTGAGTCAGAACCTGCACAAAGTCCCGCTGCAACGCTTCGATGGGAGTCAAGAAACGAAGAGTATCGGAACGCTTCTCTCCTGAAACCATCGCACCAGCCGACAACAGCACATCAGATGCAGCATCCTCATTCATCGAGTTGGCCGATTCCCACCCTAGAAGGCACGCTGATCCAAGAAGCGATCAATGTGCTCAGCCGCGCCAGAGGGACCGTGATACTTGTCAGCAGCTCGCTTGAGCACCTGCGCTGCCTGCCGGTAGGACGGATTGCGGACAACGGCCGAGACAGCCTCGAGGATCTCGCGGCCCGTGCATGTCGATTCCCGAAGCTTGAGACCAAACCCGAGATCCTGAACCCGCTGTAGGTTCCGCTCTTGATCCACGTGAGCCGGAATTCCGATGATGGGAATGCCTGCCTTGATGCACTGATAGATTGTTCCATTCCCGCCGTGGTTCAACACAACGTCGGCACGCTTCATGATCTCTAGGCCGGGAGCAAAGTCCAACATGTGGAAGTTTTCGGGCACAACATCAAGGCTGTCCACGAGACCACCGGTGGTGGTCACGATCTGGTAATCGCTCTCCGCGAAAGCCCTGGCCACTTCCTGGAAATAGCCGACTTCTCCCGTGCTCCCCATGGTGAAATAGATTGTGGGCTTGGTGGGGTCCAAGTTGTCAAGCCATTCTGGCGGAGTCCAATTCGCCCAAGCCGATTCCCACAGGATGGGCCCGACATAATGCACGTTTTCGGGAAGCTCGGTGGTGGGAGCATACTCGGGAATATCCGCTAGCAGAGTCATGTCCCCTTCAATGACCTGGAAGATATTCTTCGCTCGCTTGGGATCGAGCCCCCACTCTTTTCGGAGCTGCCGATAAGCACGCGCCCAATAACTGGAAAGCATCTCCTTGAGATAGGGCATGACCTTCGAGGCAAGGCGGCGGCCCAAAAGCCGGGTGGAAAAATGGTCGTCGAACGCGTACAGGGGACTCGCATCATAGTTCGTCCAGCAGGCATTGGTGATGGAGATATAAGGGATACCGGCCATTTCCGAAGATGTGTGCAACGTCCAGTGCATATCCCCAACAACGGCATCGGGCTGAATCCGCCTCAGAACCTCAAGATCGGACTCCACCGATTTCTTTACGGTGTTGTACCACCAGCGATTGTTGACCAAGCCGGCTCGTTTCGCCAGCTCAAGCGTCGTATCCCGGTCCACCGTGTAAATGGAATCGACCTCGAAGCCAGCTTCGCGGACCAGCCTCATGAACTTGCCGGTTCCCGCAAAGCGAACACGATGCCCCAGGCGATCTCTCAACTGGAGCGCAACCTCAAGGAGCCTGGAGATGTGCGCAAGAAAGTTGCCATCACCAACCATTAGGATCGTGCGTTTACTCTCAGTCATCTCGGCGCCTCTCTGTTTTCGCTTCCAGTCACGGGGATTCATGACTTGTCTGCCAGTTTACATGAGCAAGGCTCGTACCAACCTTTTCCCAAGATCGCGAAAAGCCTGTCGGTCGAACCCGTTCAAAGAGGTTTTGCAGGAAACACAGCCCCCTGGGAGGTCGCCTAACAGGCAATTTTCGTGACGATGAGAATCACGAATGTGAACAATCCGTCACGGTTTACACACCCATTTTCCTCGCAGGGGCGAACAAGGCATCAGCCCCGAAATAACAAAGCCTTCCCCATCAACGGGTGAAAGGCTTCACGCAGGTGCTCACTCACCTAGGGTATCCACGCAAGGCGGGACATTCCCGGGATTATGGAATCGCACGCGTCCGGGCAACGCCTCGCTCCGCTTGGCGGTCGTCCGGGGATTCCATCCCCTGGCAGGGCTTTGCCCTGCACCCACCAGGGAGCTCGCTCCCT
>JAJRTK010000391.1 GCA_024278345.1 bacterium | reverse complement strand
GGCAAAGCCCTGCCGGGGACCGGGGCCGGAGGCCCCGGACGACCTTCGGGTAACGCGCAGCGTGACCCGCTGAGCGATAGCGAGGCGTTGGTGCTTGCAGTTCCACAGTCCTGGAATTGTCCCGCGTTGCGTGGATGCCCCAACAGGCCAAGTTACCCTTCACCGTGCCGAAAGGAGAAAAAATGGACTGGTTGTCGGGCGTGAGAGTGCTAGATCTTTCCAGGTTGCTGCCTGGACCTTATTGCAGCCTGCTGTTGGCCGATCTTGGGGCCGAAGTCATCAAGATCGAAGAGCCGGGTAGAGGCGATTACGTTCGATGGATGCCTCCTTTGGTCGGGGATGTGGGCGCCGCGTTCGCGGCTTTGAACCGGGGCAAGAAGAGCGTCGCCATCAATCTCAAGAGCGATAAGGGGAAGGCCCTTTTTCTTCGCCTGGTAGAGACCGCGGACGTCGTCCTGGAGACCTTCAGGCCCGGAGTCGCGGAGAGGCTTGGCCTGGGTTACGATGCCCTGAAAACTCGCCGGCCATCCCTGGTGTACTGTTCCATCAGCGGCTATGGGCAGTCCGGTCCCTATCGCGTGATGGCGGGGCACGACGTCAACTACCTGGCCTATGCCGGAGTCTTGGGACTGTCGGGTCCGAAAGAAGGGCCTCCGATCCTATCCGGTGTCCAAATCGCCGATGTTGCCGGCGGTTCTTATCCGGCTGCCCTGGGGATCCTTGGAGCATTGTTTAGAAGGGTGCGGACGGGAGAGGGTGCCTTACTCGACATCTCCATGACCGAAGGCGCCCTGGCTTTGCTCGGACCGTTGTTTGCCGCTCACGGCGGCGGCGACCCCCTTCCCGAGCGCGGGAATATGCCGCTTTCAGGCGGATTGCCCTGTTACCGGGTCTACCGAGTCAAAGACGGATTCTTGGCCGTGGGCGCCTTGGAGCCCAAGTTCTTTGAGCGGCTCTGTTCGGCCATGGGTCGTCCGGATCTTGCCGCCACCGGCCTTGCCCAAGGGATTACTGGAGAGGGGACTGCATCGGAGCTCCAGAAGATATTTCTTCAGCAGACCAAAGAGGAGTGGGTGGAGTGGCTGGCATCCGCCGATGCCTGCGTGGCGCCGGTTCTATCCTTGGATGAAGTGCTCCGGGACACTCACCTGGGTGCTCGGGGCGCCTTCTTGGATTTGGTCGTGGAAGGAGTGACCCTGCGGGTCCCAGCTTCGCCCATTCGGGAAGTGGATGGCCCGCGATCCTTCGCCGGCGCCGTGCCCGGTTTGGGGGAGCATACCCACGAGTTTCTTGGGGGGCTTGGAGTCAAACAGAAAGAACTAGATCGGCTCACGGGGCAGGGTGTGATCGCGGGAGTCTGAGAGGGGGCAGCCGTCTTTGTCTCCCGCCCGTGGAGCTGGCTGGCTGAACTCGCACAAGATGGCGTCGGCCCTTCGAAGACGCCGGGAAACCTCGCGGCCCAGGTTCATCATGATGAGTGTAAAGGTCTCCAGGTTCCATTGGTAGATGTGGGCCAGGTCGGTGTTGGAGAAGGAGAGGAGCACGGTTTCGCGGGTCGTCCGTACCGAGGCGCTGCGAGGAAGGACATCGATGAGGGACATCTCCCCGAAGCAGGCCCCGGGACCCAGGAGGGCGATGCGCGTGAGCGGGGCGCTGGCGTCTGGTGGACTCTTGAGGACTTCCACCTCACCCAGGCGCACGATGTAGACATTTTTGTCCGTATCCCCTTCCCGAACCACGAAGGCCCTGGGGGGATAGTGGTGTACATGGAGGATTTTTTGGATCTCCTCCAGAGCCGGATCGCCGAGGCCGCCGAAGATCGCCAGATTTCCCAGAAGTTGCTTGACGGCTGGCGGCGATTGATCTTGTGGTGAAGAGGCCATATTGCGCCGCTAGGTCGGGAACCGATGGATGACATCGAACCGAAATGTCGATCAGGACGCCTTTGGGGCAGGGAGCAAGGGGCCAGGGCGATGCCGTGCGGACGGCGGGGAATCGGGGTCGTGCCGATGGGAGCGAAACCCAATCCAAAGAACAGAAAGGGGGTTCCTGGAGCTTTGCCCCGCAGGGGTACCACTTTCAAAAGGTCTACCTGCGAGATTACAGGAGGCCCGCGAAAATGGCGAAACCAGGAATCTAGACCGAACCTATGGTGTTGCCTTTTTTTCTTCGGTTTCTTGCGTGACGCTGCCCAGCCGAAATCCGTACGCGTGGAGAGCGATAAGCCCCGTGAGGGTCACGGGGATATAGTGGAGGGCGTGGACCGTGATGGCGAAGGCCAAGGCCCGCGCCTCGTCGGCTCCAAAGACCTTGAGGGACTCCTTGCAGAACTCGTGAAACGTGCCAACGTAGCCCGGACTCGACGGTAGCGCGATTCCGAGATTCGTGACGGACGTGGCAAACCAGGCTGCGATGCGGGGGATCTCCAGATCGAACATGGGCAGGACCATGGCGAACATGGTGCCTTCGGCGATCCAGACGCAGGCGCTAAGAAGGAATATCGCCACCAGTGCCGATCCCGGTTGCAGGAAGTCGATGCCCAACATGAGGCGTTCGAGGATTTCCAGGAGCTTCGAGACTCCTGCCTTGGGAAAGGGGGTCAAGATCCGTGAGAGCAGCTTGAGAAAACGATCCCGGAGGAGCGTGACGCCCAGGACGGAGACGAAAGCCCCCAGAAACACCGCTCCTCCCAGTCGTCCGAGCCAGACGGCCCAGGGAGGGAGCGGATGCCAGAGGGTGATGGCGTACAGGATGGCCACGATGGCCATGCCATCGAAAATCCGTTCCACGAAGACCGTGCTCAACGCCGTTGCCTTCGACATCTTTTGGAGGCGCCCGAGGATGACGGTGCGGATGAGCTCCCCCAGACGCGCGGGGAGCACGTTGTTGGCCGCGTATCCAATGAGAATGAGGTTCATGGCTCGGGGCCAGCCGATCTTCGTGTGGGGCCGAAGGATGATGGCGCTCCTTAGCCCACGGAAAACGTGGCCCAAGAAATAGACCGCCACTGCCGGAACCGCCCACCACCAGTTTGCGTTTCTCAGCAGGTGAGCCAACTCAGCAAACTCAATGCCCCGGAAGGCGAGCCAAACAAAAACAGCGCTGACCAGCAGCCCAATCAAACCCAATAGTCTGTTTCGATTCTTCATTCCAAGCAACAAAGCGCATATTCCGTTGGGTCGCAAATCTTCTGCACCTCGCCGGACAGATCCTCTCCCGAGGAAAAAGTGCTCCACCGAAAAAAGAAGACGGATTCTTGACCGCGACGACGGGACTTCGGTATGAGACAAATTGAAAGATCAGGAGAGAGACAAACGTCCCATGCTCGTGAGGGGGCTTTCGACGCCTTTCTTTCGCGATTGGCATTTTTGTGGGCGACTTGCCCTTGGAGGTAGAGAAGATGTCCAGCCGAATACGGCGGCACACAACCTGGATCGCCGCCATCTCGATGCTTCTTTTGGCGGCGTGCAGCGATTCCCTTGCACCCGTCGATCCCAACGAACCGGGTGGTGGGGGCGGAGGAACGACCACGGAAGACAAGACCCCCGTCAATGTTGAACTCAATTTGAGCTTTGACGGTGAGTCCCCCGAAATCGCCTTTGGCCCCGATGGCACTTTGCACATGGTCTACCGAGTCGCAAAGGGGCCTTCAGCGAGCGTCTGGTACACAAAGAAAGCGGCCGACGACTACTCTTGGGCAGCGCCCGTGGAGGTCATTGGTGCGACTAACGCTTCATACCGGTGGTTCAACCATCCCCAGATCGCCGTGGGTCAGGACAATCGCGTCCATTTCGCATGGGGTCCTGAGCCCTATGATCACAACGGTACGTTTTACTCCAGTTGCATGGTCTGTGACGGCAGCGATTTTCGGGGCCGTGCCAGCGGTAATGCCACGACGCAGCAGGTGACCGATGACCGCACGGAATGGGTGGAGCTAGGTGTGACCGACAGCGGCGAGATTCACGTGGCCGTTTCCCAGCTCTATCGGCGCAGGCAGCCCAGTGAGGGCGGCGGGGCTTTCGACACCAAGGAGCAGATGGTCCACTACCTCTCCAATGATGGCGGCGAAACCTGGCAACAACGCACCATCGTCAAACCTTCCTACACCGACCTCTCCATGGCCGTAGATGGCGAAACCGTTCACCTCATGATGCGTTTTCGGAGCCTCATGTACTCCCGGTTCGTCACCAACGATCAGGGCGTTCGTGAGTGGCAAAACTCGCCTATTCCCACCAAGGGATACGGCATTTCCGAGATGAATCCCTTGCCCAATGGAAACGGTCTCGCGGGCTTCGTCTACAGCTCTTGGGGCACCCAGTGGCCAGAGGCTATCTGGTTTGACGTTCCCGGAAGCAGCGCGCCTGTCCAACTTTCTACCAAGGAAACGAGCTTCAAGCCGAACAACACTCATGCCGCCCGCACGGAAGACGGCAAAATCCTGGCAATGTGGGCTGATAGCGATGGCTATATCCACTACAATTACTTTGATGGAACCTCTTGGACTGGCGACCTCTTCATGGGAGACAAGGTGGACGGTATTTCCGATCCTCGCATGGCTCGCGCCGCCATCTGGGAGTATTTCGGAGCCCACGGCAAGATCATTTGGCCCGTGACCACCATGGAAGAGCACGACGGAGCTTTCCACCTCGTCTTCCGGGCCAGCGATCTTCTCGACCAAGACGGCCTCACCGTCGCGGGAAGCCTGCATTATGTGAAGTTTGTGCCCTAAGCCCGGAAATCTCATCACGAATCGACGGCGCCTGATCCATCGTCTCCACCGGCCTCCTCGTCGGGCGGCTCCTCGACGTAGTGCGCGACTACGCCTCCGGTGTCCGCCTCTCCTCCTCCTTGGTGGAAACGCGCCTCCGAACACCTCGCTACGATCCGTGTGAGATATCCGCCCTAAGGCGCCCAGTTCTCCCCCCGAGCCCCTACCGTGCCGAGCTTTTTCGGTTCGTAGGGGCTTTTTCTTTGCCGTGCCCAGCTTTTCCGATGCCTCCACGAGCCATCGATTCTGACGCATCCAAGAAAGCGAGAATC
>JAJRTK010000021.1 GCA_024278345.1 bacterium | reverse complement strand
TCTTTTTTGATGTACCAGGCTGGTTGGTGGGGGATGGTTCTCTGGGCGCCGTATGCCAGGGCCCTGGGGATGACTTCCCGGTAGATGGGATTGGCGATGCGAGCCTCTCCGCGAGGATCAGCGGCGATGAGCCCGAGATCCTCGACGTATGCGAGGTCGTCGTCTAGGCGTTCCCCCAGGAGTAGCTCGCCGGCGAGGATGGGTTCGATAATGCGTCGGACGCGTGGCTCGCGGAGTTTATCGACGAGGGAGTCGAGGTGTGTGTCGCGGCGCTGGATAATGGCTTCCTTGGCGGCTTGCAGGTGCGAGGCGGTGATGGGGTTGTTGCGGTCGGTGACATCTTTTTCCACGGTTTGGCGGGCCAGGGCGTTGACGAGCCATGGCTGGCCCCGGGTGAGTTGCCAGGCGGTTTCCAGGGCCTGTTCGGTGAAGGTTTGGCCGGTTTCTTCGGTGTGCTGGAGGTAGAGCTCGGCGACTTCGCCTTGGGTGAAGTTGCGGATGGTGATGGAATCGACTTTGATGTTGAAGGGAGAGGAGGTGCCGAGGCTGGCGGTTTTTGGCCGGATGCTGACCTTGTAGTCGCGGACGTCGCGGAGTCCGATGAGGGCGACGGACTGTGGGAAGGCACCGGGTCTGCGCATGTAGCCGTCCCGGAGCTGGCGGAGGACGGAGACGAGGCTCTGGTCCAGGAGAGCATCAATTTCGTCCAGGAAGAGGACGACGGGCCTGGGGCAACTCTCCGCCCATTGCGCCAGGAAGAGGTTGAGACGGGTGGCGGAACTCACGTCGGGGATCTTCTTGGGTCGCAGTTCGGTGGGGAACTGCAGTCGCGCTTCTTCGAGAAGCGCCTCCACAACGGCCTGGATGGCTCCCTCGATATTTTGCCCCATGGCCTGGGCCATTTCGCAACTTGCGTGGAGGGCGGCGTAGTTTCCTTCGGCGGTGAGAGTGCGTGCCAGGGTGCGGAAACAGGTGGTCTTGCCCACCTGCCTGGGAGCGTGGATGACAAAGTAGAGCTTCTGGTCGATGAGTTGCCGGACGCCGGGGATCCGGCGTTCCGGTGGGAGCATGTAGTGATCCTGCGGATTGCAGGGTCCAGCGGTGTTGAAAAAGCGGGGCATTTTGGGGGTTCCGGGTTCTGGGTTTTGGGCTGGTCGCCGTATCCGGCGGTTTTCCCGTGGAGGGGCGCGTATCGAGCGAAGCGTGCGATCTGACGGGAACGCAACAGCGAAAAACCCCCTTCGGGGTTGTTGATGGATTCCAGAGTCGATGGAATCGCCGCTCGTGCCCCAGCGAGATCGCGCAACCGGTTCCAGGGCTGAACGCCGACAAGAGCTAGCGCAGGCGGCATGGAGCGGCCGCCAGAATGGACGGGGCCAACAATATACCACACTCTTCCTCAGCTCTATCGGCCTTACTCCAGGATGACCTTGCGCTGATCGCCGACCTGGCGCGCCCAGTGGGCGAGCCACGGATTTCCAGCAGGATGCGGAACCCCGTTTCTTGGGAAACAGGCTGGAACCCGCGGTCTGTGTCATCGGGTTGGATGTTTAGACAGCGCCGGGATCTTCCAGGGATTGAGCGATGGGTTCCAGGCGGGTCCAATCATCGCCCAATGCCTCGGCCAAGAGATCGCCCATTCCGTGGAAGAGCTTTTCGGCGTCGGTCCTCGAGGTGGCGGAAGCCTGGAACCCGTGGATGAGGATGCTCCGGTTCCTGAGGCGCGGCGGGAGAGCACCCTTGTCCGCTTCCTGGCTAAGACGCTTCCCCATGGGACCGCCAAGGCACGTCAGGAGGTAGGTGGCGGGCATGCGCGGTGCCAGGTAGCAGGAGTTGGTTTCGTCCCAAAAGAAGCTTTCCTTCTTCTTTTGTTCCAAGAGATTCAAGGCCCGTTGCACATGTTCGTCGTCCGGCGGCAGCCTTGCAGCGTCGTAGCCCCTTTCGAAGAGGCGCATCTGCCCCACGAGTTCCAGGATGCGGTAGGCCCGGGGGAGGGCATCCTCCAGGTGTGCCTCCCGGAGTCGTTGTCGGCCGTTGACCAAGAGGGCGACCCCGAGTTTTCGCAGGTGTTCCGCCCTGGCGGCCACCCCACCAGATTCCGCTGTCGTAGGGGGTTGGGCGGCGAGTTCGTTGACCCGCGCCGTGATCGCAGGGACGAGCTCTTCCATCACACCGCTGTCGTAGGGGGTTGGGCGGCGAGTTCGTTGACCCATCGCCGGGCTTCCCTATTTGGTTTCATTCGGCTCCACCGGCCTTGGGGTATCCAGTCGAACTGGTCGCCTTCCTCCTCCAGGAGCGATTGGGCATGCCGGTAGTCGAGTCGGTCCCAGGCAGCGTGGACGCGGGCGAGGGAGGTGATGGCGTCGGCCTGCTTTTGGAGTGCCGGGGGCCAGTCGTCCCGGTTGGCTGAGAGGAGTTCGATGAAGTGTCTTGCCTTTGGCATTGCCGGCCATGAGGCTCTCCTTCCCCCTGCCGATTCCCGTTCAAAGCGGCTTCAGCTTTCTATTTGGATTGGCGCTAAACCAGTTCAGCGATGGATAGCGGAACTTCCTTGGGTCGTCAGCATCGAAGATGGTCATCTTCCGGAACGCTTGCATCGTCTTGGTCTCCAGCCCTCGATAGGGTTCGGTTTTGCCCCGAATCCAGTTGTCCAACTCATCGCCTTCCAATATTTTCCTGGCCTTGGCCAGGCCTTCCGGGGCATACCGGCTCAGGCCGGCGGAGAAGCGGGCCTTCTCGATTTCAACCTTGCAGGAGCCCAGGCCCAAGGGCTTGCCCTGGCCCAGCTTGTGACAGAGGGGACCCCTGATTTCGAACTTGCGCTTCTGTCCGATCTCTTCGTCCCATCCGGTGAGGGTGGCCTGGCATTCCTCTTCCAACACCAGGGCGTAGAGGAGCAGCCCTAGAAGCTTGTCGGGCAGATCCCGGAACCGTACCTGGAAGGTGAAGATGGTTCCCGCCGGAGCCGGCTTGAGGCTGGTGTTGGCCCTAACTCCCCGAAGGGGAGGCGCCGGGTCCTGTTTGCAATGCGGCTGGTGGTGGTAGAGCTTCCGGTAGGCGGATTTCGGCCCGGGATAGAAGGAGGCGTGAGTCGGCCGGGGCCTGGACAGGTAGACGTCGGCCTTTTGCCAGCGTGCCTCCGGCGTGGGAGTCGAATCCATCTCCCCGTCGCCGATATTGACGTGGCCACGGTAGAGGGCATCCCTTTGGCCCTGGCCCACCCAGCCGAACATGCGGCAGGCGACGCAGAGGCCGCCGATGCTCTGGCAAGCGTCACTCCTCGACGTGATGGCACAGCCGTGGCCCACGATCTCCACGACGCTCCGGAGCATCCCCATGAGGGACGTGCCGGGTATCGTCGGTTTGTTGGTTCTCTTGGATTTCCAGAAGGTGTTGACTGTCCCTTCCTGCTTCGACACCAGGAGCGCGGTCTTGGCCTCCAGGCGGCACCAGAGGGTTCCCGAACTTCCCCGGGGCCGGTGGTGGTATTGGGGCTCCTTTCGAGGAGGCTGTCCCTTCGGCATGGGGATCAAGCGGTACGGGTTCCAGAATTCTTCTCCCACGGGCATGATCAGGCCTCCTTTTCTTGCGGTCGCCAGGGAACCAGGTCGACGAAACGCCAGAACTGGACTGTCCCGTCGGGAGCCTCCCAGGCCTCCCGCAGCAACGCGATCCGCTCCGCCTCAGGCTCGACGAAGCCATACCGGAGGCGGTGGGGGATCTTCTGTTCGATCCAGACCGGGCCATCCGGGGCACCGGGAAGGAGCTTGCCCCAGAGGACAGCTCGCCTGGCCGGCTGGCGTTCCAGCTCGCCCAGCCTGGCGGATTGGTCCTTCAACGGCGCATCGCCAGGCAAGACCACCTGGCCCAGGTAGACCACCCGGATGCAGGCGCCCCTTCGCACTTCCAGGCGGCGCCACCGGAGTTCCCCCGATGGCCCGAAGATCCGGCCTTCCAGGGTCGTCTCCTCCAGGAGCCCGGGAGCCCACGGCTCCAGCCGCCAGGCGGCCGGGTGCGCTGTCCAGAGGAAGGGCGCCTTCCCGTCGGCCTTCGCCAGCCCGGCAGCCATGCTTTCGGCGAATTGCGCCAGAACGGTGAACTCCAGATCGCCCGCTGCCAGGCTCCATTGAGTTCCGGGAGTCATGAGCGCGTCCTTTCGCGAACAAGAGTCTGGATATCGTCGAGCCAATTCCGCTCGGCCAGGAAATTCCGGAATCCGGGAACCAGTTGTCCAAAGGCCTCTTCGCGCCACTCCGCGTCCAGCCGGTAGCGGTAACGCAGGCCGCGGCGCTCCGGGTTGTCGGGTAGCTGGATCGACGGATTGGCCGCCCACCCGGACCAGCCATACTGCTTCTTCTGTTCAGGGGCCAACTGGGCGACGCCCACTAGCTCCTTGTTCGCCTTCACCAGGTCGATCCAGAGATCTTCGATGACGCCGCGCACCTGGCCCAGGCCGCGGGACGTACCGGAGCCGATGGAAAGCAGGCCGTCCTCGAAATCCACCAGCGCGATGACCAGGGCCGAGAGCTGCCAAAGCTCGAAGTTTTCCAAAACGACCCGGGTCTCGAACGTTCCCCTGGCCACGACTTCCACGTCGAACTTCAGGCCACCAGCGCCGCCCCCGGTGAACCGGTCGATGGCCACGTGATCCCGGACTTCCATGGCCGGTTTCAGCGTCCCGGTCCTCCAGTAGGCGTCGCCGAATCCCATCCTGCCCCTGTGGCGCGTCGAGCCGAACAGGCGGCAAGCCGCGCAGCTCGAACGGTAGGCCTCGCCAGGCTTCAGGTCCAGCCCCTGCAACCGGAAACCGCAGCCCACGCAATCTTGTGATCCATCGGGCAACTTCTTCGTCGAATCCTTCAAATAAGGAATACAGACGCTGTTTGGCCGCAATCCCCGGGCAATCCGCTCCAGGTGCGAGCGCACGACGCCCTTGAGAGAGGACCCGGGGATGAACGGCATGGCGTCGCCCCCGCCGTGGAGCGTGAGAACCGGCCCCGCGTCCGGCCCGTCCAGGCTGGCGATGCCCGATTTCACCAGCAGCGGCCCCTCCAGCTCGATCCGGAGACGGGCTTCACAGCGGCAGAACCATTGTTTGAACATGAGATTCTCCTTTTTTTACCAAGGTGGCGTTTTTTCCTGTTTCGCAACGGCGTCACGCCGTGGTGGAAGCCCCCGCCAGGGCCGCGTCGAACTGCGTTTCGATCCAGTCCTGCCATCGCTCTTCCCAGTCCTCCACCTTTTCCCATTGGCGCCGGACCAGGAATTCCCGTACCTGCTCCGCGTTGCCCAGGTCCACCGTCTCCACGCTCTTCACCCTCAGCTCCGCCCGGCCCAGGCCGCGGCTCGTGAAGCCGCCCAGGGCGAAGCCGTCAAGCCACTGGAAGAGCGCGGCCGCCAGCATCGCCCGCTCCCGCCGGGTCTGCGCCGCAGTCTCCGGATCCTTCGCATTCGGATAGTCAATCCACTCCAGGCTCGAAGCGAACGTCATCCCCGCAGGAGCCACATCGTAGTCGTATTTCAGGCCGTCCCGGGCTGTCCCCTCGTCCCGGTCGATGACCACGCCGTCCCGACGCTCCACCACCTCCGCCCAGCTCTCCGCCACCAACCGACCGTCGGACAACGCCACCCGGCCTCCCATCATCGTCGTCCCGAAAAAACGGCACACATGACAGGTTTTCCTCTCCAGGCGCCGCCGAAACTCCACCGCTCCCGGCTTCCCCTTGGATACGGACTCCCGGTGACTTCGGAACTCCTCGTGCGCGAACCCATTCCAACAATCGACCCCCGACAGCCCACGGTCCAGCAGGCAAGCCGACATCCCCAGGCTCCCCGCCAACCGCTCGCAGCAGCTCCGGAACACCCCCTTGATGGAGGATCCAGGAAGAACCGGCCTCCCGTCCGGGTCCAGCAGAATCCCCAGGTCCGTCGTCTCCCCTTCCTCGCCCGATCCGACGCGCCAGGCCGTCAAAAACTCGATCTCCAGCTCAACGCGCCAGCGGACCGGCAGCGACTCGTAGTGCGGTCCCCACATCGTCATCTCCTTTCTTGGCCGGATCCCGCCTCACAGCGCCCACGGCCCTCGCTCAAGGTCAATCTCGACATCTCTCCCCTTCCAGCAAAGCTCTTCCCCAAGAACCCGCTCCCCATCGTCGATCCAGTTCCACGTGCTCCAGGTTGCGTTCCGCTCGCATCGGGCGCCATCCGGCGCACCGCTGCTCGCCCATGGCCACCGCCGGGCACCCTCCATGGCACCGCCCTCCCCCCACCTCGCCCATGGCCACCGCCGGGACACCCATGGGCGCGGCGAGCCTGCACGAAAGACGCTCCCGCAACAGCTCTCATCGCTGCGCCTCCATCTTGTAGCGGATCCGGATGCAGAAGCTCCGGCTCCAAACGGGAATGAGCTTGTGGAGGAGTTCTGTGATTTTCTTGCCGTGTTCCTTCTTTTCGCTCTTGCTCGGGTTGGGGGATGGAGGATCCCCGATCCGCTCCTTGGCCAGATCATACAGCCCCGGGTTTTTTTGGGGATTGCTGGCTGTCCGACTTTGGACGGCTTCCAGGACAAGCTCCCAAAATATGATCTTGTTGCCTTCTCTTTTATTGGTATTAGACATTCGTTTTTCTGCTCGTTGTTTTTGGTTTTTGGCGAGTTTTTCGAGCTTTTCCGGCTGTTGGCGGCCGATGCGGGCCACGGTTTCGAGCATATGGCTATAGTGGTCCTTTGGAAGGAGATTATGTTGGACCACCTGGTTGGCCTGTTTTTTGGCCAGGGGCACGATTTTTTCTTCGATGAACCAGAGGTCTGCAGTTTCTTTGGTGGCGGTTGGGGCTGGCATGGCGGTTCTCCGTTCTTTTTTGGGGTTGTCTCCTTTTGCGGTTCCGGGTTGTCGCCTGCGGGTGTGGCCGTGCGAGCAGCGGTGCGCCGGATGGCGCCCGATGGGAGCGGACCTCCACCTGGAAGCCAGAAGCCGTTGGGAGGAAACCTCGTGGACTGGTGCCGGGTCACGAGTTGCGGTGGAAGAGGTAGCTGGCGACGAAGCGGCGGATCCAGAGCCTTGCGGCGTAGATGCGGGCTTCGAGTTTTCTTTTTTTGAGTTCGTTTTCGTTTTCGATGAAGTCGCGGATTTTGGTCAGGGCCGTCAGGACGCGATGGCCGAGTTCGGGTTCTCGCGCCCCGGTGGCGACTTTTTCCCACCAGATGCTGGTTTTCTTGGTGTCCCGGCCCATGCGGCTCCAGATGCTTTCCTCGATGTCGGAGAAGCGGTTGGTGGAGTAGACTAGGTTCTGGATGCCTCGGATTTGGGTCATGATCCGGGTGGCCTTCTGGTCTTCGCCATCAGTGGCATTGCGATGCAGTGCGTTGGCGGTTTCCCTGCCCAGTCGTTTTGCGTCGGGCGCCTCGGGACTGATGAGCCATTGTTCGATGATGGTCTTGTTGTCGCGTGTCAGGGACATGAGGGATGCTCCTTCGGCGTGTGGGATTGGGGTGGAGGGTTGGGCGTCATCGCTTGCGTTTCTTTTTCTTCTTTTTTCGGGTATTTTTGGTGGAACGCTTTGTTTTTAAGTGGTTGGTGGGTGCGTTGGGGGGGTGGCTTCCAGGCGTTTGGGCGGTGGGTTGGTAGGCGAATTTGAGGTGGAACGGGTCGGAGATCCGGACGCGGCCCAATCCTTCGTTGCGTCGAAGGCCTGCGCCGGTGGCGGCGAGTTGGAGGAGTCGCTCCTGGACGTTGGGCCATTGGTCTTGGTGGACTTCGTAGGCGAAGATGGCTCCTGGTTCCAGGGCCAGGTCGTCGGACCTTGGGAGTCCATGTGCTCCGTGCCATCCTCGGAGGCGGGTGAACTCGGCGTTTCCGTAGAGTGGCGTGATGCCATCGACGGTCTCGGGCTTTTGGTCTTCCCTGGGCATGGGTGGCAGCCAGGGGATGGCGGCGGCGGGGTCGTTGGTGAAGCGTAGGAGGGGGTCGAGGAAGAGGGCGCCCTCGGGAAAGGTGAGGGTGAAGATGGAATCGGTTCCGGACAGGTGGTGTGCCGCCTGATTGCTGAACCGGTCGAGTTGGGTGGTGGAGGGAGTTGGGAGTGGTTGGCCCATCTTCAGTTCGAGGGATCCCAGGCCTCGGGAGCGGGAGGCGCCGACATCGACGCGGGAGTCGAGGAGGTCCAGGAGGCTTTTCAGGGTCTTCCTGGCATGGTCGGAGAGTTCGATGGTTCCGGAGAGGATGGTGGGTTCGTAGGCGTCGATGCCGGGTTCGGCCCCGGTTTTGATCCAGCAGTCGAGGGTTTCCTCGGAGAAGAGGATCTGCTTGGCCGCGGTGGAAGTGGTCCTGAGGATGCCCACGTGGAGGCGTGTTCGTCGGACGGGTTGTGCTGGTGCTGCGAACTGGAGGCCGCCTTTTTTTGAAGAGGTGGTGAGGAGCGGGGATCGATAGGGCTTGAGGGGTTCTCCGCAGCGGCAGAGAATCGCTGTGGGGGCGTCTTCCGGTTTCCGGAGGGCCAGGAGCTCGGCCAGGAGCAGGTCGTGGATGCCGTGGGCCTCGGAGTCGGCGGGTGGCGTGGCGCCGCTTTTCGAGGTGGTGGCGCCGGAGATGCCGGGGAACCGCTTGCAGCTTGCGGCGGTGGCCGGTGGCTGGTAGATCCCGGTCCGGAGGGAGCCCCAGCGGCAGTGGTTCTCGTCCTGGAACAGGATTTGGAATCCGTCGTCGTCCGGGGCGCCGGCCCAGCGGAGGTAGGCGTGGGCCAGGGCACCCAGGAGGGTGGAGCCGGGAATCCAGGCCAGGCCTTCCGAGCGCGTGGACTGGCGGTTGGCCCGGATGGCCACCGGTTCCAGGAGTGTCGCTTTCAGTTCCAAGGGCTGCAGGGTCATGGTTGGGCTCCTATGCGGATGTCTCATCAAAGTATTCCAGGGCCATGCTCCAGTCGTCTCTCCATTCCGCTTGTTGGTCGATGGATTCCAGGGAGCAGCCTAGGTCGTCCTTGGCGAATTGGAGGAAGCTTGGGAGACGGGACTCGGCGCCGTGGGAACCCGGTTCGGCCATCTGGAAGAGGGGGAAGCAACCCAGGGACTCCAGGGGCTTCAGGAGTCGATGAGGATTGTCCAGGCTCTTCCATTCCCGGCCTTTTTCGGGGCGCCATCGCGTGTTTTCGAGGTCGATTTCGCAGGCACCGGCGCCGGTGCTCACGTCGCCGCCCACCCGTTCGAGGGCCAGGAGAGAGGCCGCGAGGATGGACCAATCCAGCGGCCAGCCGGGCTCCCAGCCGGAGAAGAGGGGCTCGCCGATGGTGGGGAGGCGTTGTGGCACGTGGCGGGCCAGGATGCGGCCGCGGAAGGTGACGGAGGGCGCGGTGGCGGTGTCCTCCGTGACGGCGGCACCCGCAGGCTGAGAAGGCAAGCCGTAGCCGTATTCGGTGTAAAAGAGCCGCCGGTCCCGGGCGCGGCCCAGGCCGCGGTCCATGGATACGCGCCGGAGAGGCAGGAGAGCGTCTGGAGACGCCAGAAGCTTTTGGGCGCGGGTTCCGTCTGGGTGGGCGTGGCCGACGATCAGGGAGCCCTCCCGGTCGCGGGCCCCGAAGAGGCGCTCCACGGGGTTGCCGGAGGCTTGGGGCAGGGCGAACCTGCGGGCGCTCTCGTCGTCCAGCGAGTGAGGCTCGAAGACCGGAAGCTTCAGGATGCGGCAGATCCACTCGACCGCCTCCCGGAGCCGGCCCTTGAGGTGAGAACCAGGAATGTACGGCACGCCTCGGCCATCCCGAAGGATCGCCCGGTCCAGGGTGCCGCGTTCCAGGCCGCTTCCGAAGTGCCATCGGCCCATCAGTTGCAGTCGATAGGAAAGTTCGAGGTCAGGCATGGCTCGTTTCCCATGGTGAGTTCTTGTGAAGGAGACCGGTCGCGCTTCGCGGAGTGGTTTTCGAGGCTCGGCGCCGGAGGCCCGGAGATTGGTGTGTCATCCCGTCGTTGGATCATCCCCCTCCTTCACGACCGTGTTCTGCCGCGACCGGTGTTTTGTCGGTCGTGGCATCCTCGTCTTCCTCCACGGCCGTACTCTGCAGGGAGAGGCACTCCTGGAGATCGATGGCGAACGCCCGGCGTTCCTGGGAATCCGGGATGACATGGAAGGGTGGGGTTTCCGAGCATCGGAGTTTTTTCTCCAGGTCGACGAGGATCTTTCTGTGTTTGGGTTTCAGACGCCCGATGTTCTCCAGGGCCAGGATCTCGGCTTGCAGGAGGGAATCGCTCCACGCGGCCTCGGCCATGGCGCTGGCCTTGTTCCGCGGCAGTTTCTCCTCCCGGAGTCTCTGGGTGCAGTCCAATAGTGCCCGGAGGCTCTCCGGGGAGTAGGGCCGAAAGGTCCGGGAGCAGGATATGACCCGGCTTCCTCCCGGAGTGGGAATCGTTTCGGTGAACCTCCATTCCTGCCGCCGCAAAGCCTGGAGTTCCCGGGTGGAGGAACTCTGGGTCAGGTGGAAATCGATCCTGGCCTTCTTCGTGGGCTCCGCTTCCGACAGCGCGTCGCGTTTGGCGCTTTTCAAGAGCTGTTCTGCCTGGTGGAGCAAAAGGTGGAACGGGTGGCTGGCCCGACCGAAAGCGACGCCGATGGAGAGGGAAAACCCGTCGGGGCAACGCTTCCTGAGCCAGTCTGTTCCGGAGGCGGCGATCCCGTCCTTGGAGCGGCGCTGGAACTCGCCGGGCAGTCGCGCGGCAAATTCCAAGGCCCGATCCGCCGCCACGATCATGACCAGGTCGTCACCTCCCAGGAGCAGGGGGAAGGCCTTGAGGGTCAGATCCTTGATCAAAGTGTAGGCGCTCTTTCGGATAGCGTTGTCCACGATGTCGGAGAAAGCGCGGTAGCTCGCCGGATCGGGGATACTCCGCACGACCTTGCCCATGCTGTTGCCGTCGGCATAAAGGATGCCCACATACCCGGTGCGCCGGGCACTCTTGCCCAGGCTTTCCAGGCTGTACGCGGGAGTCTTCCCCGTCTCTCTCCTGAATTCGGCCCAGAGGTTCTTCTCGTCGCGGCCCCGCGCCCAACGGGCGGCTTCCAACTTCCCGTAAGCCACCATGGAGAGCCATCGAGTCTCCGGATCGCTTTCGGAAAGCTGGGCTCCCTCGCCCACGGTTACGCCCTCCATATCCACCAGGAGACTGGCCGGTTCGCAGGCCAGGCTGTCGCATTCCCGCGCGAGGGGCCAGGTGGCCGCAACCCCGGTTCTCGGCGCCGACTTCCTGCGCCGCCGCATGCGGAGGTGGGCCTGGTCCAAGGCTTTGCGGTAGCCGTCCTCTTCATCCGAGACCCGCGCCATCCCGAAGTTCAGAAACAGACCGCCCTGGGACCGGTGCCGGAGTTCGCGCGCCACGTGAAGAAGCGCCCCGCGCACCTCGGCTTCGCCAGGCGAGTTCCGGACCAGGAACTGACCGCCGCCGGCGTTGGCGAAGATCTTTTCCACCTCCACCGCCGCCGAGCCTTCACTGACGGAATTCCCACAACAATGTTGCGCGAACCAGTCTCGCAGTAGGGGCTCCGTCTCCCACCTGCTGAAATGATCGATCAAAGCGCTGGCGCCTTGGATCTCGCGCAACACGTTGGAGCTGAAGACATAGTTCTTGATCCCCGGAATATCCAGGACGACAAGGATCTTCGTCATGAGCATCCCACCTTTCTCGCACCCCCGAAACTCTTGTGATCTGCTGCTCGGAAAAATAAGCGATGCAGGAAGTGTACATTTGACAATGATGATTCGTCCATTTTTTCCCGCTCTCAGGAACTCCCATGCATGCTGCGTTCCGCTCCCATCAGCGGCCATCCGGCCGCTGCCGTCCGCTTTTCGCCACCCATGA
The DNA here is from genome assembly GCA_024278345.1 of bacterium. Classification (GTDB taxonomy): domain Bacteria; phylum CSSED10-310; class JAJRTK01; order JAJRTK01; family JAJRTK01; genus JAJRTK01. The sequence continues at coordinate 2,036 of JAJRTK010000021.1, read as the reverse complement.
CTCCGCCCCGAAGCCCTCAACCATGGCGCGGCGGCAATCCACCCACAGCCCTGTTGGCGCCCAACTCGCATCTGAAGCCCGCAAACGACGGCTACCCCTTGTATCTTGTCGCCATGACGAGTCCGAACAGTTGCCTGAACCGCTTGGCGAGTTCCCATGGACAAGGCTGGACCGGCATCGACAAGACCAAGAACGGGCCTGGATCGCGGGCGCCGCCCCGAAGGGGACGCGGACCATCGAGGCAGGCTACGGCGCCGACCCCGGCGGCCCATGAACAGGCCATGAACGTTGCGGCACGTTGCGGCGCCGAACCGCGGTAAAGCGAACGCTGGGAAAGTGGGTTCTGGGTTTTGGGTTCCTGGTTCTGGGTTCCTGGTTCTGGGTTCCTGGTTTTGGGTTCTGGGTTCCTGGTTCTGGGTTTTGGGTTCCTGGTTTTGGGTTCTGGGTTTTAGAGGCGTAGCAGGATGATTTGCCTACCGTCGTGGGTCAGCGGTTGCATCTTGGAGCGCTCCTCGATGGGTGGGGCCTGGGGTCTTCGGTCGAAGAGTGCGAGGACTCCGTGGTCCAGTTCGAGTCTTTGGAGGTAGCGGGTGAGCTGCCGGAGGCCTTCGTGGAGTGGGTCGGGTCTTTTGGGTTTCCAGACCTTGATCTCCAGGGCTTCGAGCTGGAGTCTTCTTGGGTGAGGCCAGCGGATGCAGAGGTCCATCCTGCCGGAGGCGACGGCGTATTCGCGGTCGATGGTGCCGCCGCCGTTGACGATGCGCTGTAGGAAGGCCATGAGGACGAGGTGTGGAGCGATCTCGTGGTAGGGCTGCGCGGCCATGAGAGGCTCGCCGTGCTGCTTCCAGAAGGAGAGGAATGCGCTGAGGAGAGCGTCAATGTCGAGGGAGCCGTCCTCTTTGATATACCATGCGGTGGGATTTGGGATGTTGCCTTGGATGGAATAGGCCAGGGTGCGGGGAAGCACTTCCTGGTAGATGGGATTTGCGATATGCACGTAGCCGCCGTCGTGTCGTTGGATGAGTCCCAAGTCTTCGACGTATGCGAGGTCGTCGTCGAGGCGTTCCCCCAGGAGTAGCTCGCCAGCGAGGATGGGTTCGATAATGCGGCGGACGCGTGGCTCGCGGAGCTTGTGGACGAGGGAGTCGAGGTGTGTGTCGCGGCGCTGGATGATGGCTTCCTTGGCGGCCTCGATGTGAGCGGCGGTGATGGGTGTGTGGCGGTCGGCGACATCCTTTTCCACGACCAGGCGGGCCAGGGCGTTGACGAGCCAGGGCTGACCGCGGGTCAAGTCCCAAGCCATTTCCAGGGCTTCATCGGTGAAGGTTTGGCCGGTTTCTTCGGTGTGCTGGAGGTAGAGTTCGGCGACTTCGTCTTGTGTGAAGTTGCGGATGGTGATGGAGTCGACCTTGATGTTGAAGGGTGAAGAGGTGCCGAGGCTGGCGGTTTTGGGCCGGATGGAGACCTTGTAGTCGCGGACGTCGCGGAGTCCGATGAGGGCGACGGACTGTGGGAAGGCGCCGGGTCTGCTCATGTAGCCGTCCCGGAGCTGGCGGAGGACGGAGACGAGGCTTTCGTCCAAAAGAGCGTCGATTTCGTCCAGGAAGAGGACGACGGGCAAAGGGCAGGTTTCCGCCCACTGTGCCAGGAAGAGGTTCAAGCGGGTGGCGGAACTCACGTGGGGGACTTTTGGGGGTCGAAGTTCGTTGGGAAGTTGGAGCCGCGCTTCTTTCAGGAGGGCTTCGACGATGGCCTGGACGGCTCCCTCGATGTTTTTTCCCATGGCCTGGGCCATTTCACAACTTGCGTGGAGGGCGGCGTAGTTTCCCTCGGCGGTGAGAGTTTGTGCGAGGGTGCGGAAACAGGTGGTCTTACCCACCTGCCGTGGCGCGTGGATGACGAAGTAGAGTTCTTGATCGATGAGGCGGTGGACACCGGGGATCCGGCGTTCCGGCGGGAGCATGTAATGTTTTTTCGGGTCACAGGGTCCGGCGGTATTGAAAAAGCGGTGCATGTGGGTTCCTGGTTCTGGGTTC